>NZ_JBFRTD010000008.1:0-303901 GCF_041473955.1 Vibrio sp. 10N.222.54.E6 | reverse complement strand
TGCTTAATATCGAAACCGTTGCGCCCTTAGCTCAGCTGGATAGAGTACCTGGCTACGAACCAGGCGGTCGGAGGTTCGAATCCTCCAGGGCGCACCACTATTTAGGGTTTTTACTAATCCTGATGTTGAATGTTTAGTTTTGCTTTATTGCCTTAATTAACTGCTTAATATCGAAACCGTTGCGCCCTTAGCTCAGCTGGATAGAGTACCTGGCTACGAACCAGGCGGTCGGAGGTTCGAATCCTCCAGGGCGCACCACATTATTAGAGAAAGCCTCGTTTTTACGAGGCTTTTTTTATGTCTTCTGTAAATTTGTTGCAACAATGTTAAATTTGTGGTGTTTTTAACTTGTTGTATTTAAAGTAATTCTTGATTGCTTCTTTGTTATTCTACCTTTCTCATATCAATTCTCAGAAAAGCCCCGTTTAAGTCACAGTTTAAATATCTAAAAATGACTCATTTGACAGATTTATGTGATCTGATAGGCGAATAATTAACCTTATGTGTGCGTTATCCGTAACAGAACCTTAAACAAAATTGACAAACTTTTACCAATCGAGATAATCCATGGGTCGGGATCACTATTCGCTGAAATCCTGTACGTATGTCAGGATGACGAAGAAAGGAAGCAACATGACTAATATTGGAAGCCTGCTAGGAGATGCGGCGACTCTAATGATAACGGGGATGTCCGTTGTCTTTATTTTCTTAACTATTCTAGTTTACCTCGTTCGGTTGATGTCAAAACTGGTACCAGAAGAAGTACCGGAGCCGATCGCAGCACCTAAAAAAATTCAAAAATCACAATCAAACCCTTCAGCTGTTAGTCCACAGGTAGTGGCAGCAATTTCGGCCGCGGTTCATCAATACCGTGCGTCTACTGCTAAGTAGCATTTTAAAGGATTAAAAAGGAGTTTATGAGCATGTCTAAACCACTAGCTATCACAGATGTGGTACTTCGTGACGCGCACCAGTCACTATTTGCTACTCGTATGCGTATCGAAGATATGCTGCCAATTGCGGCAGAACTGGATAAAGTCGGTTACTGGTCACTTGAGACTTGGGGCGGCGCAACGTTTGATTCGTGCATCCGTTTTCTTGGAGAAGATCCGTGGGAACGTTTACGAGAGCTGAAAAAAGCGATGCCCAACACACCAATGCAGATGCTACTGCGTGGTCAAAATTTATTGGGTTACCGTCACTACGCGGATGATGTAGTAGAAAAGTTTGTTGAACGTGCCCATAGTAACGGCATGGACGTATTCCGTATTTTTGATGCGATGAATGACGTACGTAACTTTGAAACCGCAGTGAAAGCAACGATTGATGTTGGCGGCCACGCTCAAGGTACGTTGTCTTACACAACCAGTCCGGTTCACAACTCAGATACGTGGGTTGATTTGGCTAAGCGCCTAGAGGATCTAGGTTGTCATTCACTATGCATCAAAGATATGTCAGGTTTATTAAAGCCTTATGAAGCGGAAGAGC
Source organism: Vibrio sp. 10N.222.54.E6 (assembly GCF_041473955.1). Classification (NCBI taxonomy): domain Bacteria; kingdom Pseudomonadati; phylum Pseudomonadota; class Gammaproteobacteria; order Vibrionales; family Vibrionaceae; genus Vibrio; species Vibrio sp. 10N.222.54.E6. Next base: position 302,413 of record NZ_JBFRTD010000008.1, on the reverse strand, counting down.
TAATCACTCGCATCAAAGCGTCTTGTGATGTGCCTCTAGCGCTGCATAGCCACGCGACAACGGGTCTATCAACCGCTACAGCCGTTAAAGCTGTTGAAGCGGGTATTGATATTCTAGACACCGCAATCTCTTCTATGAGCTGTACTTACGGCCATACACCAACCGAAACGGTTGTTGCTATGCTAGAAGGCACAGAGCGCGACACGAATCTCAAACTAGACCAAATCGAACCAATCGCGGCTTACTTCCGTGATGTACGTAAAAAGTATGCGAAATGGGAAGGCCAGCTAAAAGGTGTCGATTCTCGAATCTTGATCGCTCAAGTTCCTGGCGGCATGTTAACCAACATGGAAGGCCAGCTTAAAGAGCAAGGCGCTGCCGATCGCATGGATGAAGTTCTAGAAGAGATCCCACGCGTACGTAAAGAGTTGGGTTACATTCCTTTGGTAACACCTACTTCTCAGATTGTCGGTACTCAAGCGGTTATCAACGTTCTAACGGGTGAGCGCTACAAGAGCATCACTAAAGAGACTGCGGGTCTACTGAAAGGCGAATACGGTCAAGCTCCTGCTGAGGTTGATGCTGAACTGCAAGCGAAAGTGTTAGATGGTGCTGAGCCAATCACGTGTCGTCCTGCTGACTTACTTAAGTCTGAAATGGATACGTTAACGACTGACCTTTTAGAAAAAGCGAAATCAGATGGTATTTCACTCGCTGAAGATACCGTTGATGATGTACTGACGTACGCACTATTCCCACAAGTGGGTCTTAAGTTCCTTAAAAACCGTCACAACCCTGAAGCGTTTGAACCTGTACCAACGGCTGAAGCTGCAACTCCTGTTACGGCGGCACCACAACCTGCTGCTGGCGGCATTGAGAGCTACAGCGTGAAGGTTGATGGTCAAGTTTATGATGTTGAAGTTGGCCCTCAAGGTGAACTGACATCGGTATCTCCATCAGCGAAACCTGCACAAGCAGCTCAAGCAGCACCTGCTGCGGCTTCTGATGCAGAAGCGGTTCCAGCTCCATTAGCCGGCAACATCTTTAAAGTCATCGTTCAGGCGGGTGCTGAAGTGGCCGAAGGTGATGTTCTTCTGATCCTAGAAGCGATGAAAATGGAAACGGAAGTACGAGCTGCTCGCAGTGGTATCGTTCAAGAATTGAATGTTAAAGAAGGCGATGCAGTTACTGTAGGCGCTCCACTACTAAGCTTAGCGTAAGGGAGCACCATGGAAGGATTGATGACCTTATGGTCTGAAACAGGGATTGCTAACTTTGAGTTCGGCCAGATCTGTATGATGTTGGTTGGTTGCTCACTGTTGTTTTTGGCAATTCGCAAAGGGTTTGAACCTTTACTGCTGTTACCTATTGGTTTTGGTGCTGTATTAGCCAATATTCCAAATGCTGGATTCACGGATCCCGGCGGTTTGCTTTACTACGTTTACTACATTGGTATTGAAACTGGCATTTTTCCACTGCTGATCTTTATGGGTGTTGGAGCTATGACGGACTTTGGTGCGTTGATTGCTAACCCTAAAACACTGTGGCTCGGGGCTGCTGCTCAGTTTGGTATATTCGCAACGCTATTTGGCGCGATCTTGCTGAACTATGTACCAGGAATGGAGTTCTCAATGGCAGATGCTTCGTCAATTGCGATCATTGGTGGTGCCGATGGCCCAACCGCGATCTTTTTGGCGAGCAAGCTATCTCCTGATCTATTAGGTGCGATTGCGGTAGCGGCGTATAGCTACATGGCTTTAGTTCCTATTATTCAGCCACCAATCATGAAAGCGTTAACGTCTCCTGAAGAGCGCCAAATTAAGATGGCTCAACTTCGTCATGTAAGCAAAGCTGAGAAGATCCTTTTCCCGCTAGCTGTACTGCTTATGACGATTTTGTTCCTACCATCAGCAACCCCTCTAGTAGGTATGTTCTGTTTGGGTAACTTAATGCGCGAAGCGGGTGTGGTTGATCGTCTTTCAAAAACAGCCCAAAACGAACTGATTAACGTTGTGACTATTTTCCTTGGCCTAGGTGTTGGCTCTAAGCTTCAAGCGGATACGTTCTTGAACTTAGAGACACTGGGTATTCTAGGTTTAGGCGCGGTGGCGTTTAGTATTGGTACGGCTGGTGGTGTATTGATGGCGAAGCTGCTGAACCGCTTCTCGAAAGAAGACATTAACCCACTGATTGGCGCCGCTGGTGTATCAGCGGTTCCGATGGCGGCTCGTGTTGTGAATAAGGTTGGACTTGAGGCAAACCCTCAGAACTTCCTGTTGATGCATGCGATGGGTCCGAACGTAGCGGGTGTACTTGGTAGTGCCGTTGCTGCGGGTATCCTATTAGCTCTCGTAGGTTAATGAGTTACTTGGCTATGCTGCTCGTTACGTTAATTGGTCGTCAATTTACGCATGAGCGGTTAACTTCGCCTTATTAAATGGTTTATAGTCAAAGGGATGCTTTCGCATCCCTTTCTTTTTATTAATTAGGGTGCTTACTCATCAGGGCTTCTATCAATCAAGGAAATGTGGAAATGGAAAATAAACAGATTGCGATTACTCAATTCGGCGGCGTCGAAAACCTCAGTATTCAAACCAGTACTATTCCTGAGCCTAAGGCCGGAGAAGTGGTGGTTAAAGTTTCCTTTTCAGGCGTTAATCCTATTGATGTAAAAACCCGTGCTGGCCTTGGTTGGGCGGCAGCACAAAACAAAGACAACCTTCCTTGGGTTCCTGGTTACGATATTTCAGGGCAAATTGTTACGCTAGGCGAACAGGCAGAGCGTTTTACTGTTGGTGATAACGTAGCCGGATTTATTGGTTTTCCACTGCAAGGTGGCGGTTATAGCCAGTATGTGTGTGTTCCAGAAGTCGCATTAAGTATGGTCCCAGACTCGGTTGCGTTAGAAGCGGCTGCAGCTTTACCACTCGCTAGCCAAACCGCAGCACAAGCGCTTAACAAAGCGGAAGTGAAAGAGGGCGATCGCGTACTCATCTTAGCGGGCGCCGGCGGCGTTGGTCACCTTGCGGTTCAAATCGCAGTGGCTGCAAAAGCTGAGGTTTACACGACCTGCAGCGAGGCTAACCTTGATTACCTTGCTACGTTAGGCGCTCATGCGATTAACTATAAATTTGCGCCAGCATCGGAAAGAGTCTCTGATGTTGATGTACTGATTGATTTAGTGGGTGGTGATACCGCGCTTGATGCGTTGAAGTGTTTGAAAGATGGTGCGAGAGTGGTAACGGTGCCTACGCTGTCTGCTGAATTAATTTGCGAGAAAGCGACATTATTGGGTTTCACCGCTTCAGGTATGCTCGTTGAGCCAAATCCAGAGCAAATGGACACTATGCTTTACATGGTTAGCGTAGGGTTGCTCAAAACAGAAATTCAAACTATCTACCCGTTAGATGAAGCACAGTCGGCGCATCTACAAGTAGAAACCGGACACACCAGAGGCAAGGTACTACTTAAAATGCAAGAAGGTTAATATGCAGTGCTAGAGTTCTTTAATTCTCTTTTTGAAAACATAGCGTTGTGGTTTTCTGACTCGGCGCTGTGGGTGCTCTTCATTAGTGGCTTCTTGAGTGCCACATTGTTACCAGGGGGCTCAGAAGCAAGCCTTGTTGCAGCATTGAGCTTAGATCAGTTCTCAACATCATCAATCATTCTTCTGGCGACACTCGGTAATACTTTAGGCGGGCTGACCAACTATTGGATTGGTTTGTGGCTGCCTAATCGAACTCAATCTGAAAAGCATGGTCATAAGGCTATGGCTTGGCTGAGCCGCTATGGCTATTGGACACTGTTATTCAGTTGGTTGCCGATCATTGGTGACCCTTTGTGCTTAGCCGCGGGTTGGTTAAGAATGAAATTTATTCCTAGCGTTATTTTGATAGCGATTGGCAAAGCCGCTCGCTACAGCTTACTTGCTGCTATCTACTTCGGTTTTTTCTAAGGAGAACCTATGAAAAAGGTTTTACTTGGTACATTTTCTCTTATCGCCATTGCAGGCTGTTCTTACAATGTACCTAGCTCTACACCCTTCTTTTCCTCGTTACCTGAAGGTGTCACTCTGTTAGAAGAGGTTAAGCCTTCTAAAGATAAAGTGGTGATCCCTTACACCAAATATCAGCTTGAAAACGGCCTGACAGTTATTCTTTCCCCTGATGATTCTGATCCTCTTGTACATGTGGATGTGACCTATCATGTCGGCTCAGCTCGTGAAGAAATAGGCAAATCGGGCTTTGCTCATTTCTTCGAACACATGATGTTCCAAGGCTCTGAGAACGTCGGTGACCAGCAGCACTTTAAGATCATTACCGAGGCGGGTGGCTCGTTAAACGGCACGACTAACCGTGATCGTACTAACTACTTTGAAACCGTTCCATCTAACCAACTTGAGAAAATGTTGTGGTTAGAATCAGACCGAATGGGTTTTTTATTGGATGCGGTTTCTCAGAAGAAATTCGAAGTTCAAAGAGGCACGGTTAAAAACGAACGTGCTCAAAGTTATGAAAACCGTCCTTATGGCTTGATGTGGGAACGCATGGGTGAAGCGCTTTACCCTGAAGGTCATCCTTACTCATGGCAACCAATCGGTTATGTGGAAGATCTAGACCGTGTTGATGTGAATGACCTTAAGGCGTTCTTCCTACGTTGGTACGGCCCAAATAATGCGGTACTGACTATCGGTGGTGATATCGACGTTGATGACACGCTAGAGTGGGTTAATCAGTATTTTGGCCCAATCCCTCAAGGTCCGGAAGTTAAGGCTGCTGAGAAGCAACCAGCTGTTCTAACAGAAGATAAGTACATCACGTTAGAAGACAACGTTCGTCAGCCGATGGTGCTTGTTGGTTGGCCAACAACCTACCGCGGTGAAGATACGCAAGCTTCACTGAATGCGCTGTCTAACGTGTTAGGTTCAGGGACCAACAGTTATCTGTACCAAAACCTCGTAAAAACGCAAAAAGCGGTGAGTGCAGGCTCTTTCCACGATTGTGCTGAGCTCGCTTGTACTATGTATGTCTATGCGATGGGTGACTCAGGTGAAAAGGGGGATTTGACGGTTCTTAATAAAGAACTGATGGAAACCCTAGAACAATTTTCGAAAGGCGGTGTGGAACAAGATCGTCTAGATCAAATTACCGGCATGGCTGAAGCGAATGCGGTGTTTGCACTGCAAAGTGTTAGAGGCAAGGTTTCACAGCTCGCGTCAAATCAAACCTTCTATGGCCAGCCTGATCGTATTGAATCAAAACTCGATCAAATCCGATCTGTTACCCCTGAAAGCGTAAGCAAGGCGTACCGAGATTTTATCGAAGGTAAGCACAAGGTTACCTTGAGTGTGGTTCCTAAGAAAAAACTCGACTTAGCGGTTCGCGAGGCTACATTTAGCACTCCTGCTCGTACCCTTCCTGAATACAGCAAAGTGACAGAAGAACAATTGGATTTCAGAAAGGCACCGAACACATTTGATCGCAGCGTGATGCCTGAAGTGAACTTTGGTGTTGAAGCGACCATGCCTGAGCTGTATCGCATGCATTTTGCTAATGGTACTGACTTGATTGGTACTGTGACTAGCGAAACGCCGACAGTGCAGCTACAAATTCAACTCCCTGCGGGTGAGCGCTATGTTGGTAAAGGTCAAGAGGGTTTGGCGAACCTAACTGCATCGATGATGGAAGAAGGTTCGACTAAACGAACGGTTGAAGAGTTACAGGCCACCTTAGATAAGCTTGGTAGTAGCGTTAGCATTAGTGCTGGCAGCTATACCACAGATATTTCGGTCTCGACGTTAGAGAAAAACCTGCCTCAAACCTTAGCGATCGTGCAAGAAGTTCTATTTGAGCCTAAGTTTGATGTTCAAGATTTCGAACGCGTTAAGAGTCAGATGTTAGAAGGCGTAGTGTATCAGCATCAACAACCGAGCTGGATGGCTTCTCAAGCAACCCGAGAGGTGTTGTTCGGTAGCAGTATTTTTGGTCGAGCGAGTGATGGCACCAAGGATTCTCTAGAATCGTTAACTCTAGACGATGTAAAACTGTTTTACAGTCAGCACTATACTCCTGAGGGAGCTAATATTGTTATTGTAGGGGACATCACGAAGGAGGAGGTTGGAAAGCAGCTTCAGTTCTTTGAAGAATGGCAAGGTGACGCTGCACCACTCACTCGTCCACAGATCATCAAGGAGCTTTCGGGCCAGAACTTGTACTTAGTGGATAAGCCGGGAGCACCACAAAGTATTGTACGCTTAGTTCGTAAAGGGTTACCGTTTGATGCGACCGGTGAATTGTATTTAAGTCAATTGGCTAACTTTAATTTAGCCGGTAACTTCAATAGCCGCATCAACCAGAACCTGCGTGAAGACAAAGCCTACACTTACGGTGCAAGCGGTTACTTTGCGAGTACGCGTGAAACTGGTGCGGTAGTGTTTAGTGCTCAAGTTAGAGCCAATGCGACGGTTCCATCAATTCAAGAGTTTATTGCTGAGCTAAATGAATTTAGTCAGAGTGGATTAACTGACGAAGAGGTGAAATTTATGCGCCTTGCCGTCGGTCAACAAGATGCGCTTAAATACGAAACACCAAGTCAAAAGGCTGGATTGTTGAGTAATATTGTTACGCTGAGCCTTGATGAAGACTACCTACAGCAGCGCAACCAGATAGTAGAAACGGTTTCAAAAGAGACTTTAAATGAGCTCTCGAAGAAATGGTTTGACCCGAATGATTATCAAATAATTGTTGTTGGTGACGCGACTTCGCTGCGCCCTCAATTAGAAAAGTTAGATATTCCAATAGAAGAGCTTGAAATCATTCGTTAGAGTACACATTAAAGGGGGAGGGAAGAGATTCTACTTTTCTCCTCCAACCTAATTTATGATAGTTCTAATAAGAACAATATAAGATAAGTGAACAGAATTTTGATTGATTTTGCTGCGCGACTAAAGCAAGTTGCAACCAACCCTAAGACCTTCTCTCAATTTGGTCGTGGTGTTGAAAGGGAAACATTGCGCTACACGGAAGATGGGCATCTTGCTACTGGGCCGCACCCTAAGGCTTTAGGATCTGCGTTGATGAACGAATGGGTAACGACCGATTTCTCTGAGTCGCTACTGGAGTTTATCACGCCTGTTTCTAACGACGTTCCGACGCTTTTGAATCAGTTGTCTGATATCCATCACTTCACTCAAACCAAGTTAGACGGCGAAAAGCTGTGGCCACTCTCTATGCCTTGTTATGTGGGGAGTGAAGATTACATTCAGCTTGCGCAATACGGTACTTCTAACAGCGGTAAGATGAAGACGCTATATCGTGAAGGCCTAAAGCGTCGCTACGGTAGTCTGATGCAGATTATTTCGGGTGTTCACTTCAACTTCTCTTTCCCAGAAAGCTTTTGGGACAGTCTGTTTGGAGAGCAAACCGAAGAAGCGCGTTGCGAAGCTAAATCAGATGCGTACTTCGGTTTGATTCGTAATTACTACCGCTTTGGTTGGTTAATCCCATACTTCTTCGGTGCTTCACCTGCGCTATGTTCTTCTTTTATCAAAGGAAGAGAAACCAACCTACCTTTTGAAAAGGTTGGAGAAACACTGTATCTACCCAAAGCAACGGCATTGCGCTTAAGTGACCTTGGTTACACCAACAGTGCGCAAAGTGTACTGAAGATTGGCTTCAACAGCCTAGACCAATACCTTGAAGGTTTGAATCAAGCTATTCGCACACCATCAGAAGAATTCGCTGAGATTGGCACTAAGGTTGATGGGGAATACCGTCAACTAAATAGCAACGTACTGCAAATTGAGAATGAGCTTTATGCTCCAATCCGTCCTAAGCGTGTGGCGAAAAGTGGCGAGAAACCATCTGAAGCACTGGCTCGTGCTGGCGTTGAGTACATCGAGGTTCGCTCTTTAGACGTAAACCCATTCAGTTCAATTGGCATCAATGAACAGCAAGTTCGCTTCTTAGATTTATTCCTAACGTGGAGCGTGTTATCAGACTCTGCTGAGATGGATAACTGCGAACTTGAATGCTGGCGCGATAACTGGAACAAGGTGATCTTAGAAGGTCGTCAGGTTGGTTTAGAGCTCAAGATTGGTTGTGATGGAGAAAGACTGTCTCTGCAAGACTGGGCTAAAAATGTATTCAAAGATCTTCGAGTTATCGCTGAGTTGATGGATGCTGAGCAAGGTGGTCGTGCATACCAAGAAACGTGCGATACGCTTGAAGCCTGGATTGATAACCCTGAGTTGACCATTTCTGGCCAGTTATTAGAAGAGACCAAGAAATTGGGTGGTTTGGGTAAAGTGGGTTGTGCGTTAGGAAAAACGTATGCTCAACAACACAAGGCACACCAATATAAAGTTTATTCTGCTGAGTTAATGGAAGCGGAAGTTCAACGCTCTGTCATTGCTCAACAGCAAAGTGAAGAAGCGAGCACTCAAGATTTTGATAGTTTCTTAACGGACTATTTTTCATATTTAAAAGCATAGCGAGACTTTGGTGGAAAGGAAGCAAGCCTTATTAGGTCAGTCTACTCATGTGGGTGGAAAATGGTTACCAGTCGTGACTGTTGGTATTGTCTCTAGCCTATTGGTTGGATGTGCGACGCCTCCTCCTAAGCAGCAAAATAATATATGCAGCATCTTCAGAGAGCACCCTTCTTGGTATGAAGATGCGGTCGATATGCAAGATGAGTGGGGCACACCGATTAACGTCGCGATGGCTTTTGTTAAACAAGAGAGCAGCTTTCGACATGATGCGCGTCCACCAAAAGATTATATTCTTGGCTTTATACCGTGGGGAAGAGTCAGTAGTGCCTATGGCTATGCACAAGCTCAAGACCCTGCTTGGGAAGACTTTCAAAAAGCGACCAATAATGGTGGTTCGAGAACCAATTTTGATGATGCATTAATGTTCATTGGTTGGTACACCAGCGAGACGCGCCGTCAGTTAGGAATCTCATTATGGGACCCGTATAACCAATATCTGGCTTATCATGAAGGCCGTGGTGGCTATAAGCGCAAATCATACAACAGCAAACCATCGTTGATTAAGGTGGCTCGCAAAGTCGAACAGCAAGCAAAAGATTATGGATGGCAACTTAAACAGTGCCGAAAAGAACTAGAAGACAATCGAAGTTGGTTTTTTTAAAGCCAATCGTCATGGAGAATAGCAATGCCTTTATTAGATAGTTTTACTGTTGATCACACGCGCATGAACGCACCTGCAGTTCGTGTTGCTAAAACAATGCAAACCCCAAAAGGGGATACCATTACGGTATTTGACCTGCGTTTTACTGCGCCAAACAAAGATATCCTATCTGAGAGAGGTATTCATACTCTCGAGCACCTATACGCTGGGTTCATGCGTGCTCACCTCAATGGCTCTGCGGTTGAAATCATTGATATATCGCCTATGGGGTGTCGTACCGGTTTCTATATGAGCTTGATTGGTACGCCTTCAGAGCAGCAAGTGGCTGAAGCTTGGTTAGCGGCTATGCAAGACGTACTGAAAGTTGAGAACCAGAATAAGATCCCTGAGTTGAACGAATACCAGTGTGGTACTGCGGCAATGCATTCCTTAGATGAAGCTAAAGAGATTGCGAATGCAATCATCGCTACCGGTATTTCAGTAAACAAAAATGATGAACTGGCATTGCCAGAGTCGATGCTTCAAGAGCTTAAAATCGACTAATCATTTTTGGTTCACATTGAATGCGCTTCACTCTAGATACATTTTGCACTAGAGAGTGAGCGAGCTAGATACAAAAAGAGCTAGATACTAAAAGGCCCGGTTCAATGAACCGGGCCTTTTGTTGTAGAGGGACTTAGTTGGTAACTCAGTGGGTTACTCTCATATAATGAGTCGCCTCTATCCGTTTACGATCTGCGGAAACACACGCACCAGCTTGATGCGATTCTCTTCGAGCTCAACAATTTCCATTGGATGGCTGGCAACCTGAACACTCAGGTGACTCTCTGGAATATCTTCAAGATGCTCCAGTATCAAACCATTAAGTGTTCTTGGTCCATCGGTAGGCAGTGCCCACTGCAAACCTTTGTTGATATCTCGGATATTAGCGCTGCCTTCAATCAAGAAGCTACCATCGCTTTGTGGTGTGATCTCTTCAGATAAACTTGGTGCGATTGAAGTCGTAAATTCGCCCACGATCTCTTCGAGAATATCTTCGAGGGTAACCAAACCGTTAATATCGCCATACTCATCAACAATCAAACCGATACGCTGTTTGTTGCGTTGGAATTTAAGCAGTTGGGTGTTAAGCGGTGTCGCTTCCGGAATAAAGTAGATCTCATCTGCAGCACGCAGCAGGGTCTCTTTATTGAATTCGTTCTTTTCGAGCATCAAGCGATAAGCTTCACGTAGCCTCAGCATGCCAACCACTTCATCTATCTGATCACGGTACAACACGATGCGACCATGAGGTGAATGAGTGAGCTGACGCACGATCGATTTCCAATCATCAGTGATGTCGATGCCGGTGATCTCGTTACGTGGCACCATTATGTCATTCACGGTGACGTGTTCTAAATCGAGAATAGACACCAACATATCTTGGTGACGCTGTGGTATTAGGCTACCCGCTTCATTTACTACGGTTCTGAGTTCTTCTGAGCTTAGATGATCGGTTGCATCATGGTTAGCTTTAACGCCTAAGATACGAATGAAGCCATTGGTAATAAAGTTGACCAAGATAACCAATGGAGATAGCACCTTCATCAGTATTATTAATAGAATGCTGCTGGCGTAAGAAACTCGTTCAGGGAAAAGAGAAGCAATGGTTTTTGGTGTAACCTCAGCAAACACGAGGATCACCAGGGTCAGGGCTCCGGTTGCGATTGCAACACCGATATCTCCGTAGATACGCATACCAAGAATAGTCGCGATCGCGGATGCAAGAATATTGACGAGATTGTTGCCGATGAGAATAAGGCCAATCAATCTGTCTGGGCGACTTAGAAGTTTTTCTACGCGTTTGGCACCTTTATGACCCGTATTGGCCAAGTGCTTTAAACGGTAGCGGTTCAAGGACATCATGCCCGTTTCGGAACCAGAGAAATAACCAGAAATTACAATGAGACACGCGAGTAGCGCAAATAAGATACCCGTTGATATGTCGTCCAAAACTATTCTTTTCCTTTTTTTTGTATCTTGATTAATTTATGACCGAACATGGTCGAGATGTCAATTGAATGTATCGTACTCAATATTTTAAAGGCAAGGTGTGTGAGACCTTGCCTTCATTATACTGACTAATTCAGGATTATTTCCTGAACGAAGCGGCTACCGAAGTAAGCTAATGTGAGCATGGTGGCACCCGCAAGGGCAAACCATGTGACTTTTTGCCCACGCCAACCTTTCTGATAGTGACCCCAAAGAAGGATGGAATAGATAACCCAAGCTATAAAAGACAATACCGCTTTATGTGCTTTACCTTGAGCAAACATATCTTGTACGAAGATAAGTCCAGTTAATAAAGTACCTGTTAACAAACCATTACCGATTAAAATGATCTTGAAAAGCTGTCTTTCCACCATCATTAAAGGAGGTAGGTTAGGGTTTATCACTAAGGCTTTTTTCTTTTTAAGTTTGTGATCTAGCCACGCGAGTTGCATAGCGTATAGCGCACCGATGGTAAGTGTCGCGTATGAGAACAGAGCTAAAGATATGTGTAGCAACAGCTTCGGGTCATTCTCTAAGTGTTTGATGAAGGTACTAGGAAGAAAAGTGGCAGCCATTAGATTTAGAGCAGCGAAGCTATAAACAACCGGCAAGATGAACCACAAACGGGTTTTGAGCATAGCACCGCTCATGACCACAGATATGATTAAACTGATTAAAGAAGCAACGTTTAAGATACTGAGGTTTTGACCACTGGCATTAAAGATTAAATCGCCAAGCAACCAAGCATGGAAAGCTAAAGCAAGTAATGCGCTGATAAACACCGTTTTTACACGGATTCCTGTTTGGTGCACGAGACCTGGAATGATCGTGAAAATCGCCATTGTATAAAGAAAGGCTGCTGCGATCGCAATAAGACTGTCCATGGTATCCATTTAAATGATTACTAATTGGCGAATTATACCTCGCATCGCTCTTTGGGGCTATGGTGAACCTCATTCAATTCCAAGTGAATAATGTCTCACATCACATGCGTGGATGATTAACGCTCCACAACGGGTATGACTCTAATCCGCGCTAATGTATACTCACAGTAATAGTCGCAGTTTTGAGCGAAGAGAAAACTATGTTTGATAATTTAACGGATCGTCTATCCAAAACGCTGAAAAACATCAGCGGTAAAGGTCGCCTGACCGAAGACAATATTAAAGAGACGCTGCGTGAAGTACGTATGGCGCTACTTGAAGCCGACGTTGCACTGCCAGTTGTCCGCGATTTTGTTAAGCGCGTAAAAGAAGGCGCTGTAGGTGTTGAGGTTTCTAAATCTCTCACCCCGGGTCAAGAATTCATTAAGATCGTTCAAGCTGAACTTGAAGCTGTGATGGGGGAGTCTAACGAGGCTCTTGACCTGGCAGCACAACCGCCAGCCGTTATCTTAATGGCGGGTCTACAAGGTGCGGGTAAAACCACATCGGTAGGTAAGCTATCTAAGCTCCTGACTGAGCGTGATAAGAAGAAAGTTTTGGTTGTGTCTGCCGACGTTTACCGTCCAGCCGCGATCAAACAGCTTGAAACCTTAGCAAGCGATGTGGGTGTCGACTTCTTCCCATCTTCAGCTGACCAAAAGCCTCTTGATATTGCAAACGCTGCAATCGACCACGCGAAGAAGAAATTCTACGACGTGCTAATTGTCGATACTGCCGGTCGTTTGGCTATCGATGAAGAGATGATGGGTGAAATCAAAGAGCTTCATACTGCCATTAAACCAGTAGAGACGCTGTTCGTTGTTGATGCTATGACAGGTCAAGATGCTGCGAATACTGCAAAAGCCTTTGGCGATACGCTACCACTAACCGGTGTTATCTTAACGAAAGTGGATGGTGACGCGCGTGGTGGTGCTGCACTGTCTGTTCGTCACATCACAGGTAAGCCGATTAAATTCTTAGGTGTTGGTGAGAAAACTGACGCACTAGAACCATTCCACCCAGATCGTGTTGCTTCTCGCATCCTAGGTATGGGCGACGTACTGTCTCTTATTGAAGATCTACAGAAGAACGTTGATACCGAGAAAGCAGAGAAACTGGCTAAGAAGTTCAAAGAGAAGAAAGGTTTTGACCTTGAAGACTTCCGCGAGCAGCTTGGTCAGATGAAAAATATGGGCGGCATGATGGGCATGATGGATAAGCTTCCAGGCATGTCTCAGCTACCAGACAACGTTAAAGATAAAGTTGATGACAAGATGTTCAAGCAAATGGAAGCGATCATCAACTCTATGACAATGAAAGAGCGTCAGCGCCCAGACCTAATCAAAGGCTCACGCAAAAAGCGTATTGCTGCAGGTTCTGGTACGCAAGTACAAGATGTAAACCGTATGCTTAAACAGTTCACTCAAATGCAGAAGATGATGAAGAAAATGCAGAAAGGTGGAATGAAAGGCATGATGCGCAACATGCAAGGCATGATGGGCGGCGGTGGAGGTATGGGCGGAATGGGTGGTGGTTTTAACCCGTTTGGCCGATAATCTACAAATGTAAGCTTTAGCTACGTTACTTTTCATAGTGTTAGCCGTGTCACAGAAAGTGAGCGGTGGCTATGTTGGTGAAAAAATAGCTAAAGCCCTTGCATTGCCCCGGAATAAGAGTAAAATTCCGGGGCTTTAATTTGGCACGAGACCCCAAGCTATTTACTTATACTTGGGGTTAATTATTTTATTAAGAAAGCAAAGAGGACGACATGGTAACCATTCGTTTGGCACGTCACGGTGCAAAGAAGCGCCCATTTTATCAAATCGTAGTTGCGGATAGCCGTAACTCTGTAACTGGCCGTTTCATCGAGAAAGTAGGTTTCTTTAACCCTACTGCTCAAGGTCAAGAAGAAGGTCTACGTCTAGACCTAGATCGTGTTAACCACTGGGTTGGTCAAGGCGCATCTCTATCTGACCGCGTAGCTAAGCTAGTTAAAGACGCTCAAAAAGCGGCTTAATTCTTTTTTAAAAAGAGAAATAGCTTATGTCGATGAAGGGTAAAGAAACGATGAGCGAGCAAAACGAAAGAATTGTTATGGGTAAACTTGGGTCTACCTATGGTATTCGTGGCTGGCTTAAAGTGTTCTCCTACACAGACAATGCTGAAAGCATATTTGATTACAGTCCTTGGTATTTAAAGCTAAAGGGCGAGTGGGTTGAGTATAAAGTTGAAAGCTGGAAACGTCATGGTCAAGGCTATGTATGTAAGCTAGCGGGATTAGATGTACGTGAAGACGCGCAACTGATGACCAACTTTGAAATTGCTATTGACCCTGCTTCATTACCTGAATTGTCAGAAGATGAATTCTACTGGCGCGAATTGTTCGGTATGCAAGTTTTTACCACTAAAGGTTACAACCTTGGTGAGGTCACTGACCTATTAGAAACTGGCTCGAACGATGTTCTAGTAATCAAAGCAAATCTTAAAGATGCTTTTGGCCAAAAGGAACGGTTAATCCCGTACCTTGAAGAGCAAGTGATCAAGAAAGTTGATCGCGAAGCTCGCCGGATCGAAGTTGACTGGGATCCTGGATTCTAACTCCAAATTACAGAGCGAGAGAACACATGTGGGTTGGCATTATTAGCCTTTTTCCTGAAATGTTCCGTTCTGTTACTGATTTTGGAGTAACAGGTCAAGCGGTTAAAAAAGGTCTTTTATCTATTGAAACATGGAATCCTCGTGATTTCACTCATGATAAACATCGCACTGTTGATGACAGACCTTACGGTGGTGGTCCTGGCATGTTAATGATGGTTCAGCCTTTGCGCGATGCTATCCAAACAGCCAAACAGGCAGCACCGGGAAAGACGAAGGTTATTTACCTTTCACCTCAAGGTCGTAAACTCGACCAACAAGGTGTTGAAGAGCTGGCAACAAACGAGAACTTGCTTCTTATTTGTGGTCGCTATGAAGGGGTAGATGAGCGCATCATTCAATCTGAAGTCGACGAAGAATGGTCGATTGGAGATTTTGTGATGACGGGTGGCGAGCTGCCAGCCATGACGTTGATTGATTCAGTATCTCGGTTTGTTCCGGGTGTACTTGGAGATTTCGCATCAGCAGAAGAAGATTCTTTTGCAAATGGTTTGCTAGATTGTCCCCATTATACGCGCCCTGAGGTGCTAGACGATAAAGATGTGCCATCGGTACTCAAGTCTGGAAACCATAAGGACATTCGTCGCTGGCGATTGAAACAATCGTTGGGCCGAACTTGGCTAAGAAGACCAGAACTCCTGGAAAACCTAGCTCTGACTGACGAACAGGAACAATTACTGGCTGAATTCATTAAAGAGCAACGCTCTTAACGAAAAGCAAGCAGTAACCTATTAAATTTAGTATCAGTTTATTCTAGGAATTTATACAAATGAGCAACATCATCAAGGCTCTTGAAGAAGAGCAACTAAAATCAGACCTTCCTAAATTCGCACCAGGTGACACTGTTGTAGTTAAGGTTAAGGTAAAAGAAGGTGACCGTGAGCGTCTACAGGCTTTCGAAGGCGTTGTAATCGCTATTCGTAACCGTGGTCTACACTCTGCATTCACAGTTCGTAAGATCTCGAACGGTGAAGGCGTAGAGCGTGCGTTCCAAACTCACTCTCCAATGGTTGATAGCATCGAAGTTAAACGCCGTGGTGCAGTACGTCGTGCCAAGTTGTACTACCTACGTGAGCGTTCTGGTAAGTCAGCTCGTATTAAAGAGAAGCTTACTAAGAAGTAATTCTTTTTGCATTCTATCGATAAAAGCGGAGCCATTTGGCTCCGCTTTTTTGTGTCTGCTATTTAGAGTCTCACAGGTAAGAGATCTCCAACTTGCTCGTTCCTCACTCTTGAGGATGACGAATGACAAGCCTTGATACCTTGATAGGCTGTCGAACCGCTGAGGGAGTTTTTGAATCAACAGGAGCTGTCATTCCCTAGACTGACGAAGGAAGGAGTAGGGAATCCCCATTAGTGCCGTGTTATAGGCAATAAAAAAGGATTGCCGTAAAACGCCAACCCTTCAAAATTTACTCGCTACTCGCTACTCGCTACTCGCGCCTAGTGTGGGTCTTCCGACCAACCATCGCTATCCGACATGTCTGGAGCACCAGCGATGCTGTTCTCTTCGTCAGCCCATTCCCCGAAATCAATCATCTGACATTGCTTGCTGCAAAACGGGCGGTGCGGGCTTTGTTCGCCCCATTCAACGTCAGTGTTACATTGAGGGCATTTAACGATGGTGATTTTCTTCGACATAGTGATTCTTAATTTGAAGGTGTAATAATAGTGAGTTTAGGCTCGAGTGAGGACTCAAGCCAAACAATAAAGGAAATGAATTAGCTGCAGATAGCCAACTCAAATTCAATATCTTGAGTACAGGCTTGCCCAGTTTCAAAGCTCATAAATTTAATAGCGAAACGGTTTTTATGTCCCGAGATCATCGGGTAGGCACCGTACTGCATTGGAATTGAAAGGCGAAGGATATTCGCTTCATCAGCATCGCTTTGGAAGAAACCTGTACGAGCGATCTGATCCTTAAAGTGACCAGTCTCTCTGGTGAGCTTCAACCATAGTGTTAGTGCTTCATACAGAGGCTGTAGGCTATTCATCCATGTCTCAGCATCTCTAACTCTCTTATCAAGAGGAAGATGAAGCCAATAATGTAGAGCCGGTAAATCAAAGCAACATGAGCCACCTGGCAAGTTAAAGCGTTGACGAATGGCGCTAAGGAAGCGGTCCTCTTTTAATGATTGCCCAAAACGTTCCGCCTGCATCAGTTCACGATAGATATGACTAATATCATTGAGCAATGATGTCAGCATCTCTTGATCGACACCTTCAACATCTAACCAACTTTTATAGGTTACACGCTGTTTCTCAATATCTTTTGCGAGTTCGCTCTTAAGTTGTATCTGTTCGAATATTTCAATCAGATCAAAGATAGAACGGAAAAAGAGTTGATACTGTTGAGCATCGGAAAATGCAGAAGACAGGTGTAACTGCCTCAAGAGTGATTCAACTCTTAAGTAGATGCGTGTTTTCTCATTTAGAGGATGTTCAAATTTATGGGTGATCATCGAGCAAACCTTCATTCAACATTGTTCTATTCTGACCCATCTACAGCACTGATTGCCAGATACTTTTGATGTAAATCTGTGATTTGAGGCAAAAGTTCTTGGTTTTTAGTATGGTTTTTAATCACGTCATCTGCAACTGCTAAGCGCTGTTCTCTTGATACCTGTGATTTTAATATTGATTCAACTTGTTCCCTAGAAACATTATCGCGACTCATCGTACGTTCTATTTGCACTTCTACCGGCACATCAACGATTAATACGCGATCGGTCATGCCTTGCATTTGGTTTTCAACCAATAGCGGTGCGACTAATAAACCATATGGGGATGTGATTTTAGACAGGTCACTGTCAATTTTGTCGCGGATCATAGGGTGAAGCAGTTCATTGAGCCATTGTTTCTCTGTGGGATCAGAAAAGATCACTTCGCGCAGTTTAGCTCGGTTTAGCGCCCCATCTTCGAGCAATACCTCTTCACCAAAATGAGTCGCAATCTGTTTTAGACCTTCACTGCCCAACGCCACCACTTCACGTGCCACGATATCAGCATCGACAATATCAATGTGAAAATGTTCGCTGAAGAGATTAGCTACCGTCGTTTTACCACTGGCGATCCCACCGCTTAATCCGATAATGATTGCCATGATTAAATCCCTAGTACAGAAGTGAAATACCAACCCATGATGTCATTGCCCCACATCAAACTTACCCAACCCGCAATCGCCAGGTAAGGTCCAAATGGGAACGCTTTATCTATACCTTGCTGTTTCAGGCGAAGCTGAGTTAATCCGAAAACAAGGCCGACAAGCGAAGATAAAAGGATGATCATCGGCAGATGTTGCCACCCCAGCCATGCACCTAATGCGGCTAGGAGTTTGAAGTCTCCATATCCCATGCCTTCTTTGCCTGTTAGTAGCTTGAACAACCAATAAACAGACCACAAAGCTAGATAGCCAGCCATTGCGCCAACGACGGAATCTTGAAGCGATACAGGACTGATGTTAAACAGTGCCAAAGCGATACCAGACCAAACCAAAGGTAAGGTGATTTGATCAGGTAACAGCATGGTATCTAGGTCGATAAAGGTTGCGGCAATCAATGCAAAGGTGAAAAAAATCAAAGCAATGGCGTAGTAACTGAAACCAAAGTGGCTAGCCACTACGGTGCATAGTATTGCAGTCAGCAGTTCGACCAATGGATAGCGAGCACTGATTGGGTTAGCACAGCTATGACACTTACCTTTCAAGAACAACCAGCTTAATACTGGAACATTGTCGACGATTCTTAATTGGGTTTTACATTTCGGGCAAGCCGAACGAGGGATACTGAGATTGAACTTCCCCTCTGGCGCTGGAATTTTATATTGAGAGAAATACTCCGAGCACTCTTGTTGCCACTCTCGTTCCATCATAATCGGTAAACGGTGTATGACTACGTTGAGGAAACTGCCAATAAGAAGGCTAAAAATGAAAGCTAATACGGGGAATAGCCAAGGATAGTAGTGAAATACTTCCATAGTGTCCTTTACCACTTAATCAATACAAGCAGTGGTTCTCTGCTTGAGGGGTGTTTGGTTGCTTTTAGCTATCCTAACACACTCATAAGATTAAAGATCGGTAAGTACATCGCGACAACAAGCCCACCAATAGCGGTGCCTAAAAATACGATGATCAGTGGCTCTAGAATCTTACCTAAATTATCGACGGTGTTGTCGACTTCAAATTCATAAATAGATGCGATTTTATTGAGCATGTCATCAAGGTTACCGGACTCTTCTCCTATCATGACCATCTGCAAAACCATCTCAGGAAAGGCATCGGTATTGCGCATCGCGATATACATCGGCATGCCAGCGGCAGTTTCACGATGAACCTCGATGATGGCCGATTCATAATGCAAGTTACCTGCGGTTTTGGCTGTGGTCTTCAGGCTGGTTAAAATAGGAATCCCTGAACTAAAACTGGTTGATAAGGTTCGGCTGAATTTGGCGATTGAGGCTTTGGCCAATACTCCGCCAAGAATAGGGAATCGCAAGCCTAGACGGCTGAATGATAAACGAATGGAATAAGACCGTTGACGTAGTTGGTAGGTAAATAATGTGACTAACCATATGCCAACAGCAGCATAAAGACTGTAAGCCTGTACCCAATGCGAAAGGGAGAGTACTTGTTGAGTAAACCAAGGGAGATCTGCCCCGAAGCCTGAAAACATCGATTCAAATTCAGGAATGACCATGGTGAGCATTAAGTAAGAGACAGTCAAAGCGACAGCGACCACCATTGTGGGGTAAATCAGTGCTTTTATGACCTTAGACTTTAGCTGCTCACTCTTTTCTCTATAGGTTGCTAAGCGCTCAAAGACTTGCGCTAGGTTTCCGGAAAGCTCGCCAGTAGCGACCAAGTCGGTGTACAGGTCGTCAAAGTGAGAGCTTGCCGTCCGCATCGCTTTTGATATAGGGGTTCCCGCTTCGACACCTCGACAGATGTGCAATAGAATTGATTTCATTTCAGCTTTACGGTGATTGTCTGACACTAGCTTAATGGCCTGAACGATAGGCACGCCAGTGGCAAGCATGGTCGCAAGTTGTCGAGTCAAAATGGTGATGTCTTTGGCTTTGACTCGGTGTGTTAAACGAGTGACTGCTGAGATGCTTTTCTTTTTGATTTTCTTAATCTGAATATGCTGATCTTTGAGCTTTTCTCGTACTTCTAATTCAGCGAGTGCCAAGGTTTGCCCTGACACCTTTTTGCCTGAGCTGTTTATGCCTTTCCAGTGGTAGTTTTTTAATTGTGACTGCAGTTTAGTGCTCATGAGTGCTCCGATGGATTATAGATACAGAACACGTTGCAGTTCTTGATAGCTGGTGGTGCCTTCAAGCAACTTATCGATACCGGATTCTTGCAGTGTTCTCATTCCTTCTCTACGCGCGAGATCTTCAATCTCTAACGCGTTAGGTTTATTGATCAGACTATTTTTTAGTTTGTCGGTGAACGGCATTACTTCGTAGATACCTACTCGACCGGAATAGCCCTGATTACACTCATTGCACCCTTGTGGGGTGGCTTTGTAGAGTGTTTGATTGTTAGGAATAGAGTGACGTAGAAATATGTCCGGCGAGTTGTCAGCTGCTTTACAGTGGTTACACAGCCGCCTTGCCAGTCGCTGCGCGATAATCAGGCTCAATGACGAAGCGAGGTTAAAGGGTTCTATCCCCATATGGGCGAGCCGAGTCACGGTTTCCGAAGCTGAGTTAGTATGGAGTGTCGAGAGGACTAAGTGACCCGTTTGCGACGCTTTGATCGCGATCTCTGCGGTTTCTAAATCACGGATCTCACCGACCATCACTACATCAGGATCTTGTCGCAAGAACGATCGTAGTGCTTCGGCAAACCCAAAACCGATCTTTGGCGTCACCTGTACCTGATTGATACCACACAGGTTGATCTCCGCCGGATCTTCAGCTGTTGAGATATTACGCTCAGAGGTGTTAAGCATGCGAAGTCCAGTGTAAAGAGAGACCGTTTTGCCACTGCCTGTGGGCCCAGTCATTAAGATCATCCCTTGCGGGCGTTTTAGGGCATTGAGATAGAGCGCTTTTTGATCCTCGCTGTAACCTAATTTATCGATATCTAAATTGGCTGCGCTGCTGTCTAGAAGACGCAGTACGATCTTTTCTCCCCACAATGTCGGTAGAGTCGACACACGCATATCGATCGCCAGCTCGTCGTTCAAACGCAGCTTAATACGGCCGTCTTGAGGTAAGCGACGTTCAGCGATATCAAGTTTGGCGAGAATCTTTAAACGAGCGGATAACCGACGGCTTAAATGAGACGCGGGCTGTTGGACCTCAACAAGAATGCCATCGCAACGCAGACGCACTCGGTAGTTTTCTTCATAAGGTTCGAAGTGGATGTCTGATGCACCTTTACGCACCGCATCAACCAGTATCTGATTGATAAATCGACTGACAGGGGAATCGTCTTGACTGAGATCTTCAATTGAACTCATTTCATCGTCAGAGACTTCAACAAGATTGGCGAGCTCATCTTGGGTGATCTCTTTGCGCTTAGAGTCTTGCCCGGAAATAGAGCGACCATACAGCTTTCGTATGGCGCCTTCTAATTCTGAATAGTTAGCGACAACGAGTTCTATCTGCAATCCAGTCGCGAATCTAAAATCGTCTTCAGCTTGCAAGTCGGTTGGATCGGCAGAGGCGAGCGTGAGAGTAGAGTTAGTGAGAACAACTGGGATAGCACGATACTTAGTGATCAATTCTCGAAGTCCCAATTGGTCACACAAGATTTCATAGTCAGTATTGGCCAGTTGCACTAACGGCAAACCGAAAATGGTTTTGATGTTATTAGCGAGGCTCTCGCCGGTGAATAAGCCCAGAGTGAGCAAAGCTTCAGGTGTAGAAATACCTGAAGCTTGTACATGTTCCGCAACGGCTTGTTCTTGAGTCAGGCTAAGTAAGTTAGCCTGACGGAGAACTGTTGGGAGGTTGGTTAGCACTACACACAGCCATCTAGAGGGATCGTTGCTTGTTTACTGTTAGTACAAACCCACCCAGAGTTACCTCTAGCAAATGTTAAGGTTGCTGCACTTATTGAGCTAGTTGCTCCAAAAGTGAATAACAGTGTGTCGTCAGCTGAAACTGTTATTTTACCAAGTGAATTTGCATCTGTAGCTGTTCCTAGATCGCCCAAAGCGGTAGCTTGAACGATCACGCCCTTTTCTTGATGGATTAATTCTGCTGGTGTAATTAGTGCTCTCATTGTGGCTAAACCAGAGGATAGTTCACTTTTAGATACATAATCTTTATAAGCCGGAATTGCAATTGCAGACAGCACACCAATGATCGCAACCACAATCATCAATTCAATCAGCGTAAAGCCTTTCTGGTTTTTTCTTTTGTTTTTCATAGTTCTATTCCATTCGTTAGTTTGTTTCAGTGCAAGCACCCGTTGATGGAAAGAATAGAAGTTGAGATTTAGAAGTGGAATGGTGTTCAGATGCAGGCGCGAGTGGTTTTGTATTTATTGGTGTGTTGTTTCATATGGAGCGCAAAATTATGCGATCAGCTTAGTTAACTGATTGATATACTGATAATAAAAGCAATAAAAAGGCATGGCTGATTGCCATGCCTTGAAGTTAAGTGATTGATAGAACGATGAGATTAAGCTTTGAATCGCATTGAAAGGTCCATTGCTTTTAGATGCTTAGTAAGTGCTCCCACAGAGATGTAATCGACACCCGTTTCAGCGAATTCTGCAATCGTATCTAAAGTCACGTTACCTGAGTTTTCTAGTGCTGCACGACCTGCGTTAATTTTAACGGCTTCACGCATCATGTCTGTGGTGAAGTTGTCTAGCATGATGATGTCTGCACCGGCGCTGATCGCTTGCTCAAGCTCTGCTAGGCTTTCTGTTTCCACTTCCACTGGCTTACCCGGGTTCAGCTCTTTTGCTGTCGAGATCGCTTTCTCAATGCCACCACATGCGATGATATGGTTTTCTTTGATTAGGTAGGCATCGAAAACACCAATACGGTGGTTGAAGCCACCACCACAAGCCACAGCGTATTTTAGTGCGCTGCGAAGGCCTGGAATTGTTTTACGCGTGTCTAATAGGCGGCATTCTGTGTGTTTGATTTTGTCAGCGTAGATTGCTGTCGCCGTCGCACAACCAGATAGTGTTTGAATGAAGTTCATTGCGTTACGCTCACCGGTTAAAAGTGCGCGAGCAGGTCCTGTTAGCGTGCAAAGTGTTTGGTTTGGTTCAACTTTGTCACCGTCTTCTACGTTCCACTCGACAGTGACTTCACCGCCCAATTGCTTAAACACTTCATCAGCCCAAGCTTTACCACAGAACACACCGCGCTCACGGGTAATGATGGTTGCGCTGTTGATTGCGTCTGCAGGGATTAGACTTGCCGTAATATCAGCCGCTGGATCTAACGTTCCACCTAGATCTTCTTTGATGGTCTCAGCGACTGCGCGAGTGATCTCTAGCGGCAGTTGCTCTTTTAAGTAATCAAGGCGTTGGTGGCTGTTATGTGTGTTTTTCATCGCAAATCTAATCTTGAAAGGGAGTGGGAATGGAATGATACTCTTGCTTAACTTCAAATTAAAGAGGCTAGCGCGACTGCTCTATGGGCAAAGTCACAATCTTATTGCGCTAGTAGAAAAGAAAGCGAGACTAAGATGACGATGAGCTCCAACGGATGGTACGACAATGCTCGGCATGTTCCTTCTCCGTATTTTGATGCTAGACCCAGCACCGACGATATCTCTCTGCTGGTGGTTCATAACATTAGTTTACCACCGGGCCAATTTGGCGGCCCTTACATTGAACAGTTTTTCACGGGCAAACTTGATCCGGCAGATCATCCATTTTTTAAAGTGATTCATCAAATGGGCGTTTCGGCACATTGCTTGATTCGCCGTGATGGTGAGGTGGTACAGTTTGTGTCATTTCTTGACCGAGCTTGGCACGCAGGCCAGTCGAGCTTTTCGGGGCGTAAAAGGTGTAATGATTACTCGATTGGTATTGAGCTGGAAGGAAGCGACTTTATCGCTTATACAGAGCAGCAGTACCAAGCGCTTTCTCGATTAACAGAAACGATCGTATCGACTTTCCCTCAAATAACCACCGAGCGTATCACTGGTCATCAATATATAGCCCCGCTACGCAAAACTGACCCTGGTTTGGTTTTCGACTGGCAGAAGTTTAAAGGCGAACTCAAGGTTTAAGCCTCATTATCGAAGATGCTCTTATTGTTGCTGGTGGTTGAATAGTCAACGCCTAGCATAATGACTTGTGAATTTTTGTTGTTGCGATGTAAATAAAGTGGTTAGGGGGAGGGCGTCAATAAATCGAGAGTGTGACGAGCTTATCAAACGATCTAATATTAAAACTTATGAACAGGATTTCTACCTCTAATGTGCGCTTGGTTTGATTTTTAATCAAGTGGCACTCATCTTTCTGAAACAATCCATTTTTATCCTGAAACTTTCTAGCACGGATACTCCCCAAAAGTATTACCCCTGTAAATGGTAAGACCAAATTGGTTGCTGTTTTAAATTTCATTTGTTAAATCATGGTTAATTCGTGCTGTGTTCTATGATTCAGGTCAATTTTAGTCTGGACAGTGGCGTTTTAATTATGTTAATTTCTGCCCAACTTAAAATTGGTAATACCAATTGTCAGCGAAGAAAAAGAAGAACAACAAACTATGGCTTATCAAAGGATTCGTCAGCCAAAACTCTCGGACGTTATCGAACAAGAGTTAGAAAGGTTGATAGTGGAAGGAACACTGGCTCCAGGGCAGCAGCTGCCGCCTGAGCGTGAACTGGCGAAACAGTTCGATGTGTCTCGTCCTTCAATCCGAGAAGCGATACAACGTTTAGAAGCAAAACGCTTGCTTACTCGCCGTCAAGGTGGAGGTACGTTTGTTAGCGAAAATATCTGGAAAAGCTTTTCAGATCCTTTGCTTAATTTGTTGTCCTCCCATTCTGAAACCCAACTAGACTTGTTGGAATCGCGTCATGCGATGGAAGGGATTTCGGCTTACTTCGCGGCATTACGTGGTACTGATGAAGACTTTGCTCGAATTCAAGCATGCCAAGAAAAAATTCGCGGTGCGCAAGATAAGGGTGATATTGAAGCCGAGTCTGCAGCTGTGATGGCTTTTCTTATTGCTTTAACAGAGGCAGCGCACAATGTGGTGTTATTGCACATTGTTCGTAGTTTGGCTCCGTTACTCGAACAAAACGTCTTAGAAAATTTAAAACTGTTGCATCGTCGTAAAGACGTTGTGGAGAAAGTGAGTATACATCGAGCTAATATTGTAGATGCGATCGTTTCAGGACAGCCAGAACAGGCGCGTGAAATGTCACACTCTCATTTAGCTTACATCGAAGAAACATTGATGGATTTGACCAAAGAAGAGTCGCGCCGCGAACGTTCTTTACGTCGAATCCAACAGGGTAAATAGTCGTAATACTTCGGCTTTTTACGTGTTTAGTAGAATCCAACTAACAAAAAGGATAGATCGCCATGTCTGACATGAAGCATGACGTTGATGCTCTGGAAACTCAAGATTGGTTAGAAGCTCTTGAGTCAGTAGTACGTGAAGAAGGTGTAGAACGTGCACAGTTTTTACTAGAACAAGTTCTAGATAAAGCGCGTTTAGATGGTGTTGATATGGCTACAGGCATCAACACGAACTACATCAACACAATTCCAGCAGCACAAGAGCCAGCTTACCCTGGTGACGTAACTCTTGAGCGTCGTATTCGTTCGATTATTCGCTGGAACGCAATCATGATTGTATTGCGTGCTTCTAAGAAAGACCTAGACCTTGGTGGTCACATGGCTTCTTACCAGTCAGCTGCTGCGTTCTACGAAGTATGTTTTAACCACTTCTTCCGTGCTCCAAACGAGACAGACGGTGGCGATCTAGTTTACTACCAAGGTCACATCTCTCCTGGTATCTACTCTCGTGCATTCGTTGAAGGTCGTCTAACTGAAGAACAGCTAGATAACTTCCGTCAAGAAGTTGATGGTAAAGGTATCCCTTCATACCCGCACCCTAAACTAATGCCTGAATTCTGGCAGTTCCCAACAGTATCTATGGGTCTAGGCCCTATCTCTGCTATCTACCAAGCGCGCTTCCTTAAGTACCTTGAAGGTCGTGGCATGAAAGATACTTCAGGTCAGCGTGTATACGCGTTCCTAGGTGACGGTGAGATGGATGAGCCAGAATCACGTGGTGCTATCTCTTTCGCTGCGCGTGAGAAGCTAGACAACCTATGTTTCCTAATCAACTGTAACCTACAGCGTCTAGACGGCCCTGTAATGGGTAACGGTAGCATCATCCAAGAACTTGAAGGCCTATTTAAAGGCGCAGGTTGGAACGTTGTTAAAGTTATCTGGGGTAGCAACTGGGATTCTCTACTAGCTAAAGACACGACTGGTAAGCTTCTTCAACTAATGAATGAAACTATCGATGGTGACTACCAAACATTCAAATCTAAAGATGGCGCATACGTACGTG
Organism: Vibrio sp. 10N.222.54.E6; assembly: GCF_041473955.1. NCBI lineage: Bacteria > Pseudomonadati > Pseudomonadota > Gammaproteobacteria > Vibrionales > Vibrionaceae > Vibrio > Vibrio sp. 10N.222.54.E6. Next base: position 276,136 of record NZ_JBFRTD010000008.1, on the reverse strand, counting down.
AGCACTTCTTTGGTAAGTACCCAGAAACAGCTGCACTAGTTGCAGACATGACTGACGACCAAATCTTCGAACTGAAACGTGGTGGTCACGATTCTTCTAAACTGTTCGCTGCATTCAACAATGCAAAAGAGACAGGTGGCAAACCAACAGTAATCCTAGCTAAGACAGTTAAAGGTTACGGTATGGGTGAAGCTGCAGAAGGTAAGAACATCGCTCACGGTGTTAAGAAGATGGACATGACTCACGTACAATACCTACGTGACCGTCTAGGCCTACAAGACATCCTTTCTGATGAGAAAGTATCTGAGCTTCCTTACCTAACACTGGAAGAAGGTTCAGCTGAGTACGAATACCTACATGCTCGTCGTAAAGCACTACAAGGTTACACTCCTCAGCGTCTGCCAAAATTCACTCAAGAGTTCAAAGTTCCTGAGCTAGACGCATTCGCACCTCTACTGGGTGAACAGAAGCGTGATATCTCTACAACGATGGCTTATGTACGTACGCTTAACATCCTTCTTAAAGATAAGAACATTGGTAAGAACATTGTTCCTATCATCTGTGATGAAGCTCGTACATTCGGTATGGAAGGTCTATTCCGTCAGGTTGGTATCTACAACCCACACGGTCAAGACTACACGCCTGAAGATAAAGGCATCGTTTCTTACTACAAAGAAGCAACGTCTGGTCAAGTTCTTCAAGAAGGTATCAACGAACTAGGTTCTATGGCTTCATGGGTTGCAGCTGCAACTTCATACAGCACAAACGATCTACCGATGATTCCGTTCTACATCTACTACTCAATGTTCGGTTTCCAACGTATTGGTGACATGGCTTGGTTAGCAGGTGACCAACAAGCTCGTGGTTTCCTACTTGGTGCAACTGCAGGCCGTACAACTCTAAACGGCGAAGGTCTACAGCACGAAGATGGCCACTCGCACATCATGGCGAACACTGTACCTAACTGTATCTCTTACGACCCAACGTTTGCTTACGAGCTAGCGGTAATCATGCAAGACGGTATCCGTCGCATGTACGGTGAGAACCAAGAGAATGTTTACTACTACCTAACAGTAATGAACGAAAACTACGCAATGCCAGCAATGCCAGAAGGCGCTGAAGAAGGCATCCGTAAGGGTATTTACAAGCTTGAGTCTTACGCAGGTTCTAAGTCTAAGGTTCAATTAATGAGCTCTGGTACTATCATGAACGAAGCGCGTAAAGCCGCTAAGATCCTGAGCGAAGAGTACGGCGTAGCATCTGATGTATTCTCTGTAACGTCGTTCAACGAATTGACTCGTGACGGCCAAGCGGTAGAGCGTGACAACATGCTTCACCCAGAAGCTGAAGAGAAAGTACCGTACATCACAACTGTTCTTGGTAACGAACCTGCAATCGCAGTTACGGATTACATGAAGAACTACGCTGAGCAAGTACGTGCATTCATGCCTTCTGAGTCTTACAAAGTACTTGGTACTGACGGTTTCGGTCGCTCAGACAGCCGTGAAAACCTACGTCGTCACTTCGAAGTAAATGCAGGCTACGTTGTTGTTGCAGCACTTACTGAACTGGCTAAACGTGGTGATGTTGAGAAATCAGTAGTTGCTGAAGCAATTGCTAAATTCGGCATCGACGCAGACAAAATTAACCCGCAATACGCATAAGACTGGCATTAAGGTAGGTAAATACAATGACAATCGAAATTAATGTACCAGACATCGGTGCTGACGAGGTTGAAGTAACTGAGATTCTTGTAAACGTTGGCGACAAGGTTGAAGAAGAACAGTCACTGATCACTGTTGAAGGCGACAAAGCTTCAATGGAAGTTCCTGCGTCTCAAGCGGGTATCGTTAAAGAAATCAAAATAGCAGAAGGTGATTCTGTTTCTACTGGCTCTCTTATCATGATCTTCGAAGCGGAAGGTGCAGCAGCGCCAGCAGTTGAAGCGGCGGCACCGGTTGCAGCTGCTCCTGCAGCTGCGGCCCCTTCTGTTGCGAACGAGCTTAAAGAAGTTCACGTTCCTGATATCGGCGGTGATGAAGTTGAAGTAACTGAAATCATGGTAGCTATTGGCGACGCAGTAGAAGAAGAGCAATCTCTTCTTACTGTTGAAGGTGACAAGGCTTCAATGGAAGTTCCTGCACCATTCGCTGGTATCGTTAAAGAAATCAAGATCGCTTCTGGTGATTCAGTATCTACTGGTTCTCTAGTGATGGTATTTGAAGTAGCGGGTTCTGGTGCTCCAGTTGCAGCAGCTCCTGCTCCAGCGGCGGCACCAGCTGCAGCGGCTCCAGCAGCATCTGCTGAGAAAGAAGTGAACGTTCCTGATATCGGTGGTGACGAAGTAGAAGTTACTGAGATCATGGTAGCGGTTGGCGATACAGTAGAAGAAGAGCAATCTCTAATTACTGTTGAAGGCGACAAAGCTTCAATGGAAGTGCCTGCACCATTCGCTGGTACAGTAAAAGAAATCAAGATTGCAGCTGGCGACAAAGTGTCAACAGGCTCTTCAATCATGACTTTCGTTGTTGAAGGCGCAGCTCCAGTAGCAGTAGCGGCTCCAGCTCCAGCACAAGCAGCAGCTCCGGCAGCAGCACCTGCACCTAAAGCTGAAGCAGTAGCTCCAGCAGCTGGCGACTTCCAAGAGAACGGCGAGTACGCTCACGCATCTCCAGTTGTTCGTCGTCTAGCTCGTGAATTCGGTGTAAACCTAGCGAAAGTTAAAGGTACTGGTCGTAAGAGTCGCGTACTTAAAGAAGACGTTCAGTCTTACGTTAAAGATGCACTTAAGCGTCTTGAGTCTGGTGCAGCAGCATCTGGCAAAGGCGGCGATGGTTCTGCTCTTGGTCTACTACCATGGCCAAAAGTTGACTTCAGCAAGTTCGGCGAAACTGAAGTTCAGAAGCTTTCTAAGATTAAGAAGATCTCTGGCGCTAACCTACACCGTAACTGGGTAATGATCCCGCACGTTACACAGTGGGACAACGCAGACATCACTGAGCTAGAAGCATTCCGTAAAGAACAGAACGCAATCGAAGCGAAGAAAGACACTGGCATGAAGATCACTCCACTTGTGTTCATCATGAAAGCTGTTGCTAAAGCGTTAGAAGCATTCCCAGCGTTTAACTCTTCTCTTTCTGAAGATGGCGAAAGCATCATTCTTAAGAAGTACGTAAACGTGGGTATCGCTGTTGATACACCAAACGGCCTAGTTGTTCCTGTTTTCAAAGACGTGAACAAGAAAGGCATTTACGAGCTATCTGAAGAGCTAATGGCTGTTTCTAAGAAAGCACGTTCTGGTAAGCTAACAGCGGCAGACATGCAAGGCGGTTGTTTCACAATCTCTAGCCTTGGTGGTATTGGCGGTACTGCATTTACTCCAATCGTAAATGCTCCAGAAGTAGGTATCCTAGGTGTATCTAAGTCTGAAATTAAGCCTGTTTGGAATGGCAAAGAGTTCCAACCACGTCTACAGCTTCCACTGTCTCTATCATACGATCACCGTGTGATCGATGGTGCTGAAGGTGCACGCTTCATTACTTTCCTAAACAGCGCACTATCTGACATTCGTCGTCTAGTACTGTAATTGAGAAAGTAATTATTAAGGTGACTTTCGGGTCACCTTAATTCTTTATATAAAGACTATTTTTAGAGAACAGTTTCCGGCATTTCTCATAAACTGCGGGGGAATTGTTGTCTAGCTCACAGGCTAACTTAAAGCTACTTTCACACTGTTAACATCTCTGTAAAATGTTTCCTGTTTGAAAGCCCAATAATTTTAAGAACATCTACTCAGCCTGTTAGGGATAATGACTACAAGAGGTCACAATGAGCAAAGAAATTAAAGCCCAAGTTGTTGTACTTGGTTCAGGTCCTGCTGGTTACTCAGCGGCATTCCGTTGTGCGGATTTAGGTCTAGAAACAGTACTAGTTGAACGTTACAGCACTCTTGGTGGTGTATGTCTAAACGTTGGTTGTATTCCATCAAAAGCACTTCTTCACGTATCTAAAGTAATTGAAGAAGCAAAAGCGATGGCAGAGCACGGCGTTGTATTCGGCGAGCCACAGACGGACATCAGCAAGATCCGTATCTGGAAAGAAAAAGTAGTTGATCAACTGACTGGCGGTCTTGGCGGTATGGCTAAGATGCGTAACGTTACAGTTGTTAACGGTTTTGGTAAGTTCACTGGTCCTAACAGCATTCTTGTTGAAGGCGAAGGCGAAGCAACGACAGTTAACTTCGACAACGCAATCATTGCTGCGGGTTCTCGCCCAATCAAACTTCCGTTCATCCCACATGAAGACCCACGTATTTGGGACTCTACGGATGCACTAGAGCTAAACGAAGTGCCAGAAAAACTGCTTATCATGGGCGGTGGTATCATCGGTCTTGAGATGGGTACGGTTTACCACTCTCTAGGTTCTAAAGTTGAAGTTGTTGAGATGTTCGATCAAGTTATCCCTGCTGCGGATAAAGACATCGTTAAAGTATTCACTAAGCGCATTAAAGATAAGTTCAAGCTAATGCTTGAAACTAAAGTGACAGCGGTTGAAGCGAAAGAAGACGGTATCTACGTTTCAATGGAAGGCAAGAAAGCACCAGCAGAAGCTGAGCGCTACGATGCTGTTCTTGTTGCTATCGGTCGTGTTCCAAACGGTGCACTTATCGACGCTGAAAAAGCGGGTATCGAAGTTGATGAGCGCGGTTTCATCAACGTTGATAAGCAAATGCGTACTAACGTTCCTCACATCCACGCGATCGGTGATGTTGTTGGTCAACCAATGCTTGCTCACAAAGGTGTGCATGAAGGTCACGTAGCTGCTGAAGTTATCTCTGGTAAGAAGCACTACTTCGATCCTAAAGTAATTCCATCAATTGCGTACACTGAGCCAGAAGTAGCTTGGGTAGGTAAGACTGAGAAAGAAGCGAAAGCGGAAGGCCTGAACTACGAAGTTGCTACTTTCCCTTGGGCTGCTTCTGGTCGTGCAATCGCTTCAGACTGTGCTGACGGTATGACTAAGATGATCTTCGATAAAGAGACTCATCGTGTAATCGGTGGTGCTGTTGTTGGTACTAACGGTGGTGAACTTCTTGGCGAAATCGGCCTAGCAATCGAAATGGGTTGCGATGCAGAAGATATCGCACTGACTATCCACGCTCACCCAACTCTACACGAGTCTGTTGGTCTTGCTGCGGAAGTATTCGAAGGTTCAATCACTGACCTTCCAAATAAGAAAGCAGTGAAAAAGAAGAAGTAATTCTTTTTTTAGCCACTCGCTAATGTTTTTAAAAGCCGCTGATTCGTCAGCGGCTTTTTAATGTCTGAAGAAAAGATGGTCGTCATGCTTGTAAGAGATCCCCAACTCGCTCGTCCCTCGCTCTTGAGGATGACGAAGTGAAGCGTAGTGGTTCTTTATATCCGTCATTCTCTAGAGTGACGAAGGAAGGAATAGGGAATCTGATTAGGTGAGAGGAAATAAAAAAGGGTTAGCGTAAAAGCCAACCCTTTAGTTTTGTTCGAAGATCGAATCTACTTATAAATGCACAGCATGTTCAAGTAGCTATCCGTCAAGGTCGAAAGTTCTTCTTGCGTATCTACACGTTTCGCTTGGATGAATAGAGAGTAGCAAATGCCGTGGAATAGATTTGCTAGGTGTTTAGGATCGTGATCGTCACAGACTTCGCCGCGTTCAATCGCCTTGCTAAACATGTTTTGTACTAACATCTGGTTAGTGCGGTTAGTGGTTACAAACAGAGGCCACACTTCATCGCGAGTTGATGCACTCCATTCGAACCATACATTTAACCAATTGCTATCTTGAGCCACTAACGTCACCATTTCAGTCGCAATATTATGTAGATTTTCTTTTGCGTGAATATCTAGGTCAATGTTGTCTGAAAGGAAGTTCGAGAATTGACGAACAACGTGGTTAAGTACTTCATCAACCAGATCTTCACGGGTAGGGAAGTAGTTAAATACTGTTGCTACTGACACCTGAGCGATGTCGGCAATATCAGCGTGTCCACCGCGGCCAATGCCACGGCGAGAGAATACTTCAAGTGCGATTTCCATCAATTGAAGTTTTCTTTTTAAGGGTGAAAGCCTAGTTCTAGGTCTCTTCGTTATTGAGTCCATATTGTTTTTCCTTGCCAACGAATTTTTATATTAATGATTTTATTATTATTTAAGCCAAGATGAGTGTAATGGTGCATATGTGAATGGTCAATCCCTTGTGCTTGTTTTATAGACAGTTACATCAAACTTGATACATAAAGCGTGATCAGTGTTGATGTGAAAGGATGCGAGTATTGGATAACGCACCAATGCACATTTCATTGAGAATCTAACAGTAAATTCGAAGCATAAGGTGGTGTGGGTATTTGAGCAGTGCTAGACTTACGCACAAAATTGAGCGACACAACTGACGAAAGTGTCAACATTCGTCGCAATCACCAAATAAAATGAGAGCAGTATGAAGCATACAGTTGAAGTCATGATCTCTGAGCAAGAAGTTCAGGATCGAGTGAACGAACTAGGCAAGCAGATCACGGAGCACTACCAAGGTAGCGAAGATCTAGTTTTAGTTGGCTTATTGCGCGGATCTTTTGTCTTTATGGCGGATCTTGCTCGTGCTATCGATTTAACTCACCAAGTGGATTTCATGACTGCGTCTAGCTACGGCAACGGCATGGAAAGCTCACGTGATGTTCGTATTTTGAAAGACCTTGATGATGACATCCAAGGTAAAGATGTTCTACTTGTAGAAGACATTATCGATACTGGTAACACGCTGACTAAAGTAAAAGAAATTCTGAGCCTGCGTGGTCCTAAATCTATCGAAATTTGTACGTTATTAGACAAGCCTTCTCGTCGTGAAGTCATTGTAGACACAAAGTGGATTGGTTTTGAAATCCCAGATGAATTCGTTGTTGGTGTGGGTATCGACTACGCACAAAAATATCGTCACCTACCGTACATCGGTAAAGTTGTACCTCAAGAGTAATAACGACTCTGTTGAACACAAACAAAAAAGGCTCGCAAAACGCGAGCCTTTTTTATATCTATTCTTTCTTATATCTATTGGTTAGACGTTAAGAATTAACCTAGGATTGGAGACGATAGGATTTTATCAAGCGCCGCTAAATGGCTGTTTTCTAAAGTATCATTACTTGAGCAACGAACACCAAGATCTTGCAGCTTGCCATTACCAATACCATAAACCACACCGTGGATTTCAATATCTTGTCCACGTTCCCATGCGCTTTGCATGATGGTCGAGTTACCAAGATTGTAGACTTGTTCTGCAACGTTAATTTCGCATAACTTGTCACCCCATTGTTCACGAGGCAGAGATTCAATTTGCTTACGGTACTTAAGATAGTTATCGCGTATGTGGAGTAGCCAGTTGTTGATAAGACCCAGTTTAGGGTTATCTATCGCTGCGTTAACACCGCCACAGCCGTAGTGACCACAAACAATAACGTGTTTCACTTTGAGTACATCGACAGCGTATTGCACTACTGATAAGCAGTTTAGGTCGGTATGAACTACTTGATTAGCGACATTTCGGTGAACAAACAGTTCGCCAGAATACAAACCAGTGAGACGCTCGGCTGGAACGCGGCTATCTGAGCAGCCTATCCATAGAAAACCAGGGCTTTGACCCTCTTCAAGCGTTGTAAAATACTCTGGTCGTTGAGAGCGAATTTCTTCTGACCATTTAGAGTTGTTTTCAAAAAGCTGTTTAATCTCTGGCATTTTGCGTCTTACATCCCTTAATTAAGAACTCTAACTATACACAATGTTACAAATTCAATCTTGTAAAAACTGTGTCAAATAGTACTCATCTGACGTGTACTAGTCGTTAAAATCATTAACTTAGCGTAAAAGGCATAATCCGAATATAAGAGACGAATAGTGTGATTAAATTAACACTTTCTGAACCGTTGATACATTTGTTAAAGTGATAAGGTTTGTCATTTCATCATCAGGAAGGTGTGTTTTGTTTGGAAGTCGTTTTACGGATATCAATCTCAAAGGAGATATGTTTGGCGGTGTAACTACAGCCATCATCTCATTGCCTTTAGCGTTGGCATTTGGTGTCGCTTCTGGTGCGGGCGCGGAAGCTGGCCTTTGGGGCGCCATCATGGTGGGCCTATTTGCGGCATTGTTTGGTGGCTCAAGCAGCTTGATATCAGAGCCTACCGGGCCGATGACAGTGATCATGACGGCAGTAATGACCAGCATGGTGGCCAAGTACCCTGAAACCGGGATGGCAATGACCTTTACCGTGGTAATGATGGCGGGTGCTTTTCAGATATTACTCGGTACATTAAAACTAGGAAAGTACGTCACTTTGATGCCATATAGCGTGATATCTGGCTTTATGTCCGGTATCGGCGTGATTCTTGTCATTCTGCAACTTTCTCCTTTGCTAGGGCACGCAGCCCCTTCTGGCGGAGTGATGGGCACACTTTCGGCACTTCCTGATACGCTAGCAAATCTGAAAGTCAGTGAGCTGTTTTTGGGGGTGTTAACGCTTGGTATCCTTTTCGGTTTTCCTGCTAAATATCGTAAGTATGTGCCCGCTCAATTGGTCGCTTTAGTGGCTGTAACGCTCTTATCCGTTATTATCTTTGATACCGATTCTATTCGCCGTATTGGTGAAATTCCCGCAGGCTTACCTTCTCTTGTTATTCCGACTATCAGCTCTGAGCAATTCACCACAATGGTTATCGATGCTTTGGTGCTAGGTACTCTTGGTTGTATTGATACGCTTTTGACTGCGGTTATCGGAGATTCATTGACTCGTAAAGAGCATGATTCAGACAAAGAACTTCGTGGCCAAGGCATTGCGAATATGATTTCTGGTCTGTTTGGTGCGCTACCCGGTGCGGGCGCAACCATGGGCACCGTGACCAACATTCAGGTAGGGGCTCGTTCTCCGCTTTCTGGTGTTATTCGTGCTTTGGTGCTTGCGCTAGTGGTATTGGTTGCGGGAGGCTTAACAGAACCGATCCCTATGGCGGTGTTGGCTGGTATCGCGATGTATGTCGGTTTCAACATCCTTGATTGGAGTTTTATTCAGCGCGCACACAAGGTGAGTTATGCCGGCATGGGTGTCATGTACGGTGTGATGTTATTAACCGTATTCGTTGATTTAATTATTGCGGTCGGGCTGGGCGTTTTTATCTCAAACATTCTGATCATTGAAAGGCTGAGTCGAGAGCAAGCTAGACAAGTTAAGGCGATCAGTGATGGCGATGATGAAGACGATATCCCATTAACTGACAGTGAACGTCAGTTACTGGATAGTGCCAATGGTAAAGTGCTGTTCTTCTACCTTTCTGGGCCGATGATATTCAGTGTTTCAAAAGCGATTTCACGTCAACACTCGAGTATTTCTGATTATGAAGCGATGATCTTAGATCTAACTGATGTGCCTATGATTGATGTTACCGTTGGTTTAGCGCTAGAAAATGCGATTAAAGATGCCCTAGATGCGCAGTGTGAAGTGTACTTATTGTGTCCTAATGAGAATACTCGTCAGCAATTAGAAAAATTCCATGTGATTGACCTTGTACCTGAATCCAATACTTATCGATTCAGATATGAAGCCCTGACAGCTGCAACAAGCTATGTTGATAGAGATGAACATCAATTTGAGTCAGTTTAATCTTCAGCAATAATTTCACATGAATCAGTTATAGACGCCAAATATAGTATTTGTGATTAATGCCGTTAAGTTAATAACTTAACGGCATTTTTTATGTTTACTGAACACTGAATAGCTCTTTACGTACCTAATATTCTTGTTCGCTTTCGAAAGAAAGCCTCACTCGGTATTTGTATTAATCGTTAATCAACGATAAACTTGTTTGCAAAATGGCCGAGTAAACAAGTTTGAGTTAGTTTTCTGCTAGCTCGTATTAAGCATTACTCTCTTCCTCAAATTCGGCCATCAACATCTTATCTATAGCAAATGGCAGTCTATCTCTATGTATGCATTAGAAATTGAGCAACTAAGAAAAACTTATGCAGGGGGCTTTGAGGCTCTTAAGGGCGTGAGTTTACAAGTAGAAAAAGGCGACTTTTACGCACTACTTGGCCCAAATGGTGCGGGTAAATCCACCACCATTGGTGTTATCTCTTCACTGGTTAATAAAACGTCAGGCAAGGTGAAAGTGTTTGGCTACGACATTGATACCGATCTGGAGTTAGCGAAGTTGAACTTAGGTTTAGTCCCGCAAGAGTTTAACTTTAACCCGTTCGAAACGGTTGAGCAGATCGTGCTACAACAAGCCGGTTACTACGGTGTACCGAAAGCTCTTGCTAAAGAACGCGCTAAAAAGTACTTATCTCAGCTCGATTTGTGGGAAAAGCGTGGCGAACGTGCGCGTAACTTATCTGGTGGTATGAAGCGTCGTTTGATGATCGCGCGTGCACTGATGCATGAGCCTCATTTGTTAATTCTTGATGAACCAACGGCGGGTGTTGATATTGAATTGCGTCGTTCAATGTGGGAATTCCTCAAGGAGATCAACGAGAAGCAGGGCATCACCATTATTTTAACTACGCACTATCTAGAAGAAGCGGAAATGCTGTGTCGTAACATTGGTATCATCAATCGTGGTGAGTTGATTGAGAACACCACAATGAAGTCGCTGTTGGGTAAGTTGAGTGCCGAGACCTTTATTCTTGATCTTGAAGAGGGTGCGACTGAACCTAAACTTGAAGGTGTGAATAGCCAAGTGATGGTTAATGGCTCGCTAGAAATCGAAATCGACAAGAATCGAGGTTTGAATACCATCTTTGATCAATTGAGTGAGCAGCAGGTAAAAGTTCTCTCTATGCGTAACAAAGCAAACCGCCTAGAAGAGCTATTTGTGAGTATCGTCCGTGAGGGGAATAAATAATATGTACAGCCTATATTGGACCGCTTTCTGCAGCTTGTTGACCAAAGAGATCAATCGCTTCACGCGTATCTGGGTGCAAACTCTGGTGCCGCCAGCGATTACCATGACGCTTTACTTCATCATCTTCGGTAACCTGATTGGTGCGCGTATTGGTGAAATGAATGGCTTTAGCTACATGGAATACATTGTGCCCGGTCTGATCATGATGTCGGTGATCACCAACTCATATTCCAACGTTGCTTCATCGTTCTTTAGTGCCAAATTCCAGAAGAACATTGAAGAGCTGCTTGTAGCACCTGTTCCTAACTACGTGATTATCGCCGGCTTCGTAATGGGCGGCGTGGTGCGTGGCTTGTTAGTGGGCACTATCGTCACCTTTGTATCGCTGTTCTTTGTTGACCTTCAAGTCGACCACTGGGGCGTGATCATTGCGACGGTATTTCTCACGTCGGTTGTGTTTGCTCTGGGTGGCTTGATCAACGCGGTATTCGCACGCACGTTTGATGATATTTCTATTATCCCAACCTTCATTTTAACGCCGCTGACGTATCTCGGTGGTGTGTTCTACTCGATCAGTCTATTGCCTGAATTCTGGCAAGGTGTATCGAAGTTGAACCCTATCGTGTATATGGTAAACGCGTTTAGATATGGTTTTTTGGGTGTGTCTGATGTGGGTATTGTGACGTCGTTTGGCGTACTAGGTGTGTTTATTGTCGTGCTGTATGGCATTGCACATTACTTAGTTACAAAGGGGATCGGCTTACGTAGTTAACTTTTAGTTATCCAAGAGCTATTAGTTATCCAGGATCTATTAGTTATCTAGGAGCTATTAATTATCCTGAATCGCAGGCAAAGAAAAAGGTCGATATTACATCGACCTTTTTTATGTTTTTCATTTGTGCTTTGCGGTATAACCTGGTTTACGTAAAGAGAAGAAAGCGATTACTCAGCAGTTTCTTCTTTCACTTCTTCTTTCGTTTCCGTGACCAAATCTAAAACTTGGTTGTCGATAAGACGAGTCTTACCTAGGAAAGCCGACATTAGAATCACTGCTTGAGTCGATTCTGAAGTGATCGCTTGTAACGTTTTTACATCACAAATGAATATTTCATCCGGTTGTAGGTCTGCTGCGCGCAGTTGGTCTGTTGCATCTTCAATGACAGACGCGTAATCATCACGACCACCACGAATAGCACTGCTGATCCAACGCATAGTGCGCGCTAGAACTGGAGCTCGCTGACGTTCATCAATCGTTAGGTTGCTATTGCGAGAGCTCATGGCTAAACCATCCATTTCACGAACAGTCGCTACGCCCACAACTTCAATGTCTAGCGCTAAGTCAGTTGTCATCTGGCGAATCACAGCAAGTTGTTGGAAATCTTTCTCACCGAAGCATGCAAAGTCTGGCTGAACGATATTAAACAGTTTCGTGACAATTGTTGATACACCGCGGAAATGACCTGGGCGAGAGGCACCTTCAAGCATATGAGATATACCAGGGACTTCAACAAACGTCTGTTTGTCCAATCCATCTGGGTACATAACCTCTGGTGTTGGCGTAAAGACTAACTCAACACCTTCGCCTGTTAGTTTGTTTAAATCGGCTTCTAACGTACGAGGGTAGTTATTTAGGTCGTCGGCGCGATCAAACTGCATTGGGTTAACAAAAATGCTTACAACAACAATGTCAGCCAGTTCACGAGCTTTCTTGACCAGAGTTAGGTGACCTTCATGTAGGTTTCCCATTGTTGGGACAAAAGCAACCGTACGTCCATCACGCTTAAACTGTTTAATCTGCTCACGAAGAGCCGCTATTTCAGCAAAAGTTTGCATAGTTACTCCTAAGCGATTGTATGAGCATCATCAGGGAAACGTGCGCTCTCTACTTCTTCTTTGTATAGAGCGACGGCTTTACGCATATCACCTGTTTCAGCTAGGAAATTCTTAGAGAATTTCGGCATGTAGTTCGCAGAAATACCGAACATGTCATGCATAACCAAGATCTGACCATCGGTAACATTACCTGCGCCGATGCCGATAACCGGTACGTCACAAGCTTCTGTAATTCTTTTTGCTAATGAAGCTGGTACACATTCAAGAAGAACGATTTGAGCACCTGCATTTTGTAGTGCTAGCGCATCAGCAACCATTTTATCGGCTTGCTCGTTGTCACGACCTTGAACTTTGTAACCACCAAAAATGTTTACCGATTGAGGCGTTAAGCCTAAGTGTGCACATACTGGTACAGCACGTTCTGTTAGCATCTTCACAGTTTCAATCAACCAGCTTCCGCCTTCGATTTTCACCATATTCGCACCAGCGCGCATTAAGGTTGCTGCGTTCTCACAGGCTTGCTCTGGTGTGGCGTAACTCATGAATGGCATGTCAGCCATAAGAAGACAGTTTGGGCTACCGGCACGCACTGAGCGAGTATGGTAAGCAATATCTTCAACGGTTACTGGTAATGTATCGTTACGACCTTGTAGAACCATGCCAAGTGAGTCACCGACAAGTAGAACTGGCATATCTTGGCTTTCGAATAATTGAGCAAAACTCGCATCATAAGCTGTCGACGTCGCGAATTTACGGCCTTCTTGTTTGCACTTGATTAGGTCGTTAATGGTTACTTTTTTCATTGATTTTCCTTAATGCGCTTGGCTATTGCTGCCAAACATTGAGCCCGTTCTTATCTACTATTTTTAGTAGTTCTGTCAGCTCAGTCCCATCAGGGAGTTGTAAACTTGGTGCGATTTCAGCAAGCGGGTAGAGCACAAACTCTCTTTCTTTCATTCCGTAATGAGGAACGGTTAAGCGCTCTGAATCGATCACCTCATTGCCGTATAACACGATATCGAGATCCAAGGTTCTTGGACCCCAACGCTCGTCTTTACGGACGCGCCCTTGCTCTTGCTCGATCTTTTGAGTGCAATCAAGCAGTTCAATTGGCGTTAATTCTGTTTTAATTGCTACTACCGCGTTGATGTAGTCGGGTTGGTTTTGCGGCCCCATTGGAGTGCTACTATATAGCTGTGAGGTCGCAACAAACGTTGTTCGCGGAAGATTCTTTAGCGTTTCGATAGCCAAGTTTGCTTGGCTAACAGGGTCGGCAAGATTACTGCCGACCGCAATGTAAGCCGTTATCATTCTGATTGCTTACTCTTTTTGTTCCTGTAAGTCTTACGGCGGCGATGACCCGACTTTGATGGTGCTGCTACGTCATTAGCCATCGCTTGACGCATATTGCGTCCTGCTGTCTGATAACGCTCCCACCATTTTGCTAGTTCTTTGGTTTCGCCACCTTCAATTTCGCCACGCATTTCTAGGAAATCGTAGCCAGCACGGAACTTATTGAGTTCCATCAGGCGAACGGCACGTTTACCGTTGCGGCGAGGCAGTCGTAGTTGCAGTTGCCAAACTTCGCGAATGGTTGCGGTATGGCGACGAGGAATCGCAATTGATTTTACTTGTCGATCAAGAATGATGTTACTTGCTTCCATGATCGCATCGTAGTGCGCCATACCCTGTTCAGCGACAAGCTTGTCTGCCAACTTGTTCATTGGGTACCAAAGCATTGCAGCAAACATAAACGCGGGGTTTACTCGCTTGCCATCTTCGATGCGAAGGTCAGTCGAGTCGAGTACCAAATCAAGCATCTGCTCGGTATGTGAGTCGTAGCCTTCTGTGAAGTGTTCCGCTACTGAAGGGAACATCTGCTGGAACAGGTTGTACTCACGCATCAAGTGGTAGGTTTCTAAACCGTGACCTGATTGCAGTAATTTTAGAGACTCTTCGTAAAGGCGCGCTGCTGGGATATCTTTTAGAAGGTGTGCTAACTCTTCAATTGGGTCGGCTGTATCTTCCTCAATATCAAAATCCAGTTTAGCGGCGAAGCGCATTGCACGTAGCATGCGTACTGGGTCTTCGCGGTAACGCGTTTCTGGATCGCCAATCAGGCGGATCAGCTTATCTTCTAAATCTTCTACACCACCCGCGTAATCGTGGATGCTATAGTCTGCAATGTTGTAGTACATCGCATTGATTGTGAAGTCACGACGTTCTGCATCTTCATCAACATTGCCGTACACGTTATCGCGTAGCAACATACCTTCTTCAGATTGCGCAGAAACGTTTTTCGATGGCTCTTGGTGGTGGCCACGGAAAGTTGCTACTTCAATGATGTCACGACCAAACATGATATGTGCCAAGCGAAAACGTCGACCGATAAGGCGACAGTTTCTGAATAGGTGCTTGATTTGCTCTGGCGTTGCGTTGGTCGCGATATCAAAATCTTTTGGCTGAGAGCCCAATAAGATGTCGCGTACACCACCACCGACTAGAAATGCGTCAAAACCCGCACCATTCAGGCGATATAACACTTTAAGTGCATTGTCGCTGATCTGCTTGCGTGAAATATTGTGCTCTTGACGAGTATAAATATTCAGAGCTAATTCGTGGAATCCGCGTTGTTCGCTTGGGGTATTGTCGTTTGTATTCATTAGTTTATAACAAAGTAGGTATCGCCAGCTTTGTTTTTCTCTTAGTCCAAAGTGGTAGTGCAGAGTTTAATTGCGGCTAATAATAGCTTAGCGCGAGCCATTTGAGAACATCGTCTGCTTAGTCACAGGTATTTGTTACGGTATTTTTATGTATCGTTATTGCGATTTGCCGTTAGTTTCGAACTCATTGCTGTGCTCTTTTTGTAAACTATCAGGTAACTGATAGACGTTCCATTGCTGGCAGCCCCACAATAAAATTTCATCTATTGACGCCTCGAAAAGAGCATTCGGGATATTAAAACCTAAGAATCGCATCGCATTGATTAACGTCGGTTTTGGGTTGTCGAGATCTATCGCGGTGGCATGATTTTGTTTTGACAGTTTATTCCCCAAGCCATCGGTTGCCAATGGTAAGTGCAAGTAGCTCACGTTTTTTTGCTTGAGCGTCTTATACAAACTGATTTGTCGACCTGTTGGTTCTATCAGATCTGCACCTCTAACGACTTCTGTTACCCCTTGTTCGATGTCATCAAGGACAACTGCCAAGTTATAGGCAAACAACCCATCTCTGCGCTTGATAATAAAATCTTCTTCAGCCAATGCTTTGGGAATTTGAATCGTGCCGTGACGAACATCGTCAAAGGACTCGATGGGAAAGTCCATACACAAGCGCACCGCCTGTTCGCCTGAATCAACCAAACCTTTGTCTCGGCAGTGGCCACTATAAAACCCACCCAAGGACTTTATTTGCTTACGGGTACATTGACAGTAGTAGGCCTGATTGTCAGTGACCCATTGATCAATTTGAGCTTGATATAGGTCATGACGCTGGCTTTGATAAACGACTTCACCGTCCCAATACAGGTGGTAAGCCTCAAGCGTCTTAAGAATGAGGTCTGCAGCGCCAGCCATTTCTCTTGGCGGATCGAGGTCTTCCATACGAACTAACCATTGTCCTTGGTTAGATTTCGCTTGAAAGTAGCTACCAAGAGCAGCAACCAGTGAGCCAAAATGAAGAGGACCTGACGGTGATGGTGCAAAGCGTCCGATATAATTCATGAGTGAGAAACCTAATCTTGATGGTACCGCAGTAGCCGATTCTTAAGACGTTTGGTGATTAGTTTATCGCTATCAACAACGATATAAACCACTTTTTAAAACAAACAAAAAAGGGAGCCAAAGCTCCCTTTCTTTACATCCGCAAGAATTAACCTTGCATCTGTTTCTCTTTGATCTCTGCAAGTGTTTTACAGTCAATACAAAGGTCAGCAGTTGGACGAGCTTCAAGACGACGAATACCAATCTCGACACCGCAAGAGTCGCAGAAGCCGAAATCGTCTTCTTCGATCTTATCTAGTGTCTTCTCAATTTTCTTGATAAGACGGCGCTCACGGTCACGGTTACGTAACTCTAGGCTGAATTCTTCTTCTTGAGAAGCTCGGTCAACAGGATCTGGAAAATTCGCTGCTTCGTCCTGCATGTGGTGCACAGTACGATCAACTTCTTCCCTGAGCTGGTTGCGCCAAGCTGATAAAATTTTTGTAAAATGTTCCGTTTGCTCAGGTGACATGTACTCTTCACCTGTCTTTGCTTGGTACGGTTCAACACCTGCGATGGCTAGGATGCCTAGCGCTTTTTTCTTAGATTCTGGCATACAGCATCTCCTATTTACACCTAGTCAACTGCAAAGCAGCTAATTTTAAGGCGGGTATCTATAGCAGAAAGAACGAATGGTGGCAAATACTCTTGTTAAAACTTGCAATCAATGTGAATAGTTCAGCATTTTTGCTTAGCTATTGATAAATTCAACGGCTTGTTTTAGTTGTATTTGAGTACTGCTGAGCTCTGCTTTATAGCAAAGCACTTCAACTCCAGCGTCTTGTGCTTGTTTTAGTAATAACGAATATTTGGCGTCTATATGGTGTGCCGCAGACACTTTTTCAATGCCTGAATGTAAAACAGTGAATAAAAGTACGGCTCTACTTCCAGATTCGACCATTTCTGTGAGTTCTCGCAGATGTTTTTGGCCTCTAGTTGTCACTGCATCAGGGAAAAAACCTTGCCCTTCGGTCGACGCTTGTTGTTTAGTTGATATTTGTTGCTTAGTTGACACTTCTTCGTCGAGCAAAGTGACGCTTTTTACTTCGATATAGCAAGGCGGCTTTTCGTTATCTTCAAGCAGAATATCAATGCGACTATTCTCACTGCCATATTTCACTTCGGTTCGTAACGCGTTATAACCTAAGAGTTCAACTATAGTCCCATTTTCAATTGCTTCCACCGCTAGCTGGTTTGCCCGCGCAGTATTTACACAAATACGGTGACCTTTGTCTGTTTCTGAGATCTCCCAGCTGTTTGGGTACTTTCTTTTTGCATTGTCTGACGTTGAGTACCACACCGTATTGCCAGGAGTCGCACATCCTGTCATCGCTCCGGTGTTAGCGCAGTGGATAGTACGCTCGCTGCCGTCTGGAAGTTGGATGTCAGTGAGAAAGCGTTTATAGCGTTTAATAAGAGTCGCTGGCTCTAATGGAGGATTGAAGTGCATATTACTTATTTAGAGAGGTAGGTTTTTATGTACAATGTTGCCAACATTACACCACAAGGTTCACCCATTGCCACAACTGCCCATAGAAGCTGTGATGCCAGATCTGCTCGCTGGCGTACAAACACACACTCAACTTATTCTAAAGGCCGCTCCCGGTGCCGGTAAGTCAACATTCTTCCCTTTACAGTTGGTTAAAACTAATGCTGTTCAAGGCAAAATCATTATGCTTGAACCAAGGCGTTTGGCTGCAAGGAATATTGCTACTTACTTAGCGAGCCAACTAGGAGAGAAAGTGGGAGAGAGCATAGGTTATAGGGTTCGTGGTGAATCTAAAACCAGTAGTGCGACTCGCTTGGAAATCGTGACTGAAGGGATCATGACGAGAATGATCCAAACCGACCCTGAATTGACAGGGGTTGATATGGTGATCTTTGATGAATTTCATGAACGCAGCATTCACGCAGATACTGCATTGGCGTTTAGCTTGGAGATCCAAGATGCGCTGCGTGACGATCTAAAAGTGGTGGTGATGTCGGCAACCTTAGATCAACACGCTCTGCAATCTTTGTTACCTGATGCCAAGTATGTTGAATCGCAAGGCCGAACTTTCCCTGTCGACTTCCGCTATCAGCCATTAGGCTCGAATGAATATTTAGCACCTAAGATGGCCAACGTGATTCGTTCTCTGATGGAGAAAGAATCGGGTTCACTTTTGGCTTTCTTACCGGGTGTCTCGGCGATAAAACAAGTGGAATCACAACTTGGGCAACTTGTCAGTGATATTGACGTGTGTCCGTTGTATGGCCAATTGAGTTTTGAACAGCAGCAGAGAGCGATCGCGCCATCGGTGAAAGGGCGTCGAAAAGTGGTATTAGCCACTAACATTGCGGAAACTTCTTTGACGATTGAGGGGATTCGTTTAGTGGTTGATTCGGGGTTAGAACGAGTTGCAAAGTTTGATTTGAAAACCGGTATTACCAAGCTTGAACAAGTGAAAATTTCGCAGTCTTCTGCTGAGCAAAGAGCGGGTCGTGCTGGGCGAATCGAAGAAGGCTTATGTGTTCGCTTGTACAGCGAAACACAGCTTATGCAGCAACCTGCTGTACCAGAACCTGAAATTCTTCATTCTGATTTGTCTTCGTTGGTGTCTGAATTGACGCAATGGGGCGCTGCGAGTGCTGATGAACTGCAATGGTTAGACGTTCCACCAAAAGCTTCAACAGAACAAGGTAAGCAACTCTTACAAAATCTGGAACTGTTAGACGCTAATGGGCAGTTCACTTCGATCGGTAAGCAAGCTCAGCGCCTAGGCATTGAGCCGCGTATCGCTAGTATGCTGATCAAAGCTCAGCAAAACAGTCCAGCCTTGTTGAATGTCGCGATTGTCGCTGCCGCTTTACTCGAAGATCCGGAACGCAATGTGACGGATATTCAACACTCGCTACATCGACTTAAGCAAAGAAAGCACTCGAAAAACAGTGTTGTGATGCAGCGAGCGAAAAGTCTCGCCAGCAAACTCAATCATCACTTAGATTTGTCACAAGTTGACGAATCATTGCTACCATTAGTGCTTTGTTTTGCATTCCCAGACCGAATTGCACAAGCGAGAAGTGCGAGCAGCAGTGCTTTTCTTCTGGCGAATGGTCACGGTGCTGAAGTTCGTGATGATGATCCATTGGCGAATAATGACTATATCGTTGTGATTGATTTGATGCGCAGCACAGGGCGAGCCAGTCAAGTTTTCTTAGCTACCGCGGTTGATATTGCGCAGCTAGAAGTTGAATTTCCAAAACTGTTTGTGTGTTCCGATTACGCCGATTGGGATGAGAAACGTGGTCGCTTAGTTGCCGAGCAGCGAGTGTCTTTGGGCAAGCTGATTATCAGCACCAAAGCTTTACCAGAACCCGATGCGAATCAGGCGAGCCAAGCGCTACTCAATTATATCGCTCGCTGCGGACTGGAGCGTTTACATTGGACGTCTTCAGCTAAACAGCTCGTTGAGCGTGTACGCTGCGCACAGCTTTGGATGCCAGAGCATGATTGGCCAGCGATGGATGATGCGAGTTTGGTTGAAAATCTTGATGAGTGGCTATCACCCTATCTGAATGGCATTAAGTCAGCCAAAGGGCTGTCGAATGTATCGATTGAACAAGCATTGTCGGCTTATCTTGGCTGGCCTCTGAATCAAGAAATAGATCAATGGCTACCGACTAATTACCTGATGCCTACGGGCAGTAAGAAGTCGATTCGATATCAATATCAATCTGAGCCAATGATCTCTGTTCGAATGCAGGAAGTCTTTGGTGAGCAAGATTCACCCTTGATTGCCCAAGGGCGTAAAAAGGTCGTGCTTGAGTTGCTCTCTCCTGCGCAACGACCACTGCAAATTACTCAGGATTTAGCCGGCTTTTGGGCTGGCGCGTACAAAGAAGTACAAAAAGAAATGAAAGGCCGTTACCCCAAACATCCTTGGCCGGATGACCCTGCTAACCATGTAGCAACCACTAAAACTAAACGACAGTTGAACCGATGATGACCAAAATGTTAACGCCAAAAAAGGCACCACCTAAAAAAGCGCCAGCAAAGAAGTCACCAACGACCAAAGCCAAGCCTAGAAAGCCAAGAGCGTCAGCGAAAAAGACTAAACCTAAGGCTAAGCCGTCTGGCAAGAGAGGTTGGTTGAAGATTCTGTGGGGCATTTCTTGGAAAGCTGGCTTAGCACTTGCCGCATTGCTGTTGTTCGTCGGTATTTATCTGGATTCAGTGGTTAAGCAGCGTTTTGAAGGTCAGCTTTTTGATCTGCCAACCGTTGTTTATGCTCGTGTGTTGGATCTGTCTCCTGGTACTGCCGTTAGTTTGGTACAAGTCAAAAATGAATTGGATGTGCTGAATTACCGTAAAGTGAATTCTCCTCGTCACCCAGGTGAGTACTCTTCTTCTTCAACCAAGATTGAAATGATTCGTCGTCCGTTCGAGTTTGTCGATGGACCGGAAGCGGATCGTCATGTAATGCTGCATTTCAACGGTAACGAGTTAACTCGTATACAGTCGCTAGAGAAGAAAGGCGACATGGGCTATCTACGTGTTGAGCCGAAAATGTTGGGTATGCTTGAAAAAAGTAACGATGAGCAACGCCTGTTCTTAAAACGTAATCAGTTCCCAGAAGTGATGGTTGATGCCTTATTAGCAACTGAAGACCGAAGCTTCTATCAACACGATGGGGTATCGCCATTAGCAATCGCTCGTGCAATGGTCGTTAACGTCAAAGCTGGGCGAACGGTACAGGGCGGTAGCACGCTGACACAACAGTTGGCAAAAAACCTATTCCTGTCCAGTGAGCGTACATTGTGGCGTAAGGTTCGTGAAGCCTACATTGCGCTTATCTTGGACCATCGTTACAGCAAAGACCGTATTCTAGAGGCTTACTTAAACGAGGTTTACCTTGGTCAAAATGGTGGGCAAGCGATTCATGGCTTCGGTTTAGCGTCTCGTTTGTATTTCGGTCAACCTATTCAAGAGCTCCGCATCGATCAACTAGCATTGCTGGTGGGTATGGTGAAAGGACCGTCGTATTACAATCCGGTTCGTTACCCTGAGCGTGCTAAGACTCGACGCGATCTGGTTCTTCGCTTATTGATGCAGCAAGACATATTAACTCCGCGACAATACGAAGAAGCGGCGAGTCGTGATTTGGATATTCAAGACAACCCACGTATTGCTAGTCGTCAGCCAGCTTACTTCCAGCAAGTAAACATTGAGCTTAAGAAGTATGTAGGCGATCGATTTGAAGCGAAAAAAGGGATTCGAGTCTTTACCTCTCTGGATCCCGTTTCCCAAGACAAGTTAGAAAAGTCGATTGCTCGTAAAGTGCCTGATTTAT
The DNA here is from genome assembly GCF_041473955.1 of Vibrio sp. 10N.222.54.E6. Classification (NCBI taxonomy): domain Bacteria; kingdom Pseudomonadati; phylum Pseudomonadota; class Gammaproteobacteria; order Vibrionales; family Vibrionaceae; genus Vibrio; species Vibrio sp. 10N.222.54.E6. The sequence continues at coordinate 254,294 of NZ_JBFRTD010000008.1, read as the reverse complement.
CGAAAACGGCAGGTAACAAACTGGAAGCCGCAGCTATTGCCGTGGATCGCAATACTGGTGAAATTCGAGCGATGGTCGGCGGTAAACGTACCGGTTACGATGGTTTTAACCGTGCTTTGAACGCGAGTCGCCCTATTGGTTCTTTGGTTAAGCCTGCCATCTACTTAACCGCATTAGAGCAACCTCAGAAGTATACGTTGGCGACAACATTGAAGGACACGCCACTGAGCTTGAAAGGCAGTAAGGGTAGCGTATGGAGCCCAAGAAACTTCGATCGTAAGTTCCGTGGCGATGTACCCTTGTATGTGGCGCTTTCTAAGTCTTACAACGTACCAACGGTTCGCTTGGGGATGCAGTTAGGCATTGATAGCGTCTCAGATACCATTGGAAAACTGGGTGTCGATAAAAACGAAATTCGCCCAGTACCGTCGATGTTTTTGGGTTCGTTCTCACTGACTCCGTTCCAAGTTGCTCAGATGTACCAAACCATTACCAACTCTGGTCGCATTGCGCCTTTGTCTGCGCTTCGTTCGGTTATTGATAATGATGGTGAGGTTCTGTATCAATCGATTCCTCGTGTATCGCAAAGCGTTGACCAGCAAGCAGCTTGGTTAACAACCTATGCGATGAAGCGGGGTGTATCGGAAGGTACAGGTCGTTTCTTACAAGGTCAATTTGCATGGGCTGGGTTAGCTGGTAAAACGGGCACAAGTAATGACAGTCGAGATAGTTGGTTTGTTGGTGTTGATGGTCGTGAAGTCACGACGATTTGGTTAGGCCGAGATGATAATAAACCGACTAAACTAACCGGTTCTAGCGGTGCGTTGCGTGTCTATGCCGATTATCTGAAGCAAAGAACGCCTGAACAACTATTACTGCCTTGGCCAACAGGAATTGCGACCGCTAGCTTTACTCGAACTTCTGAAGGGGCGTTAGAGTTTGATTGTGGTGGTACAGTCAAATTGCCGGTCTGGGATAAAAGTGGCAGCATTAAAAAGGGCTGTGAAAGTCAACCAAAACAGTGGCTAAAGAAGCTTTTTCAGTGGTAAAGTCATAACAGAAAAGAATGACAAGGATAGTTTAGATAATGATTTCTCGTTGGTTAGTGAGTAGCTTGGGTATTGTCGGTACTGTGATCAGTTTTCAACTGTTTGCCGCTACTGCAGCACAGGTTGATTCATCAGAACATGTTGAACTTAAAGAAGCTCATAAAAGGCCAACCGTTGCTGTCGTTCTTGCTGGTGGTGGGGCAAAAGGTGCAGCTCACATCGGTGTGCTTAAAGCCCTAGAAGAGATGCAAATTCCGGTTGATTACATTACCGGTACCAGCATGGGCGCATACGTTGGTGGTCTTTATGCGACAGGGATGAGCGCAGATGAGATCGAGAGCTTTATTTATACGGTTGATTGGAATCGTGGTTATCGCGATCGCGTTGACCGTAGTGATCGCCGTGTGCGAGACAAAGAATATGAAGACCGTTATCAACTGAATACCGATCTCGGTTTAGGTTGGGGCGAAATCAAAGCCAGAAAAGGTGTGGTTCAAGGTCAGAATATGTTGCGTATTCTGCGCGAGACCACTGGTAATTTATCTCCCCTCGATTCTTTCGACAGCCTCGCTATTCCATATCGCTCTGTCGCAACCGATATTATCGACCTTGAAGAAGTCGTGATCGATCATGGTCACCTTGTTGATGCGATGATGGCGAGTATGTCAGTACCTGGAGCACTTCCTCCTTATGAAGTTGATGGGCGAATGTTGGTCGATGGTGGTGTCACTAATAACATGCCTGTTGATGTTGCTAGAGCGATGGGTGCTGACATAGTTATTGCGATTGATATCAGTACTAACTACAAAAGCAAAGAAGACTTCACTAACTTTTTAGCCGCAGCAGACCAACTCTCTAATTACCTTGTTCAACGCAGCACTCAAGAGCAAGCCGCGACGTTAACAGACGATGATTTTTTCCTACGTCCTGATGTTGGGCAAATGGAGACCACCGAGTTCGATAAAATGCCGACGGCTTATCATGCTGGATACGAAGCAACAAGGCAGTATACGGATCAGCTTTCTAAGTTGGCTCTCTCTAACGCAGACTATCAAAAGTATATCGATCATAAACAGCAAGCTCGAAAGCAGCTAAAACATGGCGACCAGACTGTCGTTGATAGAGTTATTATTAACAACAACACCCACTATTCAGATAAGTTGATCGAAAATCGTTTAAACCTCGATTCTGGTCAGGTTGTTAAAACCAGTGAAATCGAATCTAAAGTGAAAGATCTTTATGCTTTAGATCGGTTCGAGTTGGTTACTTATGAATTTGAAAATGTTGATGGCGAGGATCAACTGCTGGTCGATGTGAACGAAAAATCTTGGGGTCCCAACTATCTCAATTTTCGATTTTTTCTTGAAGATGATTTCTCGACTACCAGCCAGTATTCGCTCGGTGTCTCTGCCAACTTTACCGATATTAATAAGCATGGTGCAGAGCTAAGAACTAATATCGAGATGGGTACTGACAAACGCATTGAGGCGGAACTCTTCTCACCATTCTTTTCGAGTCAAAAGTTGTTCACATCTGTGTCTATTGCTTACAGCAACCAGAATCGAAACCTGCCAGCAGGAATCGGCGAGATTGGAGAACCTACACTGGATGCAACCAAAGACTACTTACCAATGTCTTATCAAGAGTATCTGAGTGAATTTGCATTGGGCTATCAACCGACATTGTGGCAAGAACTGAAATTTGGTGCACGTTATACAGATGGCAGTATTGAGGTGGCATCATTACCTTCACTAGGAAGTGGTGGCTATAAACGTATTGGTGCCTTTGCCAGTTATAGATTGGATACACTAGATAACTTCAGTCTTCCTACCGAAGGTTATTTTGTCGATTTAGAGTACCTTATCTCTCATGACGATTTTGAGAATGAAAGCTCTAATGGTGGTTCAGATTTCTCTTCTGAGAGTGATACAGTCTTTGAACTTTCGGCCAATTTTATGGCAGCACAAAGCATTGAAAAGCATACTTTAGTCGCAAAGGTTGATTACGGCATCGTAGAAAGTAAAAACTCAGTCTTTCCGATTGATCCGAAAGAGCTAGGAGGGTTCCTCAATCTATCCGGTATTCCAAGAAATAGTTTGATCGGTCAGAACTTAGCTTACACCAGTTTGATCTACCGTTATAAGTGGTTTGAAAATGACTTCGGCCTCTTTGAATCACCGTTCTACGTGGGCGCCTCTATTGAACATGGTGGTGTTTGGTCGAACAATGACTTAAAACTGGATGAAGCTCCAATGTATACTGCAGGCTCTGTTTTTGCGGGTGTCGACTCACCCATCGGGCCGATCATATTAGCTTATGGTCGAACCGAAGATAACTTTGATTCGGTGTATCTGATTGTCGGTACTTCCTACAAATAATCATGCGTAGAGTCACCGTTTAACTGCGTAAATAGGCAAAAATAGTGGGACTTTCGTCTTAACTTGCTATGTTGGTCAAAATGATAAGATTTTAATTTAACGTTAAATTTGCTATTCTACCGCCCACAGTTTGGCCTCTATGATGCCGCTCATCAATACAAATTGAATGACAAAAATGGCAATGGAGAGCCAAGTTTCCAAGGATGTTCGCTTCTTAATTTTACTAATAATTATGAAGGTAAGAAGTGAACCGCAATGAGAGGAAAAAAGTCGTGCTTGAAGCCTACCGTAAACACGTCGAAGAACGTGCTGCCGAGGGAGTTGTCCCAAGACCACTAGATGCTGAGCAAGTCGCTGGCCTAGTTGAACTTCTAAAGAATCCACCTCAAGGTGAAGAAGAAATCATTCTTGACCTACTAGAAAATCGCATTCCACCGGGTGTAGATGAAGCTGCTTACGTAAAAGCTGGCTTCCTTACGGCTATCACTAAAGGTGAAGTAGCTTCTCCACTAGTAAGCAAAGCAAAAGCTGCACAACTGCTTGGTACTATGCAAGGTGGTTACAACATCGAGTCTCTAGTGTCTCTGTTAGACGATGCTGAGCTTGCTCCAATCGCAGTTACAGCCCTGTCTCATACTCTACTGATGTTCGATGCGTTTTACGATGTAGAAGATAAAGCGAAAGCAGGTAATGCTTCAGCACAACAAGTACTTCAATCTTGGGCTGATGCTGAATGGTTTACAGCGAAAAACAAAGTAGCGGAAAAGATCACCGTTAAAGTATTTAAAGTTACCGGTGAAACTAACACTGATGACTTATCACCAGCGCCTGATGCATGGTCACGTCCTGATATCCCAGTGCACGCGAAAGCGATGCTGAAGATGGAACGTGATGGCATTACTCCTGATGAACAGGGTAGCGTTGGTCCAATCAATCAAATTGAAGAAATGCAAAAAGACGGCATTCCACTGGCTTACGTTGGTGATGTTGTTGGTACAGGTTCTTCACGTAAATCGGCAACAAACTCAGTACTTTGGTTCATGGGTGAAGATATCCCATTCGTACCAAACAAGCGTACTGGCGGTGTTTGTCTGGGTGGTAAAATTGCACCAATCTTCTACAACACAATGGAAGATTCAGGCGCACTACCCATTGAACTGAACGTACAAGACATGAACATGGGCGATGTCATTGATATCTACCCGTACGAAGGTGTTGTTCACAAGAACGGTTCTGTGATTTCAAACTTTGAGCTAAGCAAAGTACTTCTTGATGAAGTGCGTGCTGGTGGCCGTATTCCACTGATCATTGGTCGTGGCCTAACGGGTCGTGCTCGTGATGCTCTAGGCCTAGCTGAAACCGATCTGTTTGCTAAACCAATCGATCCTTCTGCTTCTGATAAAGGCTACACATTAGCTCAGAAGATGGTAGGTAAAGCGTGTGGCGTTGAAGGTGTGCGTGCGGGTCAGTACTGCGAACCTAAAATGACGACAGTGGGCTCTCAAGATACTACGGGTCCTATGACGCGTGATGAGCTGAAAGATCTGGCTTGTCTTGGCTTCTCTGCGGATCTTGTGATGCAGTCTTTCTGTCACACATCTGCATACCCGAAACCAGTTGATGTAAACACTCACCATACACTGCCTGATTTCATCATGAACCGCGCGGGTGTTTCACTTCGTCCGGGTGATGGTGTTATCCACTCATGGTTAAACCGTATGCTTCTTCCTGATACTGTAGGTACAGGTGGTGACTCGCATACTCGTTTCCCTCTAGGTATTTCATTCCCTGCTGGTTCTGGTTTGGTAGCATTTGCTGCGGCAACAGGCGTTATGCCTCTTGATATGCCTGAATCTATCTTGGTTCGCTTTAAAGGCGAAATGCAACCGGGTATCACACTACGTGACCTAGTACATGCAATTCCGCTTTACGGCATCAAGCAAGGTCTACTAACGGTAGAGAAAGCAGGAAAGATCAATGAGTTCTCTGGTCGTGTACTAGAAATTGAAGGTGTTGAGCACCTATCTGTTGAGCAAGCATTTGAACTTTCAGATGCATCAGCTGAGCGTTCTGCGGCTGGTTGTACGGTTAAGCTATCTCAAGAGTCTATCGATGAGTACCTGAACTCGAATATCGTTATGCTTAAGTGGATGATCGCTGAAGGTTACGGTGATGTTCGTACGATTGAGCGTCGTATCACGGCAATGGAAGAGTGGTTAGCGAACCCTGAGTTGCTATCTGCTGATTCAGATGCGGAATACGCGCACGTTATCGAGATTGATCTTGCTGACATCGATCAACCAATCCTATGTGCGCCAAACGATCCAGATGATGCTCGTCTTCTTTCTGACGTTCAAGGCACTGAGATTCAAGAAGTGTTCATCGGTTCTTGTATGACCAACATCGGTCACTTCCGTGCTGCAGGTAAGATGCTAGAAGAGTTTAATGGCTCTTTAAATACTCGCCTATGGGTTGCTCCGCCAACTAAGATGGATAAAGACCAACTGACAGAAGAAGGCTACTACGGCATCTTCGGTCGTGCTGGGGTTCGTATTGAAACTCCGGGTTGTTCATTATGTATGGGTAACCAAGCTCGTGTTGCTGATGCTTCGACGGTTATGTCTACGTCTACTCGTAACTTCCCGAACCGTTTAGGTAATGGTGCGAACGTTTATCTAGCTTCTGCTGAACTTTCTGCTGTTGGTGCGATTCTTGGTCGTATCCCAACTAAAGAAGAGTACTTAGCGTACGCTGAGAAGATCAATGCAACCGCTGCCGATACTTACCGTTACTTGAACTTCCATAAAATGGGTCAGTACACGGATAAAGCAGACACAGTTATCTTCCAAGAACCAGCTTAGTTCCTCGTTATATTTGTAGCTGCAGTGTTGTTGACTGCGTACGTTCACCGGAGCGCCGGCCGCCCTAGTCACATAGAGCTTCTATGCTCATAGGGATGAACGTACTTGTCGCCTAGCTGCAACTCCAACTATTTAGAGGAACCCAAATGATAGAGCGTCTACTTCGGTAGGCGTTTTTTTATGTCTGAATGTTAGTTTACGAGCGACTCGATCTCTTGATGACTTCGCTATATACTCTCGCCTCATTTTTTACCCTATCTGTCATTAGTGCACGGAGCCTTTATGGAATTTGAATTTACACGAAACACTTTAATGGGCGAGTACTATGTAAAGTGCAGCATGGGTCATGAAATTGTTGGCCGCTGGCTTCAAGAAGAGATCGGGAAAGATAAGCAGAAACTGAATCATGTGATGGCGTTGATTGAGCAATCTCGACAAGATCTGAGCAATGAAGTGACGCTACTAGGCAAAGAGATCAGCCTAGCGATCAATGAAGACGACGTAACGATTCAAGAAAATGTGCTAGGGCACGAACAAGAGATGGAAGAGGGTAGTGAGTTCGATTTCTATAATTGTGAAAGCGAAGCAAGCTGCGGAATTGACGATTTCGAGTTGCTCATCGAACGTTGGATTGATTTTTTAGGTTACTAGTTGCTAATGATTTTGCATCGTGAAAGTTTCGTTGCCCAAAACTAGAGCAACGACAGTGCAACGCATTAAGATAGTGAAAAGGCCGCACCACATTGGTGCGGCCTTTTTCGTTTCTAAAACGGTATTGTTTCTATTTTATTTAAAATCAACAACTTAAATTTATGGCACGCTACTTGGATTGTAATAAGAGTATTAACGGATTAAGTGAAGAATTTAAGGAAAGAATATGAAATTAATAAATGCCATTGTAAAGCCATTCAAATTAGACGATGTACGCGAAGCGCTCTCTGATGTGGGTATTGAAGGTATGACGGTTTCTGAAGTGAAAGGCTTTGGTCGTCAGAAGGGGCACACTGAATTGTATCGTGGTGCAGAGTACCAGGTGGACTTCCTACCCAAGGTAAAGCTAGAGATTGCAACCCAAGCTGAAAATGTTGACCGAGTTGTTGAAGCGATTAGCCAAGCGGCGCACACCGGAAAAATCGGCGATGGCAAAATTTTTGTGTATGACCTAAGCCAAGCCGTACGAATTCGTACTGGTGAAATGGATGCTGAAGCACTTTAAAGAATTACAAGGACTGGAGACTTTAATATGGAACTTACAACAACAGTAACGGAACTACGTTACGCACTAGACACTTTTTTCTTCCTCATCTCAGGTGCGTTGGTCATGTGGATGGCTGCAGGCTTCGCAATGCTTGAAGCTGGTCTAGTTCGTTCAAAGAACACCACAGAAATTTTAACTAAGAACATTTGTTTGTACGCGATTGCTTGTACGACTTTCTTAGTCGTTGGTTACAACATTATGTATGTCGATAACGGCGAAGGTGGCTGGTTACCGTCATTTGGTACTCTGATTGGTACTCAAGGTGAAGGTGCAGACCACTCATTAGAATCAGACTTCTTCTTCCAAGTCGTTTTCGTTGCAACAGCAATGTCTGTGGTATCTGGCGCGGTTGCTGAGCGAATGAAACTTTGGTCATTCCTTATCTTCTCTGTCGTGCTAACAGCATTCATCTACCCAATGGAAGGTTACTGGACTTGGGGCGGTGGTTTCCTATCAGAAGCCGGCTTCAGTGACTTTGCTGGTTCAGGTATCGTACATATGGCTGGTGCTTCAGCAGCCTTAGCGGGTGTTCTTCTGCTGGGTGCTCGTAAAGGTAAATATGGTAAGAACGGTGAGATCTACCCGATTCCAGGTTCAAACATGCCACTGGCAACGCTAGGTACATTTATCCTTTGGTTTGGTTGGTTCGGTTTCAACGGTGGTTCTCAACTTATGGTTTCTGACTTTGAGAACGCGACAGCGGTTGGCCAAATCTTCCTTAACACCAACGCAGCAGCAGCAGCAGGTGCTATCGCAGCACTACTAGTATGTAAAACGACTTGGGGTAAAGCTGACCTAACAATGATTCTTAACGGCGCGTTAGCTGGCCTAGTAGCAATCACTGCAGATCCTTTATCACCATCACCTTTATTTGCTGTAGCGATTGGTTCGGTATCTGGTGCATTGGCTGTATTCAGCATCATCGCTCTAGACAAAGCTAAGATTGATGATCCAGTAGGTGCTATATCGGTACACGGTGTGTGTGGTTTCTTCGGTCTAATGGCTGTGCCACTAAGCAATGCTGATGCAACGTTTGGTGCTCAACTATTGGGTGCAGCAGTAATCTTTGCATGGGTATTCGGTGCTAGCCTAGCGGTATGGGCAGTGCTTAAAGCAACAATCGGTATCCGAGTAACTGAAGATGAAGAACTTGAAGGTATGGACATGCACGATTGTGGTGTCGGCGCCTATCCAGAGTTTGTGTCTGTAAAATAGAACATTATGTATTAATCCATAATTTACAAATATTTACATATTACCCACTTGAAACCTGCTCTCATGAGCAGGTTTTTTTGTGCTCTATCATTGAAATTAATATTTTAATAAATATAATAACGCAACTGATATAGATTATCATTTCGATATAAAGGACTTTACCAATGAAAAAATTGCTAACTCTTTCAGCTCTAGCATGTAGCGCAATCGCACCAACGGCTGCAATCGCTGCTGAAGAAGTAAACGTATACTCTTACCGTCAACCTTTCCTTGTTGAACCTATGTTTGATGAGTTCACAAAAGAGACAGGCATCGAGGTGAATGTTAAGTTTGCTAAGAAAGGTTTAGCAGAGAAGCTAGCTCAAGAGGGCGAATACAGCCCAGCAGATGTGGTATTAACTGTTGATATCAGCCGTCTATCTGAGCTAACTGAAAAAGGTTTAGTTCAAGCTGTAGAAAGTGATGTTCTAGAAAAGAATATCCCAGCTCAGTACCAAGACACAGCTAACGAGTGGTTCGCTCTAACAACTCGTACACGTAGCGTATACTCTTCTCGTGACCGTGTTGGTCGTCTAGGTGAAGATTTCACTTACGCTGATCTAGCTAAGCCAGAATTCAAAGGTAAAATCTGTACACGTAGTGGTAAGCACCCATACAACGTTTCTCTAGTATCTTCGATGATTGCTCACAAAGGTGAAGCTGAAACGAAAGAATGGCTAGAAGGCGTAAAAGCAAACCTAGCACGTAAGCCTCAAGGTAATGACCGTGCACAAGTTAAAGCGATCAAAGAAGGTCTATGTGACGTTTCTCTTGGTAACAGCTACTACCTAGGTAAGATGGTTAACGATAAAGAGCAAAAAGCTTGGGCTGACGCTGTTTACCTTAACTTCCCTAACCAAGAGACAACTGGTACTCACGTAAATATCTCTGGTATGGCAATGGCTAAATTCTCTCCAAATAAAGAGAACGCGGTTAAGCTAATGGAATTCCTATCTGGTGACGTGGCGCAAGGCATGTACGCAGAAGTGAACTACGAATACCCAGTTAAAGCTGATGTTAAACCTTCAGAGCTTGTTGCTTCTTGGGGTGAATTCAAAGCTGATACAATTTCTCTAGACCAGATTGCTGACCACCACGCAGCTGCAATCAAGCTACTAGACGAAGTTAAGTTCGATCTATAATTTTTTACTGTAGGCTTCGGCCCAAGTAAAATGACAGCCTCAAGTCGCCATTTCGGTAACTTGGGGTTGTTTTGTTTTGGAAAATCACTTTTTGATACAAAGCTCCCCGTTAATCCCCAGAGTTATGAGCATCTCACCTTGAAGTCATTACAGTATATGGGTATAAATAACCCCCCATTAAAAGGACATGAGATGTATTTGCAAATGCATTTGTGTTTCATTAAGCCTCGTTGTAGTTAGGCGATGAAAGAAAAGAATTATTTATGGAACACCAGTAGCTGCATCATTGCTGTATTGCTGGTTTTACCGATTTTAGCGATTTTTACGACTGCTGTTGGAGAAACTGATGAGCTATTTTCTCATCTTATGTCCACAGTAATGCCCACCTATACTTATAATACGGTGGTTTTAGTCATAGGAACCTTATTCCTGTCTTTGGCTTTTGGTATTCCGTCAGCTTGGATTATGGCAATGTGCCGTGTTCCAGGAGAGCGCGTTTTACAGTGGGCGTTAGTGCTGCCATTAGCAATGCCAGGCTATATTGTCGGGTATATCTTTACCGATTGGTTCGACTTTGCAGGTCCTGTTCAAATTCTGCTACGAGATTTAACAGGTTGGGGGCCCGGAGAGTACTGGTTCCCAGACATTAGAACCTTGTTCGGAGCTATTATTGTTCTGTCACTTGTTCTCTACCCCTATGTTTATTTGCTATGCCGCGCGGCTTTTATGGAGCAAAACGTCTCCTTATTGCAATCCGCTCGGTTGTTAAAGTGTTCACCTTGGGAAAGCTTTCGTCGTATTTCCTTGCCGCTTGTTCGTCCATCAATGGCGGTCGGGCTATCACTGGTTGCAATGGAAACCATTGGTGACTTTGGTACCGTAAGTTACTTTGCAGTCAATACCTTAACGACTGCGGTTTACGATACTTGGTTAGGTTACTCAAGCTTAACGGCTGCTGCGAAAATATCGGCGATTATGCTGATTATCGTGATCCTACTATTGAGTTCAGAGCGCTATAGCCGTCGCAAACAGAAATTATTCCAGAATCAATTCAGTAGTCGTGAAGATTTTCGTTACGACCTTTCCGGTTGGAAGAAGTGGTTAGCATTGTTTTGGTGTTGGGGGTTGGTGTGTGTCGCATTCTTGTTCCCTCTTGCCCAGTTAATGATTTATGCCTACAAATATTTTGCTCAAAGCTGGACCCCTGAATTTAGAGAGTATGCCGTTAATAGCCTTTATGTTTCGGTAGTTGCTGCAATTATTGGTGTCGTTATTGCTTTGATTGTGAACTTCAATCAACGTGTTAGCCCAAGTAAGAAAAATCAGGCTTATATGCGTATCGCTTCCATGGGCTATGCCGTTCCAGGCACCGTGTTAGCCATTGGTGTGATGGTCCCAGTTTTGTTTATGGATCACTTAGTCAACGATATTGCAAAAGTGATGGAATGGACAGGACCAGGTTTGATCTTCTCTGGTTCTATGTTTGCACTTATCTTTGCCATGGTCGTGCGTTTTTCAGCGGTTGCAATTGGCAGCATTGAAAGTAGCTTGAGTAAAGTTTCTCCTTCATTGGATATGGCATCTAAAACAATGGGCTGCAATACCAACCAGATGTTACGTCATGTTCATTTACCTTTGATTAAACGAGGCGCATTGATCGCCGGATTATTGGTATTTATCGAATCAATGAAAGAGTTAAATGCAGCATTACTGCTACGCCCTTTCAATTTCGAAACATTGGCGACTTATGTTTATAACTATGCCTCAGATGAGCACCTAGAGTTGGCGGCGATGCCTGCTGTATTATTGGTGTTAGTGGGCTTAATTCCTCTGATTATCGTAAACCGTTCCTTGGAGCAGAAACACTAATGAGTTGTGCATTATCAATTAAAGATCTGACTTGTAAGTACGAGTCCCAAACTATTTTGGAATCTCTTTCTTTAGAAGTTGAGCATGGTGAAATTGTTTGTCTGCTTGGTGCCAGTGGTTGTGGTAAGACTACGCTGCTGAAAGCGATTGCCGGCTTGCTTCCATTGAGTAGTGGCGTCATGAGCTTGAACTGTCAAACCATCGACGATGGAGACAACTGGTTACCACCTGAGCAGAGAAACATCGGAATGATCTTTCAAGATTACGCCCTGTTTCCGCACTTGACGGTAAACCAGAATATCTGCTTTGGCCTCAAAGGTCTTTCTGAACAGCAAAAGAAAGAGAAAGTTCAAGAGATGTTGGAGCTAGTTCACTTAGATGAATTCGGTGACCGATACCCACATCAACTTTCTGGTGGTCAACAGCAGCGCGTAGCGATTGCTCGTTCTTTAGCGTACAAGCCGGACTTATTGTTATTGGATGAACCCTTCTCAAATATTGATACTCAAGTTCGCCATGAGTTGATCTCTCAGATTCGTAAAATATTTAAAAAGCAGGGTGTTACTGCTATTTTTGTAACGCACAGCCGTGAAGAAGCATTCGCTTTTTCAGATAAAATGGCGGTAATGAACCATGGTGTGATTGAGCAATATGGTTCTGCATCTGAGTTGTACTTCCACCCATCGAGTAAGTTTGTTGCTGATTTCTTAGGTGGTGGTAGCTACTTGAATGCAAAGCGTATTTCAGATAATGAATTTGAAACGAGCTTGGGTCTGATAGAAGCGAAAGCACAAACTCAGATCGAAGTGGGAGCGGAATGTGCGTTGTTACTAAGACCACAGCATATAGTGGCGAGTCATGATGTCGACAGTAACCTGTCAGTGTTGGAACAACAATTTATGGGCGACCACTGTCGCTATGTGATTGAAGCTAACGGTCAGAAACTGTTAGCAACGTCTTCTGAGGCTCTAGGTGTTGGTATGCCAGTCACCGTCAAAGTAGATACCAAAGGTGTGTTGGCGTTTTAATGATACGCAGTAAGTATCGTTCTGCCGAAAAGTAAAATGCATTCGTAAAAAAGCCCAGCACTTTGATACAGAGTACTGGGCAAGAGTTCTTCACCTATAGGCTTTAACAAGGCAGTGGTTTGTTAAGTCCCATTCAAAACTGCTGCACTCTATAAGTCTATAGAGAGAGGAAGTCTTTCACTTTTTGAAGAACACGTTCTGCAGTGTCTTTATCTTCCATTTCTGCGAAGATTCGTAGTAACGGCTCTGTTCCTGAGAAACGAGCGATCACCCAGCCGCCATTCTTGAAGTACACCTTGGCACCATCTTCATAGCTAACTTTTTCAATTTCGTATTCAAATTCAGGCAGTTGTTTCTCTACGTAAATCTTGGTGTAGAGCGCTTCTTTCTCTGAAGGCTTAAACTGGCAATCTCCTTCTGCCGTGTAGGCATAGCCATACTTAGAGTAGATTTCATCAAGTAACTCAGATAATTTTTTACCTGTTACACTGATCATCTCAACCAGTAAGCTTGAAGCAAATACGCCATCCTTACCTTTGATATGACCTCGAATGGTTAAACCTCCCGAACTTTCACCACCAATCAGTGAATCATCTGCTTCCATTTGAGAGCTGATATGCTTAAAGCCTACAGGAACCTCAAAGCTCTTCTCACCATGATCTGCCGCTACTTTGTCGAGTAGATGCGTGGTGGCGATGTTACGAACAACAGAGCCCTTCCAGCCTTTGTATTCCAGTAAGTAGTAGTAAAGTAGGAGTAGCACTTCGTTAGGGTGAATGAAGTGACCTTTCTCATCAATGATGCCTAAACGGTCGGCATCGCCATCAGTACCAATACCAATGTCATATCCTTCTGCTGCCACCAAGTGCTTCAAGCGATAGAGCGTAGCGGCATTCGGAGAAGGCATTAGACCCCCGAAATCTGGGTTCTTACCATCGTTGATTACGTCGACATCACAGCGACCGTTGATCAGTACGGTTTGCAGAGCATTTTTCGCAACACCAAACATTGGATCAATCAGTACGCGCAGGTTGGCTTTCTTAATCGAATCGATATCGATGAAGTTGATGATTGAATCAACAAAGTCGTTCATCGGGTTGATGATCTCGATTTCTTTGTCGTTTAACGCTTGTTCAAAATCGACTCGTATAACATCTTCGTTGGTCAGTGTTGCGATTTGCTGTTCGATCTTCTCTGTGATGATCTCGTCAGCATCGCGTCCACCTTCAATGAAGATCTTTATGCCGTTATAGTCCGCTGGGTTGTGAGAAGCGGTAATACACGCAGAGTAAATACATCCCATCTCTTTTGCTTGGAACATCACGATAGGTGTTGGAACGAACTTATCAATGAAGCTTACTTTGATGTTGTTCGCCGCAAGTACTTCTGCAAACCAGCATGCCGCTTTATCTGAAAGGAAGCGACGGTCATAGCCAATAACGAAGCCATTCTTGGCTGCATCTTCATTATTGATGATGTTAGCGAGCGCTTGCGCTACAAGGCGAACATTGTCTCTGGTGAACTCTTCACCAATGAAAGCGCGCCAGCCACCTGTACCAAATTTAATCATTAGAAAATCCTTTTAGTCTCATTGCCTCAAGTCGATAAAGACTTGAGGCAAGAGCTGTTCGTTAAATTAAGTGACTAGCCTAGAACAACGACAACATCGTTCACGCTGCCTTCTGCTTGTACTGGGATTGCACCTTCAACTGACTCACCGTTGATAGTGATAGAGGTAACCCCTTTGCTTACTGCATTCGGGTTTTGCACTGTGATGTTGTAAGTCGCGCCACGCCATTGACGAGTAACCTCGAATTCCGGCCAATCAGTCGGGATACAAGGATCGACTGTTAATCCTTCAAAGCCTGTGCGAACACCAAGAATAAAGTTGGTTACCGCGAAGTAAGCCCAACCAGAGGTACCCGTTAACCAAGGGTGGTTTGCACGACCATGGTCTTGATGATCTTTACCCATGATGAACTGCACGTACGAGTATGGTTCTGCGTAACGTGTTTCAATCATGTCGTTTTGGTTGTACGGGTTCAGTGCGTCGTAGAACTTCATCGCACGGTCACCACGACCTAGCTTCGCTTCTGCTACCCAAGCCCATGGGTTCGGGTGAGAGAAGATTGCGCCATTCTCTTTTACGCCTTGATAAACGCGAGTCACAAAGCCGATATCATCGTTTGGTGTTGCGAATGAAGGAGAATTTAGGTGCAAGCCGTATTCAGAGAATAGGTTCTCATCAACAGCGTCCATCGCTTTCTCGCCACGCTCTTGAGAAACCGCGCCAGATAGAACCGCTAGCGTGTTTGACTCAAGGTGTACACGACCTTCAGCTTGTTGAGCGGTACCGATCTTGTCGCCATTTTTTGTTAGACCACGGATGTACCAGCCACCTTCGTCATCCCATAGGTGTGTTTCACACGCTTCACGTACGTTCGCGGCCATTTCTGTGTATTTAGCAACGTCAGCATCGTTATTACGGAACTTAGCAAGATCTAGGAATTCTTGTAGAGCCCAGAAGTGCAAGAATGAAACCATTGAAGATTCACCGCCACCAAGGTTTAAACAGTCATTCCAGTCTGCACGAAGACCCTTACAGATACCGGTTTGCCCCACGTATTCTGCAGAGAAGTTCAGTGCCGCTTTCATGTGTTCATAAACGGTCGCTTCGCCACCGTCTGCGTATGGAATTACTTCATCAAAGAAGTCGTGTTCACCGGTTTCCATTACATACTTGATGATAGTCGGAACGATCCATAAGTGATCATCAGAACAGGTGTCTTCAATGCCGTGGATCTTGTCGTCATCTGACGGTGTTGGAACAACCGTTGGTGATTTTGAAGGTTCAATGTCTGCTTTTTCTGGATCGAACCAGTCTGGATCGAACAAGTGTAGACCATAGCCCGCTTTCACTTGGCCGCGAAGCAGGTCGATAATACGTTTCTTGGTCATTTGTGGGTTGGCATGAGGTACTGAGATTGCGTCTTGCGCAGTATCACGGTAACCAAGGCCAGTACGACCACCCACTTCAATGAAGGATGCAAAGCGAGACCAAACAACACAGGTTTCCGCTTGGTATAGCGTCCATGTGTTGATCATGGTGTCTAAGCCTTCGTTTGGAGACTTAACTTGGAATTTGTTGCAACGCTCGTCCCAGTGATCTTTGATGCCTTGGAAAGCGGCATCGACGTTGGCTGTGTCTTGGTACTTTTCACGTAGGCGCTCGCCGTTTCCTTTACCGATACCGAGTACATAAGCAAAGCGAACTTCTTCACCCGGCTGAATCGTAAATTGCTTGTGCAGAGAACCACAGTGGTTGTAACAGGTTTGAGCGCTGTTAGAACATTTACCGTTCTCAACGGCAATTGGGTTCGCTTCATCACGGTACATGCCAAGGAAGTTATCACGTTGGCCGTCGTAGCTGTCTGGTGAGAAAGTTGAAGCTAGGTAGTAGAAACCTTCAAAGTCGTTAGTGTTGTAGTACAGGTCGTATTCAAGAACACCTTCTTGGTAAGACGTCCCCGCAGAGTACAAAGACATCTGATGGTTCTGGTTATCCGATTGAATATGGCTGAACGAGAACTCAACAAATGAGAAAGTACTGATGGTTCTTGGTTTGTCAGTGTTGTTTTTCAGCACGACGTCCCAAACTTCCGCATCTTCACCCTTAGGAACGAATAACGTTTTGGTTGCTGTAATACCACTGTATTCACACTTGAATTTTGAGTATGACAGGCCGTGACGAACTTCGTAGTTCGCTTCATCTAGGTTCTTTGCCACTGGCTGCCAAGAGATAGACCAGTAATCGCCCGTCTCATCATCACGCAGGTAAACATAGTGTCCTGGACGGTCGAAGGTGCCGTTTGGACGGAATTTAGTAACACGGTTGTATTCCGGAGAATTGTAGAACGAGTAGCCGCCAGCATTGTGCGAAATTACGGTACAAAACTTTTCAGTACCTAGGTAGTTGGTCCAAGGTGCTGGTACATCAGGGCGAGTGATGACGTATTCGCGATTATCGTTATCGAAATAGCCGTATTTCATTGTCATTTCCTTTTTAACAAACTGCATCTATGCAGCTAATTTTTAAATAATGATGCTGAGTCGAATCTGACTGAGCACCTTAATCAGGGAAGCAAGCACTCGACTTGAGTGTGCTTTGGCTTCGTTTTATTCAGCTTTCCAAGGGTTGCGATAATCAACATTGAGTCTGTCGAGTAATGGCAGGTGACCCTTTAGGCGAGATAGGTAATCTAGCCAGTTTCGGTTGTTTTTATGTGTCCAACATCCTTCAGCTAAAGCGCTAATTCTTGGAAATACCATGTAATCCATGCGCTTTTGATTGGTAACGATCTCACACCATAGAGCACACTGAATTCCGCGGATCCGCTTACGAATTGGATCGGTGTCGGATATCTCAGCGAGGGCTTCGTAGGTATAAGCTTGTTCTAAGGGGATAACGGCAGCCCAATCTACGCCCGGTTCTTCCGGTGCATAATCTTGGGTCATGTCGAGATAGGTAAACTGTGCTGGTTGCAGCACCACATCAAAGCCTTGGCGAGCGCAATTGATAGCAGCTTCTTCACTGAGCCATGAATAGATGATGGTCTCTTTGCTCACCTTGTCGCCGTGCTGTGCTTCTTCCCAGCCCACCATGCGCTTACCGAGTTGTTTGAGTTTGTTTTCGGCATAACGGAATAGGTGGCCTTGTAAATCTTTGCTGTCTTGATATTGATGTTCTTTCATCAGAGCTTGAGCAGCAGGGCTGTTGGTCCACACACCGGGTGGTACTTCGTCTGCGCCCATGTGGATCAATTCGCTAGGGAAAAGCTCTGCAACTTCTTCAATAACGGCATCTAGGAACTGATAAGTACCTGGCAAGCCTGGATTTAGTACGTTGTCGTTGTAGTGCTGAATACTCTTGTATTGTGTGGTGTCTGCTTGCTCAACTAGCATGTCAGGCAGTGACTTTATTGCGGCGCGGCAGTGTCCCGGGATATCGATCTCTGGGATCACCGTGATGCTACGCTGCTCTGCGTATTCAATGACTTCACGAACCTGTTGTTGCGTGTAGAAACCGCCATAGTTATCCGCAATGTGGGTGTATTGCGGTTCTAATGCATGATCAGGACCGCGCCATGCGCCGACTTCAGTTAGCTGAGGTAGGCTCTTGATCTCGATTCTCCAACCTTCATCATCGGTTAGGTGCCAATGAAAAACGTTGAATTTGTAGTGCGCTAGTTGATTGATTAAGCGCTTCACTTGCTCTACTGAATGGAAGTGGCGCGCGCAATCCAACATCATGCCTCGGTACTTAAAGCGAGGGTGATCGGCGATTTTGCAGCATGGAATAGAAAAATTTTCGACATCCAGTTGTTGAACCAATTGAATCAGACTTGCCACGGCGTGTGTAAACCCAGACTGGCTACCTGATTCAACAATTATTTGTTGTTCAGTAATGCGGAGTTTGTATTCTGCTTCGTCTAATGTTGGATTGCTGCGAAATAGAATGTCGCCGCTTTCGTTTTTTGAAAGTTCAGTTGAAAGCTCATTCGAAAGAGATATTTCAAAGGTAGAAAGTAACTCTTGCTGCAACCAAGAGACGGCTTTATCTGCAAGGTGAGATTGAACCTCAACCTTGCATTCACAGCTTAGCGCGAAGCTACCTTGCTTGAGTTCGATCTGATTTGGTTGAGGAATCAATGCAATTTCAGCAGCGTTAACTTCAGGCATTTGATTACGTTCACGGTACGGCGAAGCCAGTACTATGGGTGATATCGCGACAGGCAGTACCGATGTTTCTCCATCATGATGTGATTGGATAAAGGCATCATTAAGGCCATCAGAATAGAAGCGGAATGGGGCGCTTTGAATACTGAATTCAAGGTAGTAATGGTTATTGGCCTTTAACACGGGCGCACTTGGTTTGAACGTGCAATAGCTTCCAACTTGAGTCAGTTCACCTTGCGATAGACTCTCAGGAAGGATGAATCGGTCAAATGCAAAATGCAGAGACCAATCTTTTACGTCGAGGTCACTTAAATTATGTACCGTAAGGCCAAATCGGCAGTTATTTTTTTGTTCAGAAAGAACAGCTAAGTCGATGCGATAATTCATATAACTTCCCTGCTAAGCCTGTTGATACAAGTTGTGTTGTGACTTGCCGGCAAACATCAATGCGCCTTCGATAGCGTCAAATTGAGGTTTAACGATCCATTGTTGTACTGGTGGTGATAGCCAGTTGAGAATACGCTCAGCGATACTTCCCATTAAGCACACCTTGTCAGCGCCTTTTCGATGCAGCGCTAATACAAACATTTCGATATCGGCTGCAGTCTGCTTAAGCATCTCTATAGCCAGTTCATCGCCTTCATTTGCCAGTTGAAAAATGACGGGTGAGAATTGACCGTAATCCTTTGGAATCGCGCCTTTTGACCACGCCACAATCGCATCCACATCATTATTAAATTGATTCATAACATGTTGAGTTAATGGGGTTTTACTGCGAATACCATCTTCAGCGAGTAGGACTTGCTGAATTAAACGAAGGCCCATCACTGCGCCGCCGCCTTGGTCAGAAATTGGAAATTCACGACCGCCAACCACATGTTGTTCGCCGTTGTTTAGGTAGATACCACATGAACCTGTACCACCAATCATGATCGCGCCATCTTGGCCATTATGTGCACCAATACATGCACCATAGGCGTCTGTATTGAGTGTCATACTTGCGAAAGGGTGTGCTTGTGCCATGAAGTCGAGCCATGCTGACTTCTGTTCAGCACCAGCTAGCGCCAAACCAACATGCATATTAGAAAAATCGTTAGAGTTGAGTTGCCCTTGTTGTGCGGCTTTAGTAATCGCATCAACAATTGAACTCATTGCAACATCGACACCCAAAAGGATGTTGGCACTGCCACTTTTCGCTTCACCAATGAGTTTGCCTTGGTTATCACGAATGCGAGCACGGCAAGATGTACCGCCACCATCAATACCTACGTAGTAAAGCGTCATGATTATTGCTCCTTACACTGTGCTAAATGATTGAACTGTGCTGCAGTCGCCAGTAAGTACCACGCCCCATGAGGGATCCATTGTTCACCCCAGCGCCAGTTTTGAAGCATGTCGTCTTTCTGTGCTGGTGGGTTGAATGCGATGTCTTGTTCGTCTTCGAACCCTGCCGTGATGCCATTGCAAATCCCGCCTTTGGCATTGAAGAAACCAAGTTGTGGTAGATAGTCTGGGTTGTTATGACCGTGGCCATCAAGCATGCACATGTGGTATGGGTTGAGGCCCAAAATCCAGTCAAGGCTATTTTGTGAAAGTTGGATTAGACGCTGCTGAAGGTCATTATCTTTAATGTGCGGTTGAACTAGGTAAGCCATGGTCGCAATTGAGCCAAGACGCGCGTTTTCGCCTTGCCACCAGTAGCCAGTTTCGTTTTGTTGAGCGACGAAGAAGGCATCACGTTTATCACCATCGACAGATTTTACGTATTGTCTTGGGTAGCCAAATGGGTTGATGACTTTGTCGGTAATGTTGATTTCGAACTGACAAGCTTGCTCAACAACCACACGTGCTTGTTCTTTCAACTCAGTGTCAGTTTCATTATCGATGTACTCGCACAGAGCAATTACAGGAAGGCCAGCTTCAGCTGCATGGAAATAGGGGCGAGAGCCATCAGCATTAGCTGACCAAAAGTGCTCAACTGAATCATCAGATTGCTGACGTGCGATCAAGCGACTAGCCCAAGTTCTTGCTTCTAATAGGTATTGATCGTCCTCTGTTACTCGGTACAGTTCATTGGCAGCGAGTAGGGCACAATATTCATCGATGATGTTTTCTTCGCCATCGTTTAGGTACTGCAGGTTATGTTCTTTTAGGTGCCAATAACCGCTAACGGCAGTTTCAAGATAAGTTTGGCTCGAGTAACTGCCCGAGGTTTCAAGTTCAGATGCAGCAGTTAATGCGGCGATAGCAACACCTGCACCTTGTCGGTAGCCCGCTTGCAAGTCCGTTGATTTGTTACCTTCTTGAGTGGCGTATGCGCAGATGTCACGTTGATTGATGTCTTTACTCCACTTGTCGAATACCGTCATGTAAAAGTATCCGTCAGCGTCTTGCATACGCACTAAGAAATCGGCACCGAATAGGGCTTCTTCCACTAAACGAGTCATAGAGAATTTAGGAAAGTCTGAGTTATTGCTAGTCAAGCGCACGCTTTTTAGCATGTTCCAAACGACCATTGGAATTTGTTGTGGGTTAAGGTAGTTACCATAAGACAGGTGGCTAAAATACTTACTTACATCACCTGATGCGTCATACCATCCACCGTGGACATCGACGTATCTGTCAGTGCCCATAATTTGTGCTTGTCGATCTTTTTTGTCGAAACTACCGCCACAGCGTTGTGACTTAAAGTAATGAAGCACATCAGAAAACGTGTGGTTCATTAATAGGTTGCTACCAATCTCAAATACTTCAGAGCGTAGGTTGTCAAAACGTAGGTAGTAGCGACCTGATTCAGTGAATGAACTGAAATCGATAGTGAAGAATTGCCCTTGATGCCAATTTGCTACGCGGCCTTGTTTAACCACATCAAAACTTCCGACAGTGATATGGTTGTCGGCACACACCAAAAGTGCAGTCGTACTTGATAAGCGAGCTTTCTTCGTTTGCAGAATAGCTTGCTTTGGAGCCGTGGATTCGTAGCCAATATGGTTGGTCAATAACAGCATCAATATTCTCCGACAGTCCTAGTTTCTATTGGCTAGGTACTTGAATGTTTTGGATATAAAATGTTTTGTATATAAATAGTTAGGGCCCGCAGACCCTAACTTGGTTTTATTGCTTAGCTTTCGTGTAGGTAACAACGCACAAAGTGGTTATCAGCTAACTGCGTAACCCCTGGTAACTGCTCTTTACACTTGTCCATTGCATGAGTGCAACGGCCTGCAAATGGGCAACCTGCTGAGACTGGTGTCCAAAGAGGGATCTCACCTTTGTTGCCTGCGAGTTGTTCGTGGATCGATTTTTTAGGATCTGGAACCGCAGAAACAAGCAGTTGGGTGTAAGGATGCTGAGGGTTAGCAATCACATCATCGGTATCGCCCCATTCCACCATGTGTCCTACGTACATCACTGAAAGATCTTCAGCAATGTAACGAGCGGTTGCGATATCGTGAGTGATGTAAAGTAGAGACATTTGTTTCTCAAACTTCATTTCTTCCATCAGGTTCAAAACACCAGCACGAATCGATACATCAAGCATCGATGTTGGTTCATCGGCTAATACAACTTCTGCACCAACTGCAATGTTACGGGCTAGGTTGACACGTTGACGCTGACCACCAGAGAGTTGATGAGGGTACTTCTCTGCCGTTGCTTGTGGTGGCACTAAGCCAACTTGCTCTAGAAGATCGTACACACGTTCCTGTAACTCTTTCTTGTTGCCCGGAGATACTTTTTTGTGGATCAACAATGGTCGAGCTATGTGGTGAAAGATGTTATGTGTTGGGTTCAGAGAACCAAACGGGTCTTGCCATACCATCTGCACGCCTTCACGGTAGTGCATAAGATCTTTTCTGCTTGAGATCTCTTGGATATCACGACCTTTGTATTCGATCGTACCGCCCGAAGGTGCGTACATTTTTGCGATCATTTTTGCTGTTGTTGATTTGCCTGAACCTGACTCACCAACCACAGCTAGGCCGCGACTTTTATACATCTTGAATGATACGTCGTTAATCGCACGCATCATTGGGGTTTGAATTGTGGTACTGCTTATTGGGAAGTCTTTTACGACATTCTTGCCTTCTACCAATAATTGACCGAAATCTTTGCTCATAATTGTCTCCAGAATCCTTATTCGCTTTGCTTGCATTTCGGCGGTCGAGCCGCCTTATTCGTTATTCACGCTGAATCAGCGTGCAAGCTATAGCTTCCTTTGTACTATTGGGTCACCGTACAGGTGGCAGTTAGACAAATGTCCCGGGTCGATAGAACGCAGCTTGGTTGGCACCTTGGTACACGTTTCATGTACACGATCACAACGAGCTTGGAAACGACACCCTTCAGGGATCTCTAACAGGTTCAGAGGGTTACCCGGAATGCCTGCTAGTTTTGTCTTTGGCCCTGTTAGTGGAGGGAAAGAACTTCCCAGCCCTTTGGTATAAGGGTGGTAAGGGTTTTCTAGAATATCTTGAGCATTGGCAACCTCGATGAGCTCACCTGAGTACATGATGCCGATACGGTCAGAGAACTCGACCATCAATGACAAGTCATGGGTGATGAACAGAATCGAGAAGCCAAACTCTTCTTTTAGTGCATAGATCTTTTGTAGGATTTCGCGTTGAACAACCACATCAAGTGCGGTCGTTGGCTCATCCATAATGATAAGCTTTGGATTCAATGCTAAAGCGATAGCAATAACCAAGCGCTGACGCATGCCGCCAGAGAATTGGTGAGGGTAGTCACTCAATCGGCTCGGGTGAATATCTACGATTTCAAGTAGACCTTCTGCGCGTTGCTTAGCTTGCTCACGAGTCATGTTGGTGTGACGCATAATTACGTCACAGAACTGCTCTTCCATTGGTAATACAGGATTGAGTGCGTTCATCGCACTCTGGAATACCATCGACATCTCGCTCCAACGGAACGCTTGCATACGGTCATCACTGTATTCAAGGATGTTCTCACCATTGAAGATAACCTCACCACCACTGATGTAAGCGGGCGGCTTATGCAGACGCATAAGAGAGAAAGCAACAGTTGATTTACCACAGCCAGATTCACCAGCTAGGCCGAATACTTCACCTGGAGCAATGTCGAAACTTACGTTGTTACACGCACGTACATCGCCAGACTCTGTGATGTAATCCACGCATAAATTGCGGATAGAAATTAGTGGTTCAGACATGATTATTTATCTCCGCTCCAAAGTGCATTTTGTGGTGGTAGTTCAGGTTCACGTTCTTCTTTGTCTTGTGCTGCTAATTTCTTCCAACGCTTCATGCCTTTGTGAGAACGCAGTTGCGGGTTGGCAATTTCATCGACAGCGAAGTTAAGTAGAGCAAGACCAGTTACAAGTAGTGTCAATGCGATACAAGGAGCCAACAGTTCCCACCAAGCGCCAATCAGCATTGATGAAGAGGTTTGAACGTTGTAAAGCATGATGCCCCAGCTGATTGTGTTCGGGTCACCAAGACCTAGGAACGAAATCGTTGCTTCCATCATGATTGCGTACATCACCGAACCGATGAAGCTCGCGCCAACGATAGAGATAAGGTTTGGAAGAATCTCTACGAAGATAATACGGAATGAAGATTCACCCAGAACTTCAGCGGCTTTTACAAACTCTTTTTCACGCAGTGCTAAGGTCTGGGAACGAACAACACGCGCGCCCCAAGCCCAGGACATAAAGCCGATAACCAAGGTTATGGTGAGTGGCCCTGCCTCACCGATAAAGGCTGCAACTACGAACAGTAATGGGTATTGAGGAATAACCAGCATGATGTTCATTGCGGCTGTCAGAACATCATCGACACGGCCGCCAAAGTAGCCTGCGGAAACACCAATAACCGTTGCTAGTAAACATACGGTAAGACCCGCACCAAAACCTACAGCAAGAGATACGCGTGCGCCGTATACCACTTGTGACCAAACGTCACGACCCATACGAGTTGTTCCCAGTACGTGGTCTGCCTTCTTAGACATTATCAACGTACGACGATCGTCTGCTAGGTTTTGAGCAACCCAGCCATCAGGGTTAGTTTGTGCAGACTTAACCACGAAGCCAGGGTATTCGTGTGGATTACCTGTACGTTTGTCTGGCACATGTTTTGTGATCAATGGAGCCGCAATCGCACCAAGAATAAAAATACTTAGGATGATGACGCCGGTTAAGGCCATCGGGTTACGCCAAATGAGTTTTAGAATATCTTTCATGATTATTTACCACCCTTACGAAGACGAGGGTCAAGAACAACGTAAAGCATGTCTGCAACTAGGTTAAAGAACAGCATGAATAGCGTCATGATAAGCAGTTGACCTTGCAGTACTTGGTAATCACGAGCGTTAATTGCGTTGAAAAGTACGCTGCCAAGGCCTGGGTAGTTAAAGATGATTTCGATAATTAACTGACCACCGATTGCCATACCTAGCGACATAGAAAGTGCTGTCACACTTGGTAGCATCGCGTTACGAGCTGCGTAATTGAATACCACTCGGTTTTCGCTAAGGCCTTTGCCTTTCGCCATGGTGATGTAATCTTCAGCTAGCAGGTTGATCATGTTGTTACGCATGTTTACTAGGAAGCCACCAATTTGAACAATAGATGCACATAGCAAAGGTAAGAAGGCGTGGTAAGCGACATCTTTAATGAATGCCCAGCTTGTCCAATCTGGAATCGTACCCGCGGTATAGGCGTAACCTGTTGGGAACCATTTCAAGCCGATTGCGAAGGTAAACAGCGCAATCATGGCAATAACAACCTGAGGAACGGCTTGTAAAATCAGCATCCCGGGAGTCACAAAGGCATCGTATTTGCTGCCACGTTTCCACGCTGCAAAAATACCTAGGATTGAACCAATAGAGAAAGAAAGAATAACGGCGGTGCCTGCTAAGAATAGCGACCAACCAAATGCTCCACCCAACAGAGTATTTACAGAAAGTGGGTAGAATTGAATTGATGTACCAAGCTCCCAGCTTAGAATGTTCTTCATGTATGCGCCGTATTGAACCAGTAAGCCGCCATCAACGAAGCCTAATAGTTCTTTCATTGCAGCAATACGCTCAGGAGTAACTTGTACAGAAGCGTTCGCAAACATCATGGTAACTGGGTCACCAGGCATTGCTCTTGGAATAATAAAGTTTAACGTCGCTGCAACTAATAGCGCGACAAAATAAAATGACAAACGTCTTAAAAAATAACCCATAACTCACACCTTACTCACCCAGATTGTTTCCCTGTTTCTGGATTCAGGTCGCTCCTAGCGAAATTTGGAACGAAAAATCCCCTGACGACTAGCGCCATACTTTCAATTGATAGTGTGGGGATTTTTATAAGCGGCGTAAGAAGTTACGCCGCAAAGATTGAACGATTACTTATTTAACTGGTTTTAGGTCCAGTACATGAAGTAGACGCTCTGGAATACCAGCCCAAATGTTTGGACGGCCTTTTGGATTTTCTTCGTTCCACCAACCAGTGAATCGAGTTGTGTTGTATTGGTACATGTAAGCACCAGACATCACAGGGATTGTCACTTGGTCTGCAGCGATAATTTGCTGGATACCATGTGCAATATCTAGCTGTTCGTTCTTGTCAGCTGTTTTGTAGAAGCTGTTTAGAAGACCATCTAGCTTGTCATTTTTGTAGAAGTGCATAGCGAAACGAGGCATACCATCACCAGATTGTAGTGATGAGTTGTAAGCACTGTTCCAGTACGTGTATGGATCCGCACCGTGGAAGTAGTTTGTGTATGCTACGTCGTATGTACCTTCAAGCATTGCTTGATTGTAAACAGAGAAGTCAGGTGTACGAGCTTTCGCTTTAATGCCGATTTCGTTTAGTTGCTCTACCGCAAGTTGAACTGTGTTGTTGAAGTCAGTCCAGCCGTTTGGCGATTGAATCATTAGTTCGAAAGATTTGCCTGATGGAGTGTCAACAAAACCATCTTTGTTTACATCTTTGAAGCCAGCGTCAGCAAGAAGCTTCTTCGCGCCTTCAGCGTTGTAAGTGTTGAAGCCTTTGTATTTGTCGTGAGTTTTTTCATCAGACCAAGCTTCAAACGCGTAGCCAAGACCCGATGCGAAATCGTTCACAGTACCGCCACCGTAGAATGCGATGTCGATGATAGTTTGGCGGTCAAGAGCCATAGAGAAAGCACGACGGAATTCAACGTTGCTCAATGCTTCATGCTTCGCAGCATCAGGGTGTTTGAAGTTAACGATGAATGCTTGTGTACCTGCTGGCGGGTACCAGTAGTGGTGTTTAGGGCTTGCTGCAGCGTATGTACGATCGATATCAGGAACGAAAGAAGACGTCCAGTCCATTTCACTGTTTACAACTTTACCTAAGAACTGGTCGTTGTTCGCAATTTGTGGAACACGTAGACAGTCAACATCTAGGTTGTCTGCATCCCAGTAGTTCGGGTTTGCACACTGGATGTACAGTTGCGCTGTAAACGTATCGATTTCTGTAAATGGACCAGAACCTACAGGGTTCTCATTGGTAAACGTTGATGGATCTTTAACGTCTTTCCAGATGTGCTTAGGTACTACAGGTACTTTAGCAATCTCGTAAGGTACGTTTGAGTTTGCTTCTGTTAGTGTGAACTTAACTTGGTTGT
Source organism: Vibrio sp. 10N.222.54.E6 (assembly GCF_041473955.1). Lineage (NCBI taxonomy): Bacteria > Pseudomonadati > Pseudomonadota > Gammaproteobacteria > Vibrionales > Vibrionaceae > Vibrio > Vibrio sp. 10N.222.54.E6. Next base: position 227,101 of record NZ_JBFRTD010000008.1, on the reverse strand, counting down.
CGTTCAGTTTTTCTACAGAAGTTACCCAAGAGTTGATACCAGATTGGTCAAGCTCTGGCTTCTCTTTTACAAGGTTGAAAGAAAAAACAACATCATCAGCAGAGAAAGTTTCTCCATCAGACCATTTAACACCCTTACGAATGTCGAAAACAACGCTCATCAGATCATCTGACATTTTGAAGTTTTCAGCTAGACGGAACACCGGAGTGTTACCGTGCATTTCGTTAAATACTACTAAAGGCTCGTACATGAAGTCAGTTGTAGTATGTAGGTTAGTAGCACCAAGGTACGGGTTAAAGTTACGTACGAATGTAGTGTACTCTTTCGGGTGAACGGTCAGTTCGCTGCGCTCTGCAGCTGTTGCTACTGATGCAAAACCTGTTGTAGCAGTTGCAATAATTGCTGTTGCTATTGCTGTTTTTTTTATATTGGCAAGCATAGCTGTTCCTTACTATTTGCTTTCATTTCACTAATGGATTGAATGTTATCTGTCGCTAATTAGTTAGTAGATACACACTCTAGTTAAAGGCCTACCTCTTCTTCGTTGCTCCAGATTCATCTTTGATTCTGAGAAGTGGTAAGAGTGGCCTGTAGGCCTTTGGCAGGAGTAAGAAAACACCTTATCGATGAATTAATCAAACTCGTTTCCCGTCAAAAACGTTAAAAACACACAGCACCACGTCATTAACGTCAAAATAGCTTGCTTTGGTGGTTTTTTGTGCGTAATTGTTAAGGTGATGTGACTCGCATTTGGTTTTGTGGTGGTAGCTTTTTGTAAGTGGTCACTAACCTTTTCGGCTTTTAATTATAGGGGTTTATCTTACGGTGATGTAATTGTAGATCTCGGTCACTTACCTGTTTTACGTTAAATTTTTCTAGAAAATTAAATCTGCCGTTCTGTTGTGACTCGCTTCTCAAACTGCAACAAAGAGCCGGAGGAATGTGAAATTCAGCCAAGAATAAGGCTCAAAATAGTAACTGAACTGGTGATTGTTTAAGATTGAGTAACGTGTCATTTTGCTTGTTTAATGCCGTAAAAGAAGTGTGTTTGAATCGACGTCATTGTCCTTTGGTCGCGTACGATATTCACAAAAAAGCCCACGCTAGGTGGGCTTCATTATTTACAGTAGCTTGAGCTTACTTCAGAGCTAACTGGTCAGTAGTTTTTGTAGCTTATCCCTTAGGGTCTCAATATGAGTTCTTTCAGGTGTCTGTTCTTTACAGTGCTCAAGTATAAACTCGATAGAGCTCAGTACCGTTCGCCAGCGAGGCGTTTTCGGTAGAGTTTCTACACGTAGATATTTGTCTAGCGTTCTAGTTTGCAGGGTACTGCGGTCTAGGTAGACGCGCCACAAGCCACTCTTCTCTGCGAAGGCAAACTTGGTTTCCCCTGTAACAGACTCCCAGTAGATGATGGCATTGGTCATGACATCGACCAGCACTTCACGCATCAGCTCTTGTTTGTTTTTACCTTCACCGGTTGCTTTATCTGCGAGGCGAGTAAATTCACCGCCAAGTTCTTTCAGTTGTTGAAGTTTATCTTTGTCACCCTCAAAGGCGTAGCTTGAAAGTGCCTCAACCGCCGTTTCAAGGTTATTGACTCGGTTTGAGTTAACCCCACCACCAACATTAAAGATATACATGGTGTCGAGCCCTGAGCCTTCAGGTAGCTTAAGGATATCACTTGGTATTCGCTGACGAGTGTCGTCTATATAGATGTCAATATCACCACAGTAGTGAGCTTGTTCCACCTTAAGGTATTTAGGCGCAATGATCTCATCGGCCATAGAGCGTTTAAGCTGCTCTTGCCCGCGCCTAAATAGTTTTGCTGCAGCTTCGTTGGCAAATCGAATTCGTTGGTCATCACGAATACAGATGATGGCCTCAGGGGCTGATTCTAGCTGCTCTAGCAAGCGCCCTTGAGTTTCTAGCAGGTTCGCTTCAACCATGGCTCTGTGTTTAAGCTCCAGTTGCAATTGATCATTCTCAAGACGTCTTTGCTCAGCTTTACTTGCTGATAAGTGAGCCGTAATTCGCGCCGCCAGCTCTTGTTTGTTGAACGGTTTAGACAAGTAATCGTTGGCACCAGCTTCAAAGCCACGAACACGGTCTTCTGCTTGATTAAGAGCTGTGAGCATGATGATTGGCAACTGTGCATGATCGTATTGCTTACGCAGTGCTTCACACACCTGATAGCCACTCATACCTGGCATCATAATATCGAGCAGAAGTAACTCTGGCTTCTCTTTCTCAATCAGTTCAATGGTTTCTGGGCCGTCACATGCGGTGCGCACTCGATAACCTTCCAATTTCAAGAAACTGTCTAGCACGCGTAAATTTACTGGTTCATCGTCGGCGATAACCAGTAACGGACCGTCTGGATCTTCACTGATAACACTATTTTCTTGTTGGCTGTTATCAATTAAATCTGGCGCTTGGAAGTGCGAATAGCTTCCTGAATCACTGTAGTTATCCAATTCTTCTTGGGTGGCTAAAGGTAGGGTAAAGCTGAACGTCGTGCCAAGCATTGGTTGGCTACTTACGTACAGTGAACCGCCCATCAGTTCAATCAATTGACGACTTATGGACAACCCAAGCCCTGCACCTTGGCGATAGTTACTTGAGTCCTGTCCTGCTTGAATCAGTGGCTCAAAGATGTGTTCTAAGTATTCAGCAGGTATGCCTTGGCCTGTATCAACAACTTGTACACGAATGTTGTCGTCGATAACGCTTGCTGAGATAACAATTTTACCTTCTGATGTGTACTTGATGGCATTGCCCACCAAGTTATACATCACTTGTTCTAATCGTTGAGGATCGGACGAAACCAACCCTAAGTCACTGGGTACTTGGTTAATAATTCGGATTGGCTTATTGCCCAACAGATGATGTGACAATTCTAGTACCAAGCTGGTAGCAGCAGATAAATCAACAGCAGATTTATTTATGTCTAAACTGCCGTAGCGCATTTTGTGGTAATCAAGTAGATCATCGACCAGTGTTGCCAATCTCTGGCCACTATTGATGATGATATCCAACTGGTACTTCTGGTTGGCAGGAATAGGACCGTTTGCACCAGATATTAGCGCTTCAGCGATACCTACCATGCCATGTAATGGCGTTCTCAATTCGTGTGATGTTGTTGCTAAGAATTCATCTTTAAGTTTGTTAGCCAGTTGCAACTCTTCATTTTGTTTTTGAATGGTCTTAAGGTTGTCCTCAAGCTCATCATTTTGGCTCTTAATGAGCAGCATCTTTTCACGAATCGAACGTTGCATTCTTTCGAAGCTTACCGCGAGGCGGCCTATCTCATCTTTTCGTTCGGTATTAATCATGGTTTCATCAAGGTCACCCGCAGAGACTTTCTCTGCTGCCCATGTGAGCTTGAGTAACGGTGATGTGATGAAGTTAGACAGATAATGGGATGCGACAAATACAAGAATAATCGCCGTCAACATCACGATCACAAAGATCTTTTCTAACTGATGAATACGGGCAAACGCTTCTTTTTCTGGAAGCTCGACGACGAGTGCCCAAGTCGCATATTTGAGCTCAATTGGAGTATATGCAGCGATGATCGCTTGATCCTGAGCGTTGTCGAAGGTGCCAACGGCCGTTTCTCCTGCCAGAGCTTTATCAACAACATCTAAACTCAGATTAATCGACTCTTGTGAATGGGCAAGGCTACGTGGCAGATGATCATCGCCGACAAGCAAGGTTTGAATATTCGAACTCTTGTTGAGATCGGCAATAAGCTTAGTAATACCATTGATGGGCAGTCTAAACATGGCGTAACTGTGTAGGTAGCCCTGTTGAACGATAGGTGCGCCTAACCATGCGGTCTGTTTACCATTTTCGTCTTTAAAGTCAGAAACGATAACCGGCGTGTAGTCTTCGTTGGATTTGCGTTTGTCTTTTACGTCCTTTTCCAGGCGTTGAAAGGTTTTGCCGAGGTTTGCATCTTTGTACTTACCTGTCAGCAAGTTGGTGCCGTAGTCATCGCGCTTAAAAACTGAATAAGCGATGTTGCCGTTAATGTCGACCAATAAAATGTCGTCAAAATCAGAACGCTTAAGCAGCTCCAAATAAGAGTTGTGGTAGCGCTTGTGCAATAGGCGATAGCGCTCGCTGCCAATAAAGCTGCTGGATTCAGGGAGAATCGATGTTTTGATTTGATCGCCCGATCCTTGAATGTAGCGTTGCTGCGCATTAGCGCGTGCTTCGTCAATGTCTAACCCTAGGCGTTGGAATGCATTGATCAAACCATAGAATCGTCCGCCACTGGCATTGGCAAGCTCTGAGCGAACAAAACCCATCACTTGGGATTCTTGAGCTTGTAGGTAATCGACAATTTGCTGCTGTTTAGTATCACGGACGGAAACAAGGTGCGAAGTACTTTGTTCCTGAAGATCCTGACTGTGCGATTGGAGGAAAAATATCGCGATAAGTGTTACTGGGGTAATACTAAGGACAAGAAATGCCAGCATTAGGGTATTTTGAAGGCGCTTAAACTTCTGCTTACGATAGAATCTAAACATAAATTGGGTACTACTTTCCTTTGATGTACTGCTTGAAAGGGATGAAAACAAGTACAGAGAATAGAATTAACGGGTTCCAATTTAACGAAATTAACGAGTTTTTTTACTTTGACAAGTAAGTGGTATTTAAAGCGTGTGCAAAAGCTCATTTTTATGGGCTTTTGATAGAAATATGAACAGACAGCGCAGATATTGACCCTGCGCTGTGTTAGATAGGCTATTTGCTTGCGTGATAGATCGCGAATTTGGTGGTCTTATTTAGAGTCGCGCATTTTCCAAAAGCTTGCTCAATAATTGGAATGTATTTTAAAAAACTGTTCGCAACAATAATCATCTCACCAGAACGCTTCATGTGGTTAGGAGCCTGAGCAAGTAAGGTTTCAGTCGCACTGTAGCTTGTATCCAAACCAGAATGGAATGGTGGGTTACTGATGATGAATTGGTAATCTTTTGATGTGTCAGAGTAGACATCTGAGGCGAAGACATTACCTGTTAAACCATTGGCTTCTAGCGTTGCTTGGCTAGACGCCACGGCAAATGCACTGATGTCGCACATTTCCAGTTCGATATCAGGGTGACGAGATGCCATTACCGCGCCCAATACGCCTGCACCACAACCGAAATCCAGTACTTTACCTTTCAGTTTTGGCAGGGTATCAAGTAATAGTTGGCTACCAACATCAAATTGACCATGACTGAAGACGCCTGGAAGACTTTTCACGGTCAGTGATTGCTCACCAATGTTAACCGTGTAGGTTTTAAACCAGTCTTGTAGGTTGAAGGCTGGTGGTTGCTCGAAGCATTGACCCCAGTAGAAAGAACAACGACGCGCTGAATCGTATTTCACGACTTTTCCGTAAGGAGCAAACATCTTCTCGATACTTTTAACACCAGAACGATTTTCGCCAACTACGACAATCTCGGTATCTTTACCTAACTTGGCAAATAACATCGCCAACAGAAATTCCGCTTCCGCTTTGGCCTTTGGCCAGTACAGCATCACTAAGTCGGCTTTGGTCTCTTCGGTAAACTCCGCACCATAAAAACGTTGGATGGTGCTGCAGCCTTCTAATTGACGGTAGTAGCTGTAATTAGAAGTAAACACGGTGACTGATTCACAATGTTTCGCTAATTCAACAGGGAATAAGTCTTCTGCCTCACCTGCAACTAAAACATGTTTGCCTTCAAAGTAGGCGAGTTGACGTTGAGCAATTTGGCTTGGGGCAATATAAGCTGACATAGGACACTCTATTGAATCGTTAGCAAAAAATGAGGGCGGATTTTCGCATAATCCGCCCAAAGCTTGAAGTGTTTAATACGGGTTCGGCAACCAAGTTGCTGAACAGTTGATCAACTCTTGTCTTGCTGGTTTAAAAAGTCTTTAAACTCTTCATCGTAAATATTGAAAAGAACGATAGTAATAGCAAAGATCAGTGGGCCGTAGATAAGACCAATTAGGCCAAAAAGTTGAATACCACCCAACAGTGAGAAGAAGATCATTAGGGTATTCATGCCTGCACTACCTTGCATCAGCAGCGGGCGCAGTAGGTTGTCAATTGAGCCAACAATCGCGACACAGTAAACCGTTAGGAAAATTGCCCACGTGGTATCACCGGTTAGGAATAAGTAGGTTGCGGCTGGGATCCAGATTAGAGCGGTACCGACCACGGGGATGAAAGAGGCAAAGCCCATCATAGTGCCCCAGAACAACCCAGGGAAACCAGCAATCCACATACCTAAACCACCCGCAAAACCTTGCGCTATTGCGGTTAAGAATGAGCCCATAACGGCAGACTTAGAAACTTGCTCAATCTCAGTGAGGAGCTTGTCTTCTTGGCTACGAGATAGCGGAAGAATATGACGAACCACACTGATGATTTTGTCGTGATCTCTTAATAAGAAGAACAGAACAAACAGCATCAAGAAGAAATCCATTAAGAAGTTGGTCGCATCACCAAGGATTTTCGCACTGATACCAACCAGTTTAGAACCAAAACTTGTCGCGAATTCTCCGACTTTCTGTGCGATGGCTTGGGGCTCAATGTTGTCGAAAGGCAGGTAGTTATTCACAAACGACAGCGCTTTGACCACAAGTGGGTGTGCAAACAGAGTCTGAATACCGCCGTGTGTCACCCATTGGTACGTGTTCTGAGAGAACAGAGAGCCTTGCTGAACAATTGCTGCAAATACTGCCAATAAAGGGATAACAATAATGAAAGTCAGGATCACACAAGAAAGTAGAGAGACTACGTTCTCTTTATTCGGTATCTTCTTTTCAAGCCATTCGTGAATTGGAAACATCAGCAACGAGATGATGAATGCCATTACTATGGAATTTACATAAGGCTCGATAAGCAAGTAACAAGCATAAGCCGCCGCAAGTAGGGCAATGATGATCACCCAGTGGCTGGTGTTGATTTTGAGTTTTTCTGACACGTTAATGGTCTCTATATTTGCGTTCTGAGTTTATAATGGCTGCAAAACAGAGAGTTAGCAATGAGGAGTTTTGATAATGGGATGCTGTAATAAAGATAAGAAATGCCAAGACGAAGAACAGCAAATAAAAAAAGAGATCCCTTGGTTCAGAATGTTCCTAGGTACGCTGATGTTGTTGGTTTTTCTTTTCTGGGAACGTTAGACGTTTTTCGTTAGGTTTTCGAATAAATTGACGGGTAATTAAGCGGAAATACTCGAGTTTAATTTAGTCGATGCATTAAAAAGGGCTGCGTTAATGCAGCCCTAAATTCAATCGGTTAGCTACTTATAAAGTGCTTTCGATTATTTGCTTTCAGCAGCAATGATCGCAAGAGATCGGTCAGCAGCTTCTAGTGTTGCATCCAGTTCTTTTGAACCATGAGCAAGAGAAGTAAAGCTTGCTTCGAATGCTGAAGGTGCAAGGTAAACACCGTGATCTAACATTAGATGGAAGAAGCGCTTGAAGCGTTCTACATCACACTTAGTTACATCTTCGTAGCACGTCACCGTTTCTTGGTCTGTGAAGAAGAAACCAAACATACCGCCAACTTGGTGAACTAGCATAGGGATGCCGTGCTTGTCAGCAAGTTGCTTGAAGCCATTTGCCAACTGCTTAGTTTTAGACGCTAGACGCTTTTCGTTGCCTTCTTCTCTTAGAAGATTCAAACATGCGTAGCCAGCAGCCATTGCAACAGGGTTACCTGAAAGCGTACCTGCTTGGTAAACAGGCCCCGTTGGTGCGATGTATTGCATCACGTCTTTACGACCACCAAAAGCACCCACTGGCATGCCGCCGCCAATCACTTTACCAAGACACGTTAGGTCTGGCTTGATGTTGTAGTAAGCCTGAGCACAACCTTCAGCAACGCGGAAACCTGTCATTACTTCATCAAAGATTAGCAATGCACCTTCTTGATCACAGATCTCACGTAGACCTTCGTGGAAGCCTTCTACTGGTGGGATACAGTTCATGTTGCCCGCGACAGGCTCAACGATGATACACGCGATCTCACCTTTGTTTGCTGCGAAGATTTCACGTACTGAATCTAGATTATTGAAAGTTGCAGTTAGCGTTAGTTTCGCAAAATCAGCCGGTACGCCTGGAGAGCTTGGTTGACCTAAAGTCAGTGCGCCAGAACCTGCTTTTACAAGTAGGCTGTCTGCGTGACCGTGGTAACAACCTTCAAACTTAAGGATTTTGTCACGACCAGTAAAGCCACGAGCGAGACGAATCGCACTCATTGTTGCTTCTGTACCTGAGCTCACCATACGCAGCTGTTCCATTGATGGAACCATCTCAGATACAAGTTCAGCCATCTTGATTTCAGTTTCGGTTGGAGCACCAAAGCTAAGGCCGCGTTGAGCTGCTGCAGTAACAGCGTCACGAATAACAACGTGGTTGTGACCAAGGATCATTGGACCCCAAGAGCCAACGTAATCGATATATGCTTTACCATCAGCATCAAAAATAAGTGGGCCATCAGCGCGTTCAACGAAGATAGGAGAACCACCTACGCCATTGAATGCACGAACTGGAGAGTTTACGCCACCAGGAATAGTTTGCTGTGCTTTTTCGTACAGCTCTGCTGATTTGGTCATTGATATATCCTCTTTTGACTGTCGGACCAATTGGCACGCATTGTACCTATCCGGAATCCAACTAGGAATGCCTTCGCTGATATAATCACCCGAATCTGGTTGTTTTGTGTGGTTACGCGTTTTAATTGTCAGATATTAGCGAGTTTACAGCAGTAAAAGGAACGATCCTGTGGTGAATACTTGAACGTTTCAGTCAGGTATTAGATAATCACCAGAATATAAGAAAATACTCAACAACTATGGTCTCGATTTAGATTTGTATCATGTTGTTTTTGACACAGGTAAGAGAGGTTGTCGTGAGCGAAGTAAATATCCCATTGTCCTTTTCTGATGCAGCAGCTACCCGCGTACAAACGCTAATTGCTGAAGAAGAAAACCCAGAGCTAAAACTGCGTGTATACATTACAGGCGGCGGTTGTAGTGGCTTCCAGTACGGCTTCACATTTGATGAAAAAGTAAATGATGGCGACACTACCATTGTAAATAGCGGTGTGACGCTGGTTGTTGACCCAATGAGCCTACAGTACTTAATGGGCGGCATGGTTGATTACACTGAAGGCCTAGAAGGCGCACGTTTCTTTGTGAACAACCCGAACGCGACAACAACATGTGGTTGTGGCGCATCATTTAGCGTTTAGCGTGCACGAAAGGTAGCTTGAACGGAAAGCTACATTAGAAATATTTTAAACGCCGAGCCAATGCTCGGTGTTTTTGTTTGTAAAAAATACACCATACAAAACAGACAGTAAGTCGACTTATTCTAGGCATGTACGCCAAGGTTATTTTGGGTGGTTATACTTAAGCTTTCACTTTATTCATTTGCTTTATAGTAAACGCCATATTTTTTAAACTGTCGATAGCGTCCAACTTCGTTGGGTGTGGGTCTGTTAAAGTTACCTCTGTGCATCAGGATGTTGCATATGACGGTGTTAAGCTAATTAGCGCGCCTTAATCACATCGGACAAAAGGATTTGCTATGCCCACTCTATTTTCTAACTCTCCATTTTTTCAGAAACTGAAGCAGCCGTGGTTGGTTTCTCTGGTTCTAGTTGTACTGTTGTCGATTTGGCTTGGTTTAGGAGTGGGGCAAGCGGAAGAGTCACCAGCAAAAAAAGCGACAGAAATTCCGCTGGCTAAGGTTTCCTTTCAAACATTCACTTCATCCCCCACCTTTAAAACCATAGATCTTTATGGTCGCACAGCTCCCGATAGGCATGCTCGATTGGGAGCGGAAGTCGCGGGCAAGATTGTTAGGTTGAACGTTGTGAAAGGCGATACGGTTAAAGTAGGGCAAGCCATTGCTCAGATAGATAAAGGTGACTTAGAGATTCAGCTAGAGCGAGCTTCGGCTTTATATCGATTGAAGCAGAAAGAATTTAAGGCGGCGCAGTCGCTGAAAAAAAGAGGGCTGCAAGGCGAGATAGCCTACACCACAGCTGAGGCTTCGTTAACTGAAGCGAAGGCTATGAAGCGTAATGCTGAACTGGCTCTAAAAAATACAGTCATCACATCGCCTTTCTCCGGTGTGGTTCAAGATTTGATGGTGGAGCTCGGTGATTTCGTTGGTGTTGGCGATCCTGTTGCTGGCGTGATTGACCTCGATCCTTTGGTTATTGAGGCCGATGTCAGTGAGCGTCATATCCAGCATTTGCTAGTCAATCAATCAGCTTTGGTTCGCCTGTTAGGGAGAGAAGAAGCGGAAGGTCGTCTGCGCTATGTTTCTCGAATCTCTTCTGCCTCAACCAATACCTTCCCTATTGAGATTGAAATCGACAACTCAGATGGCCTGTTACCTGCGGGTGTTAGTGCTGAAGTCACCCTTAATCTAGAAACAAGAGACGCTATCAAAGTGACGCCTGCCATGTTGGCACTGGATGAGGCCGGTAATCTTGGGGTCAAAACTTTGGTTTCAATTGACGACTCACCAATCGTGAAATTTGTCGGCATTCAACTGGTGAAAGCTGAGCAAGATGGAGTGTGGCTGACGGGGTTAGGTCAGCGTGTCGATATCATCACTGTGGGGCAAGGTTTTGTTCGTGATGGTGACTCGGTGATTGCTGTTGAGCAAGGTGTTGAACTCTCTAACGTAACTGCAGAGTAGGAGATAACCGATGTATTCAATTATTGATGCAGCCTTGTCTCGCGCTCGAACAATGCTCTCTCTTTTGGCACTCATATTGGTCGCAGGTGTCGTTACCTATATCACGATCCCCAAAGAATCGAGCCCCGACATTACCATCCCGATTATCTACGTTTCTGTTGGGCACCAAGGTATTTCGCCAACCGATGCAGAACGCTTATTGGTTAGACCGATAGAACAAGAGCTGAGGTCGATTGAAGGCGTAAAAGAGATGACCGCAACCGCAGCAGAAGGCCACGCCTCAGTTGTGTTGGAGTTTAATGTTGGCGTTGATCTCACCAAAGCGATGGCTGATGTGCGTGATGCTGTCGATTTAGCCAAACCAAAATTACCAGAAGACAGTGATGAGCCGACCGTGAATGAGGTGACGCTCGCGTCTGAGCAGCCAGTGTTGTCAGTTGTTCTGTTTGGTACCGTTCCTGAGCGCACCATAGTGCAAATTGCTCGAGAGCTTGGGGATAAGCTCGAAAGCTATCGCCAAATTCTAGAGGTCGATATTGCAGGCGATCGCGATGACATTGTTGAGATCATTGTCGATCCGCTGTTGATGGAGAGCTACAGCTTAGATCAAGCGGATATCTATAACCTGATCGCTCTGAACAATCGAGTGGTCGCCGCTGGTTTTGTTGACACTGGCTACGGACGTTTCTCAGTCAAAGTTCCTTCGGTGTTTAACTCTTTAAAAGACGTACTTGAGTTACCTATCAAAGTGGATGGTAAACAGGTCGTAACCTTTGGTGATGTGGCCACGGTTCGTCGAGCGTTTCGAGATCCTGATAGCTTTGCCCGTTTAGATGGTAAATCTGCGGTGGTCTTGGATATCAAGAAGCGTGCGGGTGAAAATATCATCGAAACCGTAGAGTTAGTTAAAGCGGTTATGGCTGGTGCTCAACAACAAGCGGAATGGCCCAATAACTTATTGGTTAAATACACCTGGGATGAATCTAAAGATGTGAAGATCATGCTCAACGATCTTCAAAACAATATCTTGTCCGCCATCATTTTAGTGGTGATCGTTATCATCGCCATTCTTGGTGTTCGAACCGCGTTATTGGTTGGAATTTCAATACCTGGATCATTCCTCACGGGATTGTTGGTGTTGTCTGTGTTTGGTCTAACCGTCAACATTGTGGTTCTGTTCTCTTTGATCATGGCCGTTGGTATGTTGGTCGACGGCGCGATTGTTGTTACCGAGTTTGCCGATAGGCGAATGCAAGAAGGTGAAGGTCGAAAAGAAGCTTACCGAGACGCAGCGAAACGGATGGCGTGGCCGATAACCGCATCGACAGCGACAACCTTAGCTGCATTTGCTCCGTTACTGTTTTGGCCGGATGTGACAGGCGAATTCATGAAGTTTCTGCCACTAACACTGATTGCAACGCTAACCGCTTCATTGATTATGGCGTTGTTGTTTGTACCGGTATTAGGTGGCTTGATTGGCAAACCTCAATACGTATCGCCCAAGAGCCAAGCTCGAATGGTGGCACTGCATAATGGTGATTTTTCACAAGCAACGGGCTTAACCAAGGCGTATTACCACACGCTTTCGATTGCGATTAAGCATCCCTTTAAGATTCTGTTCAGTGCGATATTGCTCGCGGTTGCAGTTGGTTTTACTTACTCCAAAGCGGGCCTAGGTGCAGAGTTCTTCCCTGAGGTTGATCCACCATTCTTTAATGTCAAAGTTCGCTCACATGGTGATCTTTCTATTCAAGAAAAAGATGACATCATGCGCGATATTGAGCAAATGATGCTTAATCATGATGAGTTCGATACTGTTTACACACGCACGGGGGGGGACGACCAGATTGGCTTGATCTCGATTACTCCTGTTGATTGGCAATATCGTCGTAGTGTTAAAGCGATTATTGATGAATTGAAGGTGCAAACCGATCAATACGCTGGTGTTGAGATTGAATATAAGTTTCCAGATGCAGGGCCTCCGGTTGAAAATGATTTAGTGATTGAGCTGTCAGCAACAACACCAGAACAGCTGAATCAGGCTGCAAAAATTGTAAGAAACTGGGCGGATGGTAATCAAGCTCTGACTAACATCAGTGATACAGCAAGCAAAGATGGCATTGATTGGAAAGTGGATATTCGCCGAGACGATGCCGCACGCTTTTCCGCTGATGCGACCTTGGTGGGTAATACCGTTCAATTCGTTACCAATGGTCTCAAGATTGGTGATTACCTGCCTGATGACTCATCAGAAGAGGTCGATATCTTGGTGCGTTACCCTAATGATAAAAGAGATATCGGACGCTTTGACCAGTTGAGAGTCAAAACACCTGCTGGCTTGGTGCCGATCACCAACTTTGCTCAGATTGTTCCCGACCACAAGCAAGATACGATTAAACGCCTCGATGGTAAGCGCGTAGTGAACATCATGGCGGATATGGAAGAGGGCTATAACCTTGCCCTCGAACTGCCAAAGATTGAGCAAGCGTTAAGTGAATTGGGGCTACCTAATAGCGTAGAATTTCGTATCCGTGGTCAAAATGAAGAGCAAGAAAACTCTTCTGCCTTCTTACAAAGTGCATTCATGGTTGCACTGGCGGTAATGGCGTTGATTTTGATTACTCAGTTTAATAGTTTCTATCAAGCATTCCTGATTCTTAGTGCGGTGCTGTTCTCTACGGTTGGTGTGTTTGTTGGTCTGCTTATCTTCCAACGTCCGTTTGGTATCGTGATGTCCGGTATTGGAGTGATTGCACTGGCAGGTATAGTGGTGAACAACAATATCGTGCTGATTGATACCTATAATCAGTTAATCAAAAGAGGCTTAGATAAGCGCGATGCAATTCTGAGAACCGGTGTTCAGCGTTTAAGACCAGTGATGCTTACTACGGTCACTACCATATTAGGTTTGATGCCGATGGTGTTAGAAATGAACATCGATCTGATTAATCAAAAAATAGAGTTTGGCGCGCCGAGTACGCAATGGTGGTCGCAACTCGCTACGGCGATTGCGGGAGGTTTGGCATTTGCGACAGTACTAACCTTGGTGCTGACGCCTTGTTTGCTGATGCTAGGGCGAGATAAGAAGCCTGAAAAATAGTAGATACAGTGGTTCGATGAACATAAAAAAGAGCGCCTTGGTGGGCGCTCTTTTCGTTGGTTTATAGGGCTCTTAACCTAATTGGTATCTAGTTGCCTAATTAGTCGCTAGCAACTGGCCGTATCGCTCAAGGTTATTCAGTCGAATCTCTGAGTTGGCAATAAAGGTTGCTTTTGCTTTACCGGTTAACGACTTAGATTGCGGTAATTTCACGGTTCGCGCATTTTTATGTACGCCATTGACCAAGAATTCATAGTGTAAGTGCGGGCCAGTCACACGGCCTGTACCGCCCAAAGTACCAATGGTTTGGCCTTGTTTTACGCGCTGACCTGTTTTCACCATACGTCGCTTCATATGCAGGTATTTAGTGATATAGGTGTTGCTGTGGCGAATGAACACGTAGTTACCATTGAATTGGTTGTAACCCGATTTCTGAACAATACCGTCACCGGCTGCCCAGATAGGTGTGCCAACAGGGGCTGCGTAGTCGGTGCCTCGGTGAGCTCGAACCTTACCGGTTACTGGGTGTTTTCTACGAGGGTTAAAGTTCGATGTTACACGGCGAAAATCAATCGGTGAGCGCAAGAAGGCTTTCTTCATAGCACGACCATTTTCATCGAAGTAGTTGCCGCTTCTATCATCTAATACCGCGGTAAATGAATCACCTTGGTTTTTGAATACTGCCGCCATGATCTTGCCGCGACCAATCACTTCGCCTTCAACGACTTTCTCTTGGTACAAAATCTTAAAGCTGTCGTTGTTGCGAATATCCAACGCAAAGTCGATATCCCAACCGAAGATGCCCGCCAGTTCCATAATTTGGTTTGCAGTTAGGCCTGCATTGACGCCGGCGTTCCAGAAGTTAGACGTGATGTTGGCTTCGGCATAGTTGTATTGGTAGGCCACTTCCTTTTTGTCGAAGCTAGAGGAGAATGAATCGCCAGACTTAGTGATTTTGAAGCTTTCAAACGCACTAAGTTGTCGCTTCAACTGAATAAGGTCGTTGTTTTCATCAAAGCCGAATTGTAATACGTCGCCAGGTCTTAGATTGGACAGCTGCTTTTTAATATCGTTGTTGGTATTGAGTAGAGTGATCAGTAAACGGTATGAAAGGCCAATACGTTCAAATAAAACAGAGGTGCTTTCGCCAGAGCGAACGGTGTATTTCTCCCATTTGAGTACTGCCGTCGGTGGTGCGTCACTTGAGCTAACAAGTGCTGATGCACTGATCGTCAGTGGGTAGTGTTTTCCAACGACTAAAGCTCCCGTATCGTCACGTAAGCTGTTGACGTCGGGGAGTAAGAAAATAGCGATAAAAATTACGGCACTAAAAAATGCGATAAATGCCCGGTGCAAAATGGGAAGGCGTGCAAAAATAGACAACATGTTCCGGTTCGTTCTGTAAATATTATGAAAATAGACGACGGAATAGTGTAACTGGTTTCAAAATACATCGCTATTCAAGTAAGATGTCTAATTATTATATTTTTGCCAAATCTGTGGGAGTGAACAAGAATGGCGAGTATTGAAGCTGCACTAGCCGAGATCAAACGTGGCGTAGAAGAACTGATTCCAGAAGACGAACTGATTGCGAAACTAAAAGAAGGTCGTCCTTTACGCATTAAACTGGGTGCCGATCCAACCGCTCCAGATATCCACCTAGGCCATACGGTTATCTTTAACAAGCTTCGTGCTTTCCAAGAGCTTGGTCATGAAGTGACGTTCCTTATCGGTGATTTCACAGCAATGGTTGGTGATCCATCAGGTAAGAACTCAACACGTCCACCGCTAAGCCGTGAAGACGTATTGAAGAATGCTGAAACTTACAAAGAGCAAGTATTCAAGATTCTAGATCCTGCGAAAACGCAAATTCGTTTCAACTCTGAGTGGTTATCTGAGCTTGGTGCAGAAGGCATGATTCGTCTTGCTTCTAACCAAACTGTTGCTCGTATGCTTGAGCGTGATGACTTTAAAAAGCGTTACGCTGGTGGTCAACCGATCGCAATCCACGAATTCATGTACCCACTTCTTCAAGGTCACGACTCTGTTGCACTAGAGAGCGATGTTGAGCTTGGCGGTACTGACCAGAAGTTTAACCTTCTTATGGGTCGTGAACTGCAAAAAGCAGCAGGTCAAAAACCACAAGCGGTACTGATGATGCCACTACTTGTTGGTCTAGACGGCGTTAAGAAGATGTCTAAGTCTGCGCACAACTACATCGGTATCAGCGAAGCACCAAGCGAGATGTTTGGTAAGATTATGTCTATCTCTGACGATTTAATGTGGAGCTACTACGAGCTACTGTCTTTCCGTCCTCTTGAAGAAGTTGCGGAACTGAAAGCTGGCGTTGAGGCGGGCAAAAACCCTCGTGACGTGAAAGTACTTCTTGCTAAAGAGATCATTGCTCGTTTCCACAGCGAAGCCGATGCTGAAGCGGCTGAGCAAGAGTTCGTTAACCGTTTTGCTAAGAACCAAGTTCCTGATGAAATGCCTGAATTTGAATTCGAAGCCGGCCTACCGATTGCGAACGTTCTAAAAGAAGCGGGTCTTGTAAACTCGACTTCTGATGCGATGCGTATGATCAAGCAAGGCGCTGCTAAGCTTGAAGGCGAGAAGATTGAAGACAGCAAGTTTGTACCTGAAGCAGGTACTGCAGTTTACCAAGTAGGTAAGCGTAAGTTTGCTCGTATTACTATTAAGTAATAACACACATCAATAATTGAACAAAAGGCATCCACGGATGCCTTTTTTATTGACACAAAGTTGACGAAGTTTTTGAACGTGCATTGCTACACTATGCGCGCTGTCATATTGACAGTAATTTTGGAGATTTTTATGAACAATACCGACCATCCTCCTAGTTTGAATGGAGAAGAATAACCTGTCTCGGTATTGATCTATTATCCTGCCGTTCGGGTAGGGTATCTTTGTTTTCCCCCTCATTCTTTTCCACACTCTAGATTCTAACAAGTAGACACATCAGTGCTTTAAGCTCTTGGTGCGCTTAGTTGTATGTTCTTGATGTATATAGCTATACGCTCTTGGTGTACACCGCTTTATACTCTCGGGGTACTCTCTATAGGCTACTTGTTTTGATGGTCGTTACCTTTGCCAATCGGGAGATTCGCCATGACGGTAATGAACAACACTTTTTTATCTATTGAAGCTCTGTACTCAGAGCAAGACATCCAAGCTGTATCGAATGCTTTTCAACAGTACGGACGTGAGCAACAAATTAACCTTTTAAACCGAATGCCACTTGAAGATGCGGTGTTAGTGCTTGGGCAATGCTCTCTTAGTACGATTCAGACTTTACTTAGTGAGCTAGAAGAGCAGGGCTTTGAGAAGCGCTCTCGACATCTAGCTCACCAATTAGGGCTGATCTACTCAGAGGTTGAACCACAACAGGGTTACCTTTCAACTGGAGTGCTTAGCCATGTTAGGCAGCGTATCGGTTGGATTATTGCCTTAGCACTGCTGGGCATTGTCTCTGGGCTTATCATTGCTCAGTATGAAGACATTCTTAGCCAGCTAGTACTTCTGGCGATCTATATGCCGGTAATCGCTGCCGCGGGTGGCAACACAGGAACACAAGCTGCGACTTTGGTCATTAGGGCCTTAGCCACAGGGGAATTGAAGAAACGCCAGTGGGCCAACGTTCTATGGAAAGAGCTTAGAGTTGCTATCTGTTTAGCTCTTGCGATCGCCTTAGTGATGATTGGCCGAATCTTATTATTCAGTGACAACCAGTCAACGGGGGGTTACGACATTAATATGATTGCTTACGCGATTGCTGTTGCTCTGTTTATTCAAGTGACCATATCAACTGTACTCGGCGGCGGGTTACCGATAGTCGCTCGATTCTTCAAACTTGATCCT
Source organism: Vibrio sp. 10N.222.54.E6 (assembly GCF_041473955.1). Classification (NCBI taxonomy): domain Bacteria; kingdom Pseudomonadati; phylum Pseudomonadota; class Gammaproteobacteria; order Vibrionales; family Vibrionaceae; genus Vibrio; species Vibrio sp. 10N.222.54.E6. The sequence continues at coordinate 209,409 of NZ_JBFRTD010000008.1, read as the reverse complement.
GCTGTGTTAGTGAGCCCTGTACTGGCTTCGATAGTGGATATCTCTGGAATGTGGATCTACTTCACTGTGGTTAATTCATTCTTAGGGATCGCTTAGCGTTTATAAAAATAGCTAAAAACACCTTAGAGAAAAAAATGGCGCTGAAGATTCAAGATCTTCAGCGCCATTTTATTGCTTAAGTAGAAGCTTAAACAGAGTTGAACATTACTTAGATTTGCTCTGTGTTTGACTGAATTCAACTACATCTGTGTAGAAAGCTCGTTCAAACTGGGTGATGGGTGCTTCTACTGGTTTTTCTGGATCTGGTGTGTCAGGAAAGTAATCACGGACAAACTGTACAAATAGAGAGTTCGGTTTTCCCGCTTTATCTAAACCAAAGCCTGCCATGTTGTAGCTCCCATACAAAGAACCACTTTTGGCAATAATGTTGCCTTGGATTGGTGCTTTTCTCATGCTTTGACGGTATTTGAGCGTGCCATCAGTGCCAGATGTAGGCATAGCCTCAATCAGGTTGAGCTGTTTATCGTTCTCCCAGATATAACGAAGTACCTGAGCCATGGTTTGCGAGGTCATGCGGTTATTTCTGGATAGCCCTGAACCATCGACCAACTGTGCTTGGCTTAGGTCAATATTGGCTTTGGTCAGTAATATCTGCTTTATCGCTTCAGTGCCGTTATTAAAGCTGCCCGGTTGAACATAAAATGTCGCACCCAGTGTTTTGGTTAGGTTGTCTGCTATTAGATTGTCTGATTTCTTGAGCATGATATTAATCAGTTCGGGAAGTTTCTCTGAGCTGTGACTTGCGATTAACGTGCTTTTGCCTGCTTTAGCTTTTTTGCCAACGACCACATTGCCTTTTACTTCAATTCTCAGTTCTTTAAGAATCGATGTAACGACTTGATAGGTGTAAAGTTCTGGACTTTGAATCGCGAACTTGAGCGGCAGTGGTTTCTTACGTTCAACTAAGCAACCAGAGAGCTTGTAAGTGTTATCTGGGGTAGTAATAAGCTCCAAGTCGCATTGCGTTGCCTTTTGGCCAGAGCGAGTTACCGTGGCTGCTGAGGTTGTCACGTCTATCGGATAGTGAGCTGGGATATATACGCGTGTTGTACCGTTATCTTTTGTATAAATAGAGGCTTGTGCGCAGTTACTGTCTAAGGTCATTGCACTAGAGGGAGCGCTGTAACAAACGCCTAAAATGTCCCAAGGCCAACCAACCGCTCGTTGATAGCCAGTAAAAGCTGAGTTATCGAGGTATAAGTTGCCCTTGATTGTTTTAGATTGCGATTTAGCATATTGATCTAAAAGATTTTTTAGATGCTCTCTTTGTAGTGTAGGGTCACCACTGAATGCGATCACGACATCTTTATTAGAACGCGCAATGCTGGTCGTGTAGTTAAAATTATCTCCTAACTCCAATTTGGCTGCCAAAGCGGTGACTAGCTTTAACGTACTGGCGGGAGGGTAAAAGCCATCGCTATTGGTGTTCAACTCACTCGAATCATCACTCAATGACTTCAGTATCAAGCTTGTGCTACTGCCATCGGGCAGTTTATCTAGAGGGAGGTATTCGAAAGCACTAATTGAATAGCTACACAGTGACAAACCACATAGGAGTAAGCGGGATAGAAGGCGCATAGAAGGTTTTCTTGGATGACTGATGTTTTCAGTATACAGATATAAAAAACGCCCGCTATAGAGCGGGCGTTTTGATTCTCAATTAACTAATTAATCAATTAGATAATCAGAATTAGAAGTCGTAACGTAGACCTAGAGCTAGCTCGTCTTCAGCTTGTGCTGAAGTTGCAGCAAGGTTGCCGCCAGCAGTACCGAACTGGTCACCCGCTGAGATTAGGTTGAAGTTGTACGATACATAGCCACGGAAGTTAGGCTTGAAGTAGTACGTTGCATCAACAGCGATATTGTCAGCAGACGTTTCACCATTAGTTTCAGCGTTGTTGTATGTAGATGAGAATACTGTTTGACCTAGAGTGTAAGCCGCTGCTACTTCGTAACCAGTGTAATCACCGTCGTTCTTAGCAACTTGACCATCTGTAAATACACCAGCGAAGTATAGGTCGCCCATAGTGTAAGAACCAGAAAGCATGTATTCGTCTTGTGCGTTGTTACCAGAGTATTGACTTGCGTAACCTGCACCTAGTTTAACACCAGTTTCACCGATTGCGTAGATACCAGATAGAGAGTAACCATCAGCACTGTTGTCGCTGTAAGAAGCAACAGCATCGCCTTCGCCTGCTGGAGTACCGTCAGCTTTTAGTTCTGTACGGTCAGCAAAACGGTAGCTTGCTTTAACGCTTAGGTCTTGGAATTGACCTTTGTAAGAAAGCATGTTGTCAGCACGGTCAGCAGCATTGATTTTCATTGCTGCAGAGTTACCGTGGTAAGCCATGATATCGGTAAAGTCAGTGATTACGCCTAGAGCGCCGTCGTTTTTACCGTAAGTTACTTCACCAAATGTACCGCCAAGTCCAGCGTAAGCGTAACGGTTAGTTAAGCTGTCGCTGTTTTTGTCAGTGCCTGCGCCGTTTTCAGCCGTTGTGAACTCGCCTTCGTAGAAACCAACACCGTATAGGCCATCTTGGATTTCAACTTGACCTAGGAAGTTAAGACGGATACGAGAGTTGTCTTGAGCGTTACCATCTTTCATAGATAGACGAGCTTCCGCACGGCCACCCATTTCTAGAGAAGTACCGTCTTGGTTGTATAGTTCTGAAGCGTTAGCACCAGTAGCAAGAGCTGCAGCAGATACAGCAAGCGCGATCATAGTCTTGTTCATGTTATTAATTCCTAATTACTGTCCATAAAGGTATTTATCAAGGATTTGAATCCTTTTTGTATATTGCTCGTATTAATCAAGCTTCATAATCATGCTTAGAACAAAAGCGTGAAACTTGCCAGAGCAATCCGTGGGGTACTTTTTACCCCTAAAGTTCCACCATCAGGTAGTAAAATGATATCAATAAAAATTATGAACACTGTTTTATTGAGTTTGCGTGTGTTTAAGTATTTGTTTTTATATGATTTTTATAAAAGTGTGATCTGTGTTTATTTGGTTTATTTTTGTTTTTTTTAGATATTTCATCGCTAACTTATTGATGGTGAGGTTATTATTCATTTTTGTGATGTCTGTAATTTAGACCTAGATAAAGCTTTTATAACGCAAAGTGGAATAAAGGTGATTTAGCCATAAAGTTTGTTTACACTAAGCCAAATCGTTTTGTTTCTATCACCCAATAAGTATGTTGGGTGGATTTATGTTGGCCAAAGAAAGCTTTGGCATAGAGGTAAAAAATGGAAAAGGTTCCAATGACAGTACGTGGCGCTCAGCAGCTACGTGACGAATTAGATCGCCTACTTAAGCTACGTCCTATTATTTCAGCAGCTATTGGTGAAGCTCGTGAACTCGGTGACTTGAAAGAGAATGCTGAATACCACGCCGCTCGTGAAGAGCAGGGTATCTGTGAAGCTCAAATTCGAGATATTGAATATAAGCTATCACTGGCTCAGATCATCGATGTAACGCAGATGGATAACACAGGTAAGATTATCTTTGGCACGACAGTGACTTTGATTGACGTAGATACGGATGAAGAATTCCGCTACCAAATCGTTTCTGAAGATGAAGCCGATATCAAAACGGGTCGCATTTCTGTGAAATCCCCAATTGCACGTGGCCTTATCGGTAAGATGGAAGGCGATGAAGTACTGATCTCTACCCCAGGTGGTGATAAAGACTTCGAAATCGACAAAGTAGAATACATCTAATTGAATTTTCTTTGTTTTTGATAAGTAAAAAGGTCGCTAATGCGACCTTTTTCGTTTCTCACGCTACACTAAAAGCTAAGCGCAGTGGCTTTCTTTTAATGAAGTTAGCTTATATCAAGCTCGCTTACTTGCGTGGAATCTCGATTTTACGTGCTTCTGACTGACGGAACAGTACTAGAACTTTACCGATAGTCTGTACTTTCTCAGCTTTAGATTCACGTACAATTGCATCGATAATCAGTTGCTTAGTCTCACGGTCTTCTGATGCAACTTTAATCTTGATCAGTTCGTGGTGGTCTAGAGCTAATTCGATTTCCGCTAGAACAGCTTCAGTAAGTCCATTTGCGCCCATTAGCACAACAGGTTTTAAACTGTGAGCTAGGCCCTTTAGATGCTGCTTTTGTTTGGTACTTAGGTTCATTACGCGGCCAATTTTATTTAGTATTAGGGTTGAAAAAACCTATTTTAACGCCATCTAAAGCTGAAGACTATAATTTATTCAGCAATTAGTACTTTCCTCCAATTTAGGTATCCAATGAGCAAACAGAAACACTCGGCCAGTTCGGGCCGTTGGTTGAAGGAACACTTCGACGACAAGTACGCAAATGAAGCCAGAAAAAAAGGCTATCGTTCGCGTGCTTATTTCAAAATGGAAGAGATTCAAACGAAAGATAAATTGCTGACTCCAGGGATGACCATTGTGGATTTGGGTGCAGCGCCTGGCGGTTGGTCTCAATATGCTGCTAAGATTATCGGAGACAACGGTCAAATCATTGCGTGTGACTTGTTACCAATGGATCCGATTGCTGGAGTGAGCTTTTTACAAGGCGATTTCCGCGAAGAAGCTGTGCTAGATGCGTTGCTGGAACGTATACAACCAAACATGGTTGATGTCGTGATGTCTGATATGGCACCTAATATAGCAGGCAACAATTCTGTGGATCAGCCAAGAGCTATGTATTTAGTTGAATTAGCTTTGGATATGTGTCGACAAGTTCTAGCTACCAATGGTAGTTTTGTTGTAAAAGTATTCCAAGGCGAAGGGTTTGACCAATATGTTAAGGACGTCCGTGAGATGTTTAAAACAGTCAAAGTTAGAAAACCCGACTCTTCTCGAGCTCGCTCTCGTGAAGTGTTTATCGTAGCAACTGGTTACAAAGGTTAACGATTCTCTTCCAAGAGTGAGAGTTAACAACATGGCTACAGGTTACAAACTGTAGTACCCTACCTTTAATTACAATTAGTTATCGAGAGGCTTACACCTTGAGTGACATGGCAAAAAATTTAATTCTGTGGCTTGTTATCGCGGTAGTGTTGATGTCGGTATTCCAGAGCTTCGGCCCTGGGGAAAGTAACGGCAGAGCAGTAGATTACACCACGTTTGTACAGGAAGTTGGCCAAGGCCAGATTCAAGACGCACAGTTCAATAACAGCGAAATCACTTTCACACGTCGTGGTGGTGGCTCTAAGTATGTAACTTACATGCCTGTTTATGATCAAAAGCTACTTGATGACTTAATTAATCAAAACGTAAAAGTTCAGGGTACACCACCTGAAGAGCAGAGCCTGCTTGGCACTATCTTCATTTCATGGTTCCCAATGATCTTACTGATTGGTGTGTGGATTTTCTTCATGCGTCAAATGCAAGGCGGCGGCGGCGGTAAAGGCGCAATGTCTTTTGGTAAGAGCAAAGCTCGAATGATGAGCGAAGAACAAATCAAAACGATGTTTGCTGATGTTGCTGGTTGTGACGAAGCAAAAGAAGACGTGAAAGAGCTTGTGGATTACCTTCGTGACCCAAGCCGCTTCCAAAAGCTTGGTGGTAAGATCCCGACAGGTATCCTGTTGGTAGGTCCTCCTGGTACGGGTAAGACATTGCTTGCAAAAGCGATTGCTGGTGAAGCGAAAGTACCGTTCTTTACTATCTCTGGTTCTGACTTCGTTGAAATGTTTGTTGGTGTTGGTGCATCTCGTGTGCGTGACATGTTCGAACAAGCGAAGAAAGCAGCGCCTTGTATCATCTTTATCGATGAAATCGATGCGGTAGGTCGTCAACGTGGCGCTGGTGTTGGTGGTGGTCACGATGAACGTGAGCAAACACTTAACCAAATGCTGGTTGAGATGGATGGTTTCGAAGGTAACGAAGGTATTATTGTTATCGCTGCGACTAACCGTCCAGACGTACTAGACCCTGCATTACTTCGTCCTGGTCGTTTTGACCGTCAAGTTGTGGTTGGTCTACCTGATGTACGGGGTCGTGAACAGATTCTTAAAGTACACATGCGTAAAGTGCCACTGTCAGGTGATGTTGAACCATCTCTGATTGCTCGTGGTACTCCAGGTTTCTCTGGTGCAGACCTTGCGAACCTTGTTAACGAAGCGGCTCTTTTTGCTGCTCGTGGTAACAAACGCAATGTATCTATGGTTGAGTTTGAACTTGCGAAAGACAAAATTATGATGGGTGCAGAGCGCCGTTCAATGGTGATGTCTGAGGAAGTGAAAGAGTCAACGGCTTACCACGAAGCAGGTCACGCAATTGTTGGTCGTTTGGTACCTGAACACGATCCAGTGTATAAAGTATCAATCATCCCACGTGGTCGTGCGCTTGGTGTAACTATGTACTTACCTGAGCAAGACCGCGTAAGCATGTCTCGCCAGCATCTAGAATCAATGATCTCTAGCTTGTACGGTGGTCGTCTTGCTGAAGAACTTATCTACGGTAAAGACAAAGTTTCGACCGGTGCGTCAAACGATATCGAGCGTGCAACTGATATTGCTCGTAAGATGGTAACGCAGTGGGGCTTCTCGGAAAAACTAGGTCCTCTTCTTTATGCTGAAGAAGAAGGCGAAGTTTTCCTAGGTCGCGGCATGAGCCAGGCGAAACATGTTTCTGACGATACAACTCGACTTATCGATGAAGAAATTCGCATTCTTATCGACCGCAACTACGCTCGAGCTAAGCAAATTCTAGAAGATAATATGGATTTGATGCACTCGATGAAAGATGCGCTTATGAAGTACGAAACGATCGATGCGGGTCAGATTGATGACCTCATGGAGCGTAAGACTGACATTCGTGAGCCTGCTGGTTGGGGTGATCAGGCGAAAGCAGAACCTGCAAAGGAAGAAGCTAAACCTGAAGCTAAATCAGAAGCCGAGCCAAAAGCTGAAGAGTCGACAGTTGAAGAAGTTAAATCTGAATCAGATGATGCTCAAAACAAAGATTCTTAATTGCTAAGCTTTAAATTAAAACCCTGAGTACGCTCAGGGTTTTTCTGTTTCTAGCCCAAGATATTTTTTACCTTTAAGACCCACCTTCCATGATATTAAAAGCACACAATAAAACGCTCGTTTTAGACCGCCCACATGTGATGGGTATCCTCAATGTTACGCCTGACTCTTTCTCTGATGGCGGAAAATTCAATTCATTAGATAATGCTTTACTGCAAGCAGAGCGAATGATTCAGGCTGGTGTTAGCATTATTGATATTGGTGGTGAGTCGACTCGTCCAGGTGCTCCAGAGGTGTCCTTAGAGGAAGAGTTAGCTCGAGTTATCCCGGCGATTAGAGCGATTCGCGCCAAGTTTGATGTTTGGATCTCGATTGATACCAGCAAAGCTGAGGTGATGCGCCAGGCTGTTGATGCAGGGGCAGATTTGATCAATGATGTACGCGCACTGCAAGAGCCCGGATCTCTAGAAGTGGCCGCAGAGGCTAATGTACCTATTTGCTTGATGCACATGAAAGGTCAGCCAAGAACCATGCAAGCCAATCCAAGCTACGAAGATGTTCTAACAGATGTCGAAGACTTTTTACAAGAAAGGGTCGAAGCTTGTGAGGCGGTCGGTATATCAAAAGAGCAGCTGATTCTTGACCCTGGTTTTGGTTTTGGTAAAACCATCGAACACAATTACCATTTATTAGCGCACCTTGAAAAGTTTCATACGCTTGGTTTGCCTGTCTTAGCGGGGATGTCGAGAAAATCGATGATCTTTAAGCTACTAGACAAAGTCCCAGCTGACTGCATGGTCGCTAGCGTTACTTGCGCAACAATCGCAGCAATGAAAGGTGCACAAATTATTCGCGTTCACGATGTTGAAGATACATTGGAAGCGATGAAGATAATCGAAGTGATGAATAACAATCACTAATCATAATTAAGGAAAATCAATATGTCTGATAAAAGACGTTACTTCGGCACAGATGGTGTACGTGGAAAAGTGGGCCAGTACCCAATCACACCTGATTTTGTTTTGAAGCTTGGCTGGGCTGCTGGTCGTGTTCTTGCAAAGCAGGGCACAAAGAAAGTGATCATTGGTAAAGATACTCGTATTTCTGGCTACATGCTTGAGTCTGCTTTAGAAGCTGGCTTAGCTGCTGCTGGTCTTCAAGCTACGTTTACGGGGCCAATGCCGACACCGGCTGTTGCCTACCTAACACAAACTTTCCGTGCTGAAGCGGGGATTGTTATCTCTGCATCGCACAACCCCTTCTATGACAACGGCATCAAGTTCTTCTCGTCTGAAGGTACTAAATTGTCGGATGAGATTGAACTCGCCATCGAAGCTGAGCTAGACAAAGATATCGAGTGCGTTGAATCTTCTGAATTAGGTAAAGCGGTGCGCCTAAATGATGCAGCAGGCCGTTATATTGAATTTTGTAAAAGTACATTCCCACACAAAATGACGCTAGCTGGTATGAAAATTGTGGTGGATTGCGCGCATGGTGCGACTTACCACATTGCGCCGGCTGTATTTAAAGAGCTGGGTGCTGAGGTTGTTGCGATTGGTGTGGAGCCAAATGGCACCAACATCAACCATGAAGTAGGTGCGACTGATGTACGCGCTCTGCAAGCTAAAGTCGTTGAAGAAAAAGCGGCGTTAGGTCTTGGCTTTGATGGTGATGGTGATCGTATCATCATGGTTGACGAGCTAGGCAATAAAGTTGATGGTGACCAAATCGCTTACATTATTGCTCGCGATGCACTGCGCCGTGGTGAGTTGAAAGGCGGAGTTGTTGGTACACTAATGACCAACCTTGGGATGGAAAATGGCCTTAAGCAATTAGGTATTCCATTTGTACGTGCTGCTGTTGGTGACCGTTATGTTATGGAACAACTTCTAGCTAAAGGCTGGAAGATCGGTGCTGAGAACTCGGGGCACGTTATCCTATTAGATAAAGTGACGACAGGTGATGCTATCGTCGCTGCTCTGCAAGTATTGGCCTCAGTTGTCGATAGTGAAATGACACTGAATGAGCTTTCTCAAGGTATGACGTTATACCCTCAAGTTCTAGAAAATGTTCGTTTCAGTGGTGATTCAAACCCACTAGAAGCAGAGGCTGTGAAAGCGGCTGTTATTGAAGTCGAGACGGAACTCGGTGAGAAAGGTCGTGTGCTATTACGCAAATCGGGTACTGAGCCACTACTGCGCGTAATGGTCGAAGGTGAAGATGCTGAACTTGTTCAGAGTTCTGCACTGAAAATTGCTGATGCAGTAAAAGCGAATTGCTAATAAAACGTTTGCCGTAACAGGCGAAGTCGGTCTCACTTGTGGGGGCCGGGTTTTAGTTATGTGATGATTAAAAAGGGACGCAAATGAGTTTTGTGTCCCTTTTGCCCTTTTTTTGACCACTTGCTTGGTAAAGGCTTATTTTTTAGTAAATTCCCCTTGTCAGTCATCGTCGCATTCGCTAGTATTGCTCGGCCTTCAGTTAGGAGGTCGCTAGCCTTGTTCTTAAAAATAGTTTTTTGAACGGCGCTGGCTCAACAATTAGGAACATAGGTGGAAAAATGTTTACAGTTCTACTTGTGATTTACCTGTTGGCAGCGCTTGGTGTAATTGGCCTAGTGTTGATTCAACAAGGTAAAGGCGCAGATATGGGAGCCTCTTTCGGTGCTGGCGCTTCAAACACTGTGTTTGGTGCTGGTGGCTCAGGAAATTTCCTTACCCGAATGACTGCAATTTTTGCAACTACATTTTTTATCCTTAGCTTAGTGCTTGGTAATATGTCTACACATAAAACTGAGTCACAGTGGATTGACCCGACTCAAGGTCAGGTGATTCAACAAGCTGAAGATGCAGTGAGTGAAGTTCCGGCGCAAGGCGACGAAATTCCACAATAATCTGTAAAGATTTGATGCCGAGATGGTGAAATTGGTAGACACGCTAGCATGAGGTGCTAGTGCCTTAGGGTGTGAGGGTTCGAGTCCCTCTCTCGGCACCATGTTTACAAACTTGTAAAACATCTTGTTGGGCGTATAATGCTCACAAGTCGGACGCGGGATGGAGCAGTTTGGTAGCTCGTCGGGCTCATAACCCGAAGGTCGTCGGTTCAAATCCGGCTCCCGCAACCAATTTCAATGCTATTATATAGCTTGTATTGGTAGCAAGTTTGCACAGTGTGAACCTCACTGTGAGTTAAGTGTGATATCAAATATGATGACACTTAACATATAAGGGTCCAGCAACAAAAACCCCGGCTTATACGGGGTTTTTTGTTATCTAAGCATTTATAAATGCATTTAGATGATAATGTTTGCTTGGAATTTAAATTGGGCTTTGAGCCCTTTTTTTGTTTCTGGAGTGGTTAAATGACTGGTTTAGAAAGACAACTTACTGAAATGCTTGACGCTCCAGTAGCAGCATCAGGTTATGAGTTAGTTGGATTAGAATTTATTCGTGCTGGTGAGCACTCAACGCTACGCATTTACATCGATTCACCAAATGGTATCAATGTAGATGATTGCTCTGAAGTTAGTCACCAAGTAAGTGCCGTAATGGACGTTGAAGATCCAATTTCAGTGGCTTATAACCTTGAAGTGTCTTCACCAGGTTTAGAGAGACCACTGTTCAAAGCTGAGCATTACCAACAATTTATTGGTCACGAGGTAAGCATCGTTTTGAAAATGGCTGTCGGCAACCGTCGTAAATGGAAAGGTGATATCCAATCTATCGAAGGCGAGACAGTGAAAGTATTGGTTGAAGGACAAGAAGAAGAATTCGTCCTGAGCAATATTGCGAAAGCTAACCTGATCCCTAAATTTTAGTTCTCCTAGAGAGAAGAGCTTAAGAGGCTAGATTAATGAACAAAGAAATTTTGGCGGTAGTAGAAGCTGTTTCTAATGAGAAAGCAGTTCCTCGTGAGCGTATTTTTGAAGCGCTTGAAATCGCGCTTGCAACGGCAACAAAAAAGAAAAGCGAACTAGAAATCGAAGTTCGTGTTGAGATTGACCGTAAAACGGGTAATTTCGAAACTTTCCGCCGTTGGGAAGCTGTTGAGGAAGTTGAATTCCCAACAAAAGAAATCTCTATTGAAGCTGCAAAGTACGATGATCCAGAGATCGAACTTGGCGGTTTCATCGAAGATGATATCGAATCAGTAACGTTTGACCGTATTACGACTCAAACAGCTAAGCAAGTTATCGTACAGAAAGTACGTGAAGCTGAACGCGCTCAAATCGTTGAACAGTTTATTGATAACGAAGGCGAGCTAGTCACTGGCGCAGTTAAGAAAGTTAACCGTGACACAGTGATTCTAGATCTAGGTAACAATGCTGAAGCGGTAATCCTTCGTGATGACCAACTTCCTCGTGAAAACTTCCGTCCAGGTGACCGTGTTCGTGGTCTTCTATACGCAGTTAAGCCAGAAGCTCGTGGTTTCCAGCTTTTTGTTACTCGTTCTAAGCCAGAAATGCTAGCTGAACTATTCCGTGTTGAAGTGCCTGAGATTGGTGAAGAGCTAATTGAACTTAAAGGTGCTGCACGTGACGCTGGTTCTCGTGCTAAAATCGCCGTTAAAACAAACGACAAACGTATTGACCCTGTTGGTGCGTGTGTTGGTATGCGTGGCGCACGTGTACAAGCTGTATCTAACGACCTTGGCGGTGAGCGTATCGATATCGTGCTTTGGGATGATAACCCGGCGCAATTCGTTATCAATGCAATGGCTCCTGCTGATGTTGCTTCTATCATCGTTGATGAAGATACGCACTCAATGGACATCGCGGTTGAAGCTGACAATCTAGCGCAAGCTATCGGTCGTAGCGGTCAAAATGTACGTCTAGCGTCTCAACTTACTGGTTGGGAACTGAACGTAATGACTGTTGCTGATCTAGAGAAGAAGCACCAAGAAGAAGCAGTTGCTTCTATTGAAAACTTCATGAAGCACCTAGATATCGAAGAAGACTTTGCTCAAATGCTTGTTGAAGAAGGCTTCTCTACGCTTGAAGAAGTAGCCTACGTTCCTGTGAACGAGCTTCTTGAAGTAGATGGTCTAGATGAAGGTATCGTTGAAGAATTGCGTAACCGCGCGAAAGACGCACTGACAACTCTAGCGCTAGCGAAAGAAGAAACTTTCGATGGTGTTGAGCCAGCTGAAGACCTACTTGCACTTGAAGGTCTTGAGCGTGAAATGGCTTACAAGCTAGCAGCAAAAGGCGTTGCGACATTGGAAGACCTAGCTGACCAAGGCGTTGATGAACTAGAAGGCATCGAAGACCTAACTGCAGAGCGTGCAGGCGAGCTAATTATGGCTGCGCGTAACATCTGTTGGTTCGGCGACGAAGAATAATTCAGCAAGGAGAGAGAGCGGTATGACACAATTAACAGTTAAAGCACTGAGTGAAGAGATTGGTACGCCAGTTGACCGCTTAATTGAACAACTTGCTGATGCAGGCATGAAGAAAGCAGGGTCGGACCAAGTGACTGATTCAGAGAAGCAAACATTGCTAACGCACCTTAAAAAGGAGCACGGCGATACTTCTGGTGAAACAGAACCGACTCGTTTAACTCTTCAACGCAAGACCCGCAGCACGCTAAGTGTTGCCGCTGGAGGCGGTAAGAGTAAGGATGTTCAAGTTGAGGTACGTAAAAAGCGTACTTACGTGAAGCGCAGCACTATTGAAGATGAAGCGAAACGTGAAGCTGAGGAAGTAGCTAATCGTGAAGCGGAAGAGAAAGCACAACGCGATGCTGAAGAGCAAGCGAAACGTGATGCTGCAGAGAAAGCACAGCGCGAAGCCGAAGCAAAAGTAACACGTGAAGCGGATGCAAAACGTGAAGCTGAAGAGAAGGCTCAACGCGCACAAGCTGAAAAGGCTAAAAAAGACATGAATTCAAAAAATGCAGACGCTAACGCACAAGCGAAAAAAGAAGCGGATGAACTTAAAGCTCGTCAAGAGCAAGAAGCAACTCGTAAAGCCGAAGCTGAAGCAGCTAAGCTTGTTGAAGAAGCTCGTAAGTTAGCAGAAGAGAACCAAGAACGTTGGTCTGAAGAAGAGAAGAAGAAGAAAGAGCAAGAGAAATCTGCGGATTACCATGTGACGACTTCTACTTACGCTCGTGAAGCTGAAGATGCGGCAGACAAAAAAGATGAGAAAGCACCTCGTCGTCGCAAGAAGAAACCAGCTCCAGCAACTCAACCTGGCAATAACCGTGGTGGTCGTAACCAACGTGGTCGTGGCGGTAAAGGTAAGCTTGCTAAACCAACTTCAATGCAGCAAGGCTTCGATAAGTCAGCGACTGTTGCAAAATCTGACGTTGCTATCGGCGAAACTATCGTTGTTTCTGAACTGGCTAGCAAAATGTCAGTTAAAGCAACTGAAGTTATCAAAGTAATGATGAAGATGGGCGCTATGGCGACTATCAACCAAGTGATCGACCAAGAAACAGCACAACTTGTTGCTGAAGAAATGGGTCACAAGGTAATCCTACGTAAAGAAAACGAACTTGAAGAAGCAGTACTAGCTGACCGTGATAGCGATGCTATCGCTGAAGGTCGTGCTCCTGTTGTTACTATCATGGGTCACGTTGACCACGGTAAAACTTCAACACTTGACTACATTCGTAAAGCACACGTTGCTTCTGGCGAAGCTGGCGGTATCACGCAGCACATTGGTGCTTACCACGTAGATACTGACAACGGCATGATCACGTTCCTTGATACTCCTGGACACGCGGCCTTTACTGCTATGCGTGCTCGTGGTGCTCAAGCGACAGATATCGTTGTACTTGTTGTTGCTGCAGACGATGGCGTAATGCCACAAACAATCGAAGCAATCCAGCACGCGAAAGCGGCAGGCGTTCCTCTGATTGTTGCTGTGAACAAGATCGACAAAGAGGGTGCAAACCCAGACAACGTTAAGAATGAGCTAGCTCAATACGACGTTATTCCTGAAGAATGGGGCGGTGAGAACATCTTCGTTCACATCTCTGCAAAACAGGGTACAAACATTGATGGTCTTCTAGAGTCTATCCTTCTTCAGTCTGAAGTTCTTGAACTTACAGCGGTTAAAGAAGGCATGGCATCTGGTGTTGTTGTTGAATCTCGCCTTGATAAAGGTCGTGGTCCAGTTGCAACAGTACTAGTTCAGTCTGGTACTCTAAACAAAGGCGATATCGTTCTTTGTGGTCAAGAGTACGGCCGTGTTCGTGCAATGCGTGATGAAAACGGTAAAGACATCGAAACTGCAGGTCCATCTATCCCTGTAGAAATTCTAGGTCTTTCTGGCGTTCCTGCTTCAGGTGATGAAGCGACTGTTGTACGTGATGAGCGTAAAGCGCGTGAAGTTGCAAACTACCGTCAAGGTAAATTCCGTGATGTTAAACTAGCTCGCCAACAAAAAGCGAAACTAGAGAACATGTTCGCGAACATGACGGCAGGCGAAGTTGCTGAACTTAACGTTGTACTTAAAGCTGACGTTCAAGGTTCTGTAGAAGCGATTGCTGACTCTCTACTGAAACTGTCAACTGACGAAGTTAAAGTGAACATCGTAGGTTCTGGTGTTGGTGGTATTACTGAAACTGACGCAACGCTTGCTGCAGCTTCTAACGCTATCATCCTTGGTTTCAACGTTCGTGCTGACGCAACTGCGCGTAATACAGTTCAGAACGAAAACCTAGATCTACGTTACTACTCAATCATCTACCAACTGATTGACGAAGTTAAACAGGCAATGGGCGGTATGCTTGCTCCTGAATTCCGTCAAGAAATCATTGGTCTTGCACAAGTTCGTGACGTATTTAAGTCGCCTAAACTTGGTGCAATCGCTGGTTGTATCGTTACTGAAGGTACGATTAAGCGTAGCAACCCAATCCGTGTACTTCGTGAAAACGTTGTTATCTACGAAGGTGAACTAGAGTCACTTCGTCGCTTTAAAGATGACGTTCAAGAAGTTAAGAATGGTTACGAGTGTGGTGTTGGCGTTAAGAACTACAATGACGTTCGCGTTGGTGACCAGATCGAAGTATTCGAAATCGTTGAGGTTAAACGTACTCTAGACTAATCAGTCTGTACGACTCGACATATTGACTAAGGTTACTAACATTACTAATAAAGGTAATAAGGTAATCGGTTGTTGAATACACCATGGGGGGCTGGTAATTACCAAGCCCCCCATCTTTCTAAGTGAGAAAAGAAAATGTCAAAAGAATTTAGCCGCACACAACGTGTGTCTCAGCAGCTTCAAAAGGAGCTTGCGCTTATCCTACAACGTGAAGTTCGTGACTCACGTATCGGTATGGTAACTATCTCAGACGTAGAAGTGTCTCGTGACCTTGCTTACGCAAAAGTGTTCGTTACTTTCCTATGTATCGGTGAGCAAACACCTGAATCATGTCTTGCTGCTCTTAAAGAGCATGAAGTGCCAGTTCGTATGGCTCTTGGTAAGCGTATTCGTCACCGTCTAACGCCTGAAGTGCGTTTTACTTACGACAACACACTAGTAGAAGGCATGCGTATGTCTAACTTAGTAAGTGAAGTTTTAAACGACGATAAGCGTAAGCAAGAAGAGTCTGGCCGAACTGACGAAACTCAGTCTAAGGGCGAAGAGTAATGGCTCGCCGTCGTAAAGGTCGCCCTATCAACGGGGTAATTCTGTTAGATAAGCCAACGGGCATTTCGTCTAATGATGCACTGCAAAAAGTAAAACGTATTTACTTTGCAGAGAAGGCAGGGCACACCGGTGCTCTTGATCCTCTTGCGACTGGCATGCTGCCAATTTGTCTTGGTGAAGCAACGAAGTTTTCTCAGTTTCTATTAGATTCTGACAAGCGCTACGTAGTAATCGCTAAGCTTGGTGAGCGTACCAATACTTCTGACTCTGATGGTGAAGTGGTAGAGACACGAGATGTTAACGTGACTCAAGAGCAACTTGAACGCTGCATTGCAAGCTTCAAAGGGGAAACCGACCAGATTCCGTCAATGTTCTCAGCATTGAAGTATCAAGGTAAGCCTTTGTATGAATACGCACGTGCAGGTATCGAGGTGCCTCGTGAATCTCGTAAAATCACTGTTTACTCTATTGAACTGCTTCGCTTTGAAGGTGATGAAGTTGAGATGGAAGTGCATTGTTCAAAAGGCACTTACATCCGCACAATTACCGACGATCTTGGTGAAATGCTAGGTTGTGGTGCCCACGTGACCATGCTTCGCCGTACTGGTGTTGCTAAGTATCCGTACGATCGTATGGTGACTTTGGAGCAGTTGAACGAGATCCTAGAGCAAGCGCAGGCGCAAGAAATTGCACCCAAAGAACTGCTTGATCCACTATTAATGCCAATGGACACAGCCGTTGAAGACTTACCAGAAGTTAACTTAAACGCGGAACTGACTGACCTAGTTCAGCACGGTATGCCCGTTCAGGTTTCTGGTGCGCCAACTGAAGGTACGGTTCGCATGACAAGTGGTGAAGAGAAACTGTTTGTTGGTGTTGCTCAGATTGCTGAAGATGGCCGAGTTGCACCGAAGCGTTTGGTTGTTTTCAGAGATGAAGAGCCACAACCATAACGCTGAAACCTAGTTAGGTATTGGCGCTTAGCCTGGAAAAGCGAATCAATAATATAGAAAGCGAGCCCTTAATTTTAATGGTTCGCTTTTTTCGTTTTTCATCAGTTCGATTGTTATTGCACCAACTCGTAAACTTCCCTATAATCCTCGACTCGCGTAGCGGCTGAATCAGAGATTGGCTGCTACAAATATAAACTTACTCTTATCAGGAGAGATTTATGTCTCTGAATGCAGAAACTAAAGCAGCAATCGTTGCAGAATACGCACAATCTGAAGGCGACACAGGTTCACCAGAAGTACAAGTAGCACTACTTACTGCTTCTATCAACCACCTACAAGGTCACTTCAAAGCGCACAAACACGATCACCACAGCCGTCGTGGTCTATTACGTATGGTTTCTAGCCGTCGTAAGCTTCTTGATTACTTGAAAGGCAAAAACCTTACTCGTTACCAAGACCTAATCAAGCGTCTAGGCCTACGTCGCTAATAGCGATGTCTGCAAAGACAGTTTGAAGAAAAGGAGCATTTATGCTCCTTTTTTTGTGCCTGTTATATTTTTAATGTTAAAAATGAAGGTTCTCTGTGCGGTTAACCTGATTTTTAATCGTGAAAATGTCTCTTACCAAGAAAATAGTTTATACTCTCGCACGCGAATAATTGTTTGATTATTTCGCACCCTAATTAGCTCAACAATAACAGTCACAGATGTCGGCCAATAGGTCGCGACTATTAAAAGCAGATGTTTAGTCTGATTGAACTTCTCGTCTTTTTTTACTAGTCGCGATTAGTTATTGCTGAGCATTCATTCACTTATTCTGAAAAGAGATTTTCAGATGAAGGATATACAATGTTTGAAAAACCAGTTGTAAAGTCATTCCAGTACGGTAACCACACCGTTACTCTAGAAACGGGCGTAATGGCACGTCAAGCTACTGCTGCTGTAATGGCGACTATGGACGATACATCAGTATTCGTTTCTGTTGTTGCTAAAAAAGAAGCTGTTGCGGGTCAAGATTTCTTCCCTCTAACAGTTAACTACCAAGAGCGTACATACGCTGCGGGTAAAATCCCTGGTGGTTTCTTCAAGCGCGAAGGTCGTCCATCTGAAGGCGAAACACTAACAGCTCGTCTGATTGACCGTCCAATTCGTCCACTTTTCCCAAGTGCGTTTAAAAACGAAGTTCAAGTTATCGCTACGGTTGTTTCTATCAACCCTGACGTAAACCCAGACATGATCACTATGATCGCAACGTCTGCTGCACTTGCTATCTCTGGTGCTCCATTCAATGGTCCTATCGGTGCTGCACGTGTTGGTCACATCGACGGCGAACTTGTTCTTAACCCATCAAATACTGAGCTTGAAAACTCTAAACTAGACCTAGTTGTGTCTGGTACAGAAGGCGCAGTACTTATGGTTGAATCTGAAGCAGATAACTTATCTGAAGAAGAAATGCTTTCAGCTGTTGTTTACGGTCACGACCAACAACAAGTTGTAATCAAAGCAATCAACGAGTTTGCTGCTGAAGTTGCAACTCCATCTTGGAACTGGGAAGCGCCAGCAGTTAACACTGAGCTTAAAGCTAAAGTTGCTGAGCAAGCTGAAACACGTCTATCTGACGCGTACCAGATCACTGAGAAAATGGCTCGTTACGAGCAAGTTGGCGCAATCAAGAACGACACTGTTGAAGCTCTAATTGCACAAGACGAAAACCTAGATGAGCGCGAAATCCGCGGCATGCTTGGTTCTCTAGAGAAAAACGTAGTACGTAGCCGCATCATTGCTGGCAACCCACGTATTGATGGCCGTGAAAAAGACATGGTTCGTGCGCTAGACGTACGTACTGGTGTTCTTCCACGTACACACGGTTCTTCTCTATTCACTCGTGGTGAAACTCAAGCACTTGTTACTGCAACGCTTGGTACACAACGTGATGCACAAATCATCGACAGCCTAATGGGTGAGAAGAAAGACAACTTCCTTCTACACTACAACTTCCCTCCATACTGTGTAGGTGAGACTGGTTTCGTTGGTTCTCCTAAGCGTCGTGAAATTGGTCACGGTAAGCTTGCTAAACGTGGTATCCAAGCAGTAATGCCTTCTGTTGACGAATTCCCATACACAGTTCGTGTTGTATCGGAAATCACAGAATCTAACGGTTCTTCTTCAATGGCTTCTGTATGTGGTACATCTCTAGCACTTATGGATGCTGGTGTTCCAATCAAAGCTTCTGTTGCGGGTATCGCAATGGGTCTTGTTAAAGAAGGCGACGATTTCGTTGTTCTTTCTGACATCCTTGGCGACGAAGATCACCTAGGTGATATGGACTTTAAAGTAGCAGGTACTAACGCTGGTATCACTGCACTTCAAATGGACATCAAGATCGAAGGTATCACTAAAGAGATCATGCAAATTGCTCTTAACCAAGCGCAAGGTGCACGTAAGCACATCCTTTCTGTAATGGATGAAGCTATCTCTGGTGCTCGTGAAGATATCTCTGAATTCGCTCCACGTATCCACACAATGAAAATCAGCTCTGATAAGATCAAAGATGTTATCGGTAAAGGCGGCGCAGTTATCCGTGCTCTTTGTGAAGAAACGGGTACTACAATCGAAATCGAAGACGATGGCACAATCAAGATTGCTGCTACTGAAGGCGCAGCTGCTAAAGAAGCTATCCGTCGTATCGAAGAGATCACTGCTGAAGTTGAAGTTGGCCGCATTTACCAAGGTAAAGTTGCTCGTCTAGCTGACTTCGGTGCATTCGTTACTATCCTTCCAGGTAAAGATGGTCTAGTACACATCTCTCAAATCGCTGATAAGCGCGTTGAGAAAGTGTCTGACTACCTAACTGAAGGTCAAGAAGTACCAGTTAAGGTTCTTGAAATTGACCGTCAAGGCCGTGTACGTCTAAGCATGAAAGAAGCAGTTGAAACGCCAGCTGAAGGCGAAGCACCTGCTGCTGAGTAATTCTTAGCCTATTAATGGGACTATCGCTTTTTAGTGATTTCTAACCCATTGGTAAAAAAGCATGTTATAAAGGGGAGCATATCGCTCCCCTTTTTTATTGCGGTCATAACAGGAGTAATTATTTGTGAAATGGTTTCAAACCGCGAGTATGTGTTTACTGCTTGTACTGACAGGTTGTGCGACAACATCAGATAACACCTCACGTTGGGTTTATCCACCAATGGCTGTACCGCTGCAACCAAGCGTTCAGCAAGAGGTTCAAATTGCACGTCTTAGTCAATTATTACAGCGCCCGGACTTGAATGATGAAGTTCGATCTAAGATGCTGTTTGAACGTGGTAACTACTACGATAGTGTTGGCCTGCGTGATCTAGCACGTCTCGACTTCAACCAATCTCTTTCATTGAACCCTGCTCAACCTGATATCTTCAACCTTTTGGGGGTTTACTTTACGCAGGTAGGGGAGTTTGATGCGGCTTATGAATCTTTTGATTCTACGTTAGAGCTTGATCCTGCAAACTCTTACGCAGAAAGAAACCGCTCTATCGCACTCTACTACGGCGAACGTTATGATTTAGCCAATGAAGAGATGACGAAGCATTATACCGATGACCCAAGTGATCCATTCCGTGCGCTTTGGTTGTATATCATTCAGCACGAACTCACGCCAGAGCAAGCCAAGCTTGATTTGCAAAAACGTTACGAGAGCCGTGATGAGCAGTGGGGTTGGGTATTAGTCGCGATTATGCTTGATGACATTACTGAAGAGCAGGCTTTTAAGGCCATCTTGACCGGTACTCGTGACAACACGTTACTTGCGCAGCGCCTAACTGAGACATATTTCTACCTTGCTAAGCGTTACCACATGAATGGGGACTACGCGAATGCGATCTCTCTGTACAAGTTGTCAGTGTCTTTCAATGTGTATGAATATGTAGAGCATCGTTACTCTTTCTTAGAGCTAAGCCGTATATTTACTACTCTTAAAGCCGAGCACTTAGCAAAAGTTAAGTTGGCTGAGGCCGAAGAAAAAGCCGACACAAAGTAAACGATATATTTTGATTCCGAAGAACCGCTGCCTGTCAGCGGTTTTTTTATGTTCCTTTTTTATAAACAGGTGGTGGGGGGGGGGGCTCGTTTTTGATTGCTTTTTATTTAAACAACACTAAAATAGTTAGCCTTGCTAACTAAATGCCATTCTTGATTAGGTGAGTATGCTGAACCAGAATTTAGAAAAGATTGAGCGCTTCGCCTCTAAGATATGGCGAACTCAGGTAAATGAAGATCCTATTTGCCAATTGAGCTTCAATGAGTATGACTATTTGAAGGTCATTCAATCTTCTCCTGAACCGATTCGATTGACTGATCTTGCGATTGAGATGCAGGTGACCAAGCCTTCAGCAACCACTATGGTTCAGAGACTAGAGAGAAAGGGGCTTGTTGAGCGTAAAGCTTCGCTCGAAGATGCGAGGTCTAAGTTGGTCGTATTGACCAGCAAAGCTGAAGTCGGCTTAGAAGAAGAAAGTAAGATCTATCAGGTCATGGCACAGATATTGGAAAGTCGTTTGTCTGAGCAAGAGTCTCAGCAGCTAAACCTATTATTAAATAAAGCTTTGAAGTAAATAATTTAGATATTTAGTTAGCCTTGTTAACTAATTTTTCGAGTCATATCTTGTTGATATGCGACTCACAGATGAAAGTAGAGTAAGAAATGAGTAACTCAATTAGTCGTCAGTTTTGGCGATACACAATCCCTACTGTGGCTGCCATGTTGGTTAATGGCCTTTACCAAGTGGTGGATGGCATCTTCATTGGCCGCTATGTGGGGGCTGATGGACTTGCAGGTATCAATGTTGCGTGGCCTGTGATTGGTTCGATTCTCGGTATTGGTATGTTGGTGGGTGTAGGTACAGGTGCGCTTGTCTCGATTCGCCAAGGTGAAAAAGATACTCAAGGCGCTAAGGAGATCTTAGCAACAGGTTTAACCTTGTTGTTGGCGATAACACCTATTGTTTCTGCATTGCTGTTTTTGTTTGCTGATAACTTCTTGCTTTGGCAGGGCGCAGAAGGGAGAGTGTATGAACTTGGCCTACAATACTTACACATTCTGATTGGCGCGAGTGTCTTCACGCTAGGTTCGATCGCGATGCCGTTTTTACTGCGTAACGATGACAGCCCGAACTTGGCCACCATACTGATGATTGTCGGTGCGGTGATCAATATAGCTCTGGATTATCTGTTTATTGCTCAGCTTGGTTGGGAGTTGAAGGGTGCTGCATTGGCAACCGCGATTGCTCAGTTTGTAGTAACAGGTTTGGGGTTAGCTTACTTCTTCTCACGTCGAGCAAACCTGCGCTTGCGTTGGAATGAACTGAGACTGAAGCTTGATGTGATTCCACAAATCTTTGCCATTGGTACATCAAGCTTCTTTATGTACGCTTACGGTTCGATGATGGTTGCGCTGCACAATGCGTTGTTCTCTCAATATGGCGACCAGTTGATGATTGGTGCTTACGCGATTTTGGGCTACATAGTGACGGTTTATTATCTCACGGCTGAAGGTATCGCCAACGGCATGCAACCATTGGTGAGTTATAACCATGGTGCGCGTAACCAAGCGAATATCCGTAAGCTACTTAAGATTGCGATGATGAGTTCGGTATTGATTGGTGTGGCGTTCGTGCTGCTTCTGAACGCGTTCCCACGAGAGTTTGTGTCAGTCTTTAACTCAGATGAACCTCAGCTAGTTGAGTACACCGTGTTGGGTATTCGATTGCACATGTTTGCACTGGCGCTTGATGGCTTCTTAGTGGTAGCGGGTGCTTACTATCAGGCGGTCAACAAAGGCAGTAAAGCGATGTTTGTCATGCTAGGTAATATGCTTATCCAGTTACCTTTCTTGTACATTATGCCTAAGTTGTACGGTGTGCCGGGGATCTGGGTTGCGTACCCACTGTCTAATATTGCGCTAAGCGTGGTGGTGATGGTGATGCTCTACAAAGATGTAAAGAAGCTCGATGTCTCACCGATGAATACAGCGGCGGCATAGGTCGTATTTCTTAAGTAGAATTAAAAAGGTCTAGCGAATGCTAGACCTTTTTGTCTCTGTGGCTGATGGGTTTAACTCTAGAAACTAGATGTTTTTAACGTCTAAACCCGCAAGCTGATGCCAGTAGCCATTGCACTGGCGGCTTTCAATCTTCATTGGTTTTTGACCTTGCTCGTTCGCTCTGAAGTTATTGATTTCAGAGAAAGTGTCGATACCCAATGGACTCAGGCGAACGACATCGACCAAGTCATGCATGCTCGGTAGATCATTGACTAGGTTGTAGCAGTAACCTGATTGCGTCTGGATACCATTAAGGTTAAATACCGATTGGCCTTCTTGGCTTTCGACCTGTAGACCTGTTGGGTATTTGATGCAGCAGGTTTCGCAATCGTCTTTGGCTTTGTTCTCTGCTCGGGCTGTAAAGCAACGTGCAGAGTAAGCAAGAGGTAAGTAGCCATGGCTAAACACTTCTACTTCGAACTTATTACGAATATTAAGCTCTTCGCACTGTTTCATTACGTTGCTTAGCCACTCGCGAGAAAGCTCAACGGGCATACACCAACGCGTCATACCTTGTTTCAAGAACAGGTTCAGAGTGCGTGCATTGTAGGTGTTCACCGCAGGGCCAACAACAAAAGGCACCTTACTTTCACTTGCCAGTTGAATCGCAGATACATCATTGGCTTCAATGGCGAAGTCACCGTTATCAATGTACTTCTTCATGATGTTGACTTCGCTTGGGGCTTCTAGCAATGCCATGGTTGAAAGTACCACTTGCTTACCTGAATCAGACAGCTCTTTTGCTATGTCCATCCAGTGTTTTGCTTTCATCTCACGGCGCTTTGAGCACACCGCTTCACCGAGGTAGATGATGTCGGCAGAGCTTGATTTTGCTTGCTCATAGAAGCTTTCAACATCTTGTTTTGGCCAAAAATAAAGTAGAGGGCCTAATGCGTATTTCATTGAGTTCTCCATTTGGCTCTATTGCCATTTACGGTGGTAAGCGCCAAGCGTGGTTTGTGTACCTTCAGATACATTCGCCAGTGTCGCATTCCAAGCTTGTTCCACTTGGTATTGTTCAGGGTTCGCTAAGTAGCGATCGATGGCTGCGCGCCAAGTGCGAGTGACTTGCTCGACATAAGCAGGGCTACGTTGGCGACCTTCAATCTTCACAGAAGCAACATTCGCGGCGAAAAGCTCAGGCAACATAGATAGTGTGTTAAGGCTAGTTGGCTCTTCAAGTGCGTGATAACGCTTTCGCTCACCATCTACTTCTGCTTCAAATCGGCCTTTACATAGCGTTGGGTAACCTGCGTTCTCACCTGCTTCATACTTGTCGATAAGGATTTCGTTCAAGCGAGATTCAAGTCCGCCATCCGTTTCTTGCCAGCGAACGTATTTTGCTGGAGAACATGCCCCAACCGTATTTGGCGATTCACCCGTCATGTATGAAGAGAGGTAGCAACGGCCTTCTGCCATGATACATAAGCTACCAAAAGCGAATACTTCGAGGTCAACGTCAGAAGTGATGTTACGAGAAAGCTGTTTGACCTGATGGATCGACAATACGCGCGGCAATACCACACGCTTAACGTTGAAATTTTTATGATAGAAGTCGATAGCGGCTGCATTGGTCGCAGATGCTTGTACTGATAAGTGCAGCTCTAGTTCTGGATATTTATTTGCAGCGTACTCGAGCACCGCAATGTCAGCGATGATCAGCGCATCAACGCCTAGTGCGGCGGCGTTATCTACAGCGTTAGTCCAGCGTTCGAAGCCGTTTGGGTGAGCAAAAGTATTTAAGGCAACGTGAATTTTCTTGTTGCGGTCATGCACATACTGCACAGCACGATCGAGCTTTTTACCCGCAAAGTTAAGTCCTGCGAAGTGTCGGGCATTCGTATCGTCTTTGAATCCGATATAGACAGCATCCGCACCGCAATCAATAGCGGTTTTCAAAGCAGGTAAGTTACCCGCTGGGCATAAGAGTTCCATTTGCTCACTACCAATAGAATAAAATTGAAGCGAG
Organism: Vibrio sp. 10N.222.54.E6; assembly: GCF_041473955.1. NCBI lineage: Bacteria > Pseudomonadati > Pseudomonadota > Gammaproteobacteria > Vibrionales > Vibrionaceae > Vibrio > Vibrio sp. 10N.222.54.E6. The sequence goes on along the minus strand of NZ_JBFRTD010000008.1, from coordinate 184,790 downwards.
TATTTTATGAAGAATTATGAATGACGGAATTGATGTAAGGCAGGTTTAGATGGATAAATCTGCTTTTACCCCATTTGAGGTACTGACGAATGGCGAATTTACGCTTTAGCTTGGTGTTGGAGGGCGTGTTTAATTAATTCTTGTGACGACGGTTTTGGGCGAACAGTTCTTCAACCTCTTGTTTTGGTTGAGGGCGATAGAAGTGGAAACCTTGAATTGAACCACAGTTGAGGTTAGACAGCAGGGTTGCTTGCTCACTGGTTTCGACACCCTCTGCAACCACGGTTAAATCGAGAGATTTCCCAAGGTTGATGATGTTTTCAATTACGGTAATTTGCTTTGGTAAGGTATCGATATCTGAGATAAAAGCCCGGTCAATTTTAAGCTCATCAATCGGAAAGCGAGCAAGGTAAGATAGAGAAGAGTAACCCGTACCAAAGTCATCGATGGATAACGCAAAGCCAAGTCTCTTAATCGCGTTCAGCATTTGAAGCGTGTGCTCACTATCACTCATTACGGCACTTTCTGTAAGCTCAAAGGTAATCGCACTTGGATCTAGCTCAGTAGAACGCAGCAACTTCTCCATGAAATCAATCAATTTTGGATTACCAAACTGCTCTGGTGAAAGGTTGATCGCGACGCGACCAGGTAAAATACCTTGCATCTTCCAACGTTTCACCGTGGCAAATACTTCGCGCATTACCACACGACCAAGTTGTTCAATAAGGCCAGCTCGTTCCGCTACAGGAATAAATGCGGCAGGGCTAATATAACCTTCTACGGGGTGTTTCCAACGTACCAGAGCTTCTGCTCCGTTAATGGTGAAGTCACGCGCATTTACTTTTGGTTGGTACCAAACCTCAAGCCCGTTCTGTTGCAGTGCTTTTTGCAGTTCTATCTCAAGCCACAGTCGCATTCGCGCTTCTTTGTTCATCTGTTCGTTGAACTTGATCAGGCGGTTGCGTCCACGATCCTTAGCTTCATACATTGCGGTGTCAGCATTCTGTAGCAAGATACGTGCGTCACTGCCATCGTGAGGAAAGCTCACACTACCAATCGAGCAGGCTAAACGCTTGCTAAAATGGTGGAGATCGAAGGGTTGGTTGATCAGAGATATGATCTTTTCAGAGAGTATTTCAGGTGTTCGTGGGTGTTCAGGCTCAGGTAGAATAATACCAAATTCATCACCGCCTAAATGGCCAATAATAGCTTGACGAGGCAGTTGTCGTTTTAAGCGAGATGCGACCTCTTTAATCACTTTATCACCGATGTGGTGGCCAAGTGAGTCATTGATATTTTTGAAGTTATCGATGTCTAAGTAGAGCATCACAACAGGGGTCTTGTTGTGAATGAACTGCTCAAGGCTTTTGGTAAACCCAAGTCGGTTGTAGAGCTTAGTCAGTGTATCGATGTAGGCATCTTCACTGTTAGCGGGGGTGTATTGTTTTGTTGTTTCTTGAGCGTCTTGAATAAGTACGAGTTGGGTACTGCTTCCAAGAATGACCGTCGAGTCGATATTTAACTGAACTTTACGTTCAAAGCCACATCGAGCACCCGTTAAACAAACCAAGCCAGACTCAGAAATAATGGAGCTGAGGTCATTATTAAAGACTGTTTTGGTTTGTTCATCGATAAATAATCGGCCTAACTCTTCGCCAATCAATTCTGTGGTGGAGTTAAAACCAAGTAAGCGCGCAGCTGCAGGGTTCGAAGACAGAATGTAGTCGTTTTCAACTAATAGCAATCCGTCTGGGAGCAGGTGAGATAGCTTGTGGAATTTCGCTTCAGACTCTTCTAAAGAACGGACAAGTACTTGGTTTTCAGATGTATCGAAGGCGTGAAAGATGATGTATTCAGTCTTTTTACCATTGGTAAGCGGAGATAGGCTGAAATGAAGGCTAGTGTCTAAAGCCGTTTCGTTTAGGGTGATTTCGGCCTCAATCGTTTCGCCATTGAATGCACGCTCATAGTAAGGCTTTAGGTGTTGATAGAATTGCTCGCCCAAGGTTTGGCGGTCATTCATGCCTACAAGCTCTGTTTTACTTAAACCAGCAATATCACAGTAACGCTCATTCACCATAAAATAGTTATGTTGAGCATCAAGTACCGCAAAAAAGAACGGGCTGTTTGCAGTAAGCTGTGTAAACCAATGTTGTAGTTGCTGGGGAGGCATCAAAGTACTACCAATTCTCCAAGAGCTTGAATATTCACTATCGATAAACATTGATTGCTTTTTGTTCAGCTATCGATGTTTACTTGTGAGTGCAGCGATTCGCTGTGATTTTCATGACCAGAGTTACTATAACTGTGATTATCAATATATTAAAGGTCGAGCATCAAACTGAATTAATTTGATACATAACAGTAACTGAGATCTCAACATCATCTATGATGCTTTCTATATTATTGACAAAGTTACGGATAAGTCACGTGATAAACAAGATACGCACTCAACTAGTTCAAAATGCCGCATCAATTTTGCGATCTCCAGTCCAGTTATTACCAAAATCAGTACAAAAAAAAGCCTTATTAGAAGCATTGAAAAATGTATTCAAGGAGGCTTTAGAGGATGGTGATTTTGAGTTCTTAGAAGACAAGTGGCTTAAAGTTTCAATAAAAGATATGGGGTTAAGTTGGTGTATTAGCTACAAAAATGAGCAACTAGTTGTCGCTGATAAAGAGGTCAATGAAGATGTGAGTTTTAGTGGCAATCTAAATGATCTCGTGTTGATTGCTGGGCGAAAAGAAGACCCAGATACGCTTTTCTTCCAACGTCGACTGTCTATTGAGGGCGATACCGAGCTAGGCTTGGAAGTGAAAAATTTGATGGATAGCGTCGATTTAGACTTATTGCCGACTCCTATGAAAACTTTGTTAAATCAATTAGCTGATTTTGTGCAGAAGGGAGTACAATCCCCAGATACACAAAGTGAGGTAATGAATGCTTATTCGAACTGAAGCACCGGCAGATATACTTGTCATCGATCGTTTATTGAAATCTGTTTTTGAAACGGATGCAGAAGCTAATTTGGTTATGAGCTTGCGTGAGAATAGCCATTTAACGCTATCGCTGGTGGCTTGTTCTGATGAAGGGGAGGTGGTTGGTCACCTGATGTTTAGCCCTCTTACTCTTGATGGTGACGATCATAACTGGCAGGGGCTCGCACCTCTCGCCGTGAAAGAAGAGTTCCGCAATCAAGGCATTGCCAAATCACTGGTTGAAGACGCATTTTCTACTTTGGTAGATTTTGGTTACCCAGCCTGTGTTGTACTCGGTGATCCTGCTTACTACGGTCGTTTTGGTTTCAAGGCGGCGAGCGAATTTGGCCTGAGTTGTGTTTGGGATGTGCCTGAAGGCGCTTTTCAAGCGATTGAGTTGGTAGAAGGGGCGTTTGCTGGGCATTCTGGTGAAATTGCTTACAGCCCAGAGTTCAACGACTTATAAGCTGATTTACCACTCAATAAGATACAAACTGATTTAGTCTAAATAAAGGAGCTTGATGCTCCTTTATTTTTTGTTAGTATCAGCCCCAATGAGCACCGTTTAAGTTCACTCGAAGAATATTAATACCAACAAACCAAAGGTTACGACCGCTAGATATGTCACAAACACACGCGCAATATCTACAAGAGATGGGCATTAGCCAATGGGAGTTAAGTCACCCAGAGCGTTTGGCTGGTTATGAATCTGAATTGACTCTGTTATCGAATGATTGCAAGTTACTGTTGGTTTCACCAGAAAAACCTCAGGATGATCTCGCCGTGATGTTTGAGCGAGTACTCAAAAGTATCAAGCTCGACTTATCTCAAGCTTTACACCTTCAACCGCAACACTTGTCTGCTGTGGATTTAAGTTCGGTTGAATGGGTATGGTTTGCTGGTTGCGAATCTGCCCATGAACTGAAGGCAAAAACACTTCAATCTCCATTACTGTCTGACATTAACGGTAATAACCAACATCGCCGCGACTTATGGCAACAAATTTGTGCTTATGACTAATCAACTTTTACCCACTTCAGAACAACACCTAGACGCAATTTGGCAAATTGAGCAGACCGCGCATTCTCATCCTTGGTCTGAAAATATGATCCGTGATCTTAATAGTCGTGGAGGCAGCCACCGTGTTTTAGAAGTCGATGGGCAAGTGGTCGGCTATTTCTATGCTCAGAACATTGTCGGTGAGGTTACTTTGCTGACGATAGCGGTTGACCCTAAGCAGCAAGGCAAAGGTTACGGTAAGGCTTTGGTTGAGCACTTTCTCGATATGTGTGAACAAGCTGACGCGGAAAGTGCTTGGCTGGAAGTTCGCGAAAGTAATGTGAATGCTTTTAATCTTTACGAGAAGGCTGGCTTTAATGAAGTCGACCGCCGTCGTAACTATTATCCAACCAAGCAAGGCAACGAAGACGCCATCATTATGAGCTATCTTTTTATGTCTTTTAGCTAGTCATGTTACGTCTTTTCGTGAACTAGACCGCTAGCTCCGGAATTAGCCACAAAATAGGGTGTAAACTGACCCTTTAGAAAGTGACACGCTTTCTGTATAATCCGCACACAGAATTCAAGGGCAAGTATTATCTACTTGCCCTTTTTACGCTTTAGATCAGCAAAGGGCGACTATGTCTTTCCAACAAGAAGTGAGCAAACGTAGAACGTTTGCGATTATCTCTCACCCGGATGCGGGTAAAACCACGATTACTGAAAAAGTTCTTTTATTCGGAAACGCGATTCAAAAAGCGGGTACCGTAAAAGGCCGTGGCTCTAACCAGCACGCTAAATCTGACTGGATGGAGATGGAAAAAGAACGTGGTATCTCGGTAACTACGTCTGTAATGCAATTCCCATACAACGATTGTCTAGTCAACCTACTCGATACTCCTGGACACGAAGATTTCTCGGAAGATACGTACCGTACATTAACCGCGGTTGACTCTTGTTTGATGGTTATCGATGCTGCAAAAGGTGTCGAGGATCGTACTCGTAAACTGATGGAAGTAACGCGTTTACGTGATACACCAATCGTAACGTTTATGAACAAACTTGACCGTGATGTTCGTGACCCAATGGAAGTGCTAGATGAAGTGGAAAGCGAGCTAGGTATGGCTTGTGCTCCAATCTCTTGGCCTATCGGTTGTGGTAAAGAGTTTAAAGGCGTTTACCACATTCACCGTGATGAAACGATCTTGTATGAATCTGGCCACGGCCATGAGATCCAAGAAGTTCGCATCATCAAAGGTCTAGATAACCCTGAACTAGACGAAGCTGTTGGCGAAGATCTGGCGAGCAGCGTTCGTGAAGAACTTGAATTGGTTATCGGCGCATGTCCTGAGTTTGATCACGAACTGTTCCTTGCTGGCGAATTGACTCCGGTTTACTTCGGTACTGCATTGGGTAACTTCGGTGTTGACCATATGCTTGATGGCCTAACTCGATGGGCTCCTGCGCCTCAAACACGTCAAGCAAATGAGCGTGATGTTGAAGCGACTGAAGAGAAGTTCTCTGGTTTCGTATTTAAGATCCAAGCAAACATGGATCCAAAACACCGTGACCGTATCGCATTCATGCGTATCGTATCGGGTACTTACGACCAAGGTATGAAGATGAACCATGTTCGTACTGGTAAGAACGTCAGTATCTCTGATGCAGTAACCTTCATGGCGGGTGACCGTGCTCGTGCTGAAAAAGCATACGCGGGTGACATAATTGGTCTGCATAACCACGGCACAATTCAGATTGGCGATACCTTTACTCAAGGCGAAAGCTTGAAGTTCGCAGGTATTCCTAACTTTGCGCCTGAGCTATTCCGTCGTATTCGTCTGCGCGATCCATTGAAGCAGAAGCAACTTCTAAAAGGCTTGGTTCAGCTTTCTGAAGAGGGCGCGGTTCAAGTATTCCGTCCTTTGCAAAATAACGATCTGATCGTTGGTGCAGTTGGTGTACTTCAGTTTGATGTGGTTGTAGCGCGCTTGAAAGCGGAATACAACGTTGAAGCGATTTACGAAGGTGTGAACGTTGCAACTGCACGTTGGGTTGAATGTGATGACGCTAAGAAACTAGAAGAGTTCAAACGTAAGAGCCAAGCTAACCTAGCGTTAGATGGTGGTGATAACCTATCTTACATCGCACCGACTATGGTGAATTTGAACCTAGCTTCTGAACGTTTCCCAGAAGTTCAGTTCCGAGCGACGCGCGAGCACTAATTACTCTGCGCTCTATTCGAGTTAAACAAAAACGTCTATTGTTCTGCAATAGGCGTTTTTTTATTCGTGTCTTTTGAGGTTAGAGGCTTAAGGTAAGTATGTTCAGTTGGATAAAAGCTTGGATTAAGAAATACGATAAGTGGTGCGAAGAGCTTGGCTTAACGCCTGAAAATAAGCGCAGCTGCGTGGCTTATCGCCGTGACCCTCAAGGACAACAAACAGAGAGTAGGGAAGATGACACCAGAATTAAGTGAATTTCCGCTGTTTGACACCCATTGCCATGCGGACTTTGACATTTTTGAGCAAGGTTTTTCACTTGATAAAGGTATTGAAGGTTACGTTAAAGAAGCGAAACAGGCGCAAGTCGAGAAGTTAATCATCCCTTCTATTGGCCAAAGTAACTGGAGGAAGCTTGATGAAATCGCTCAATCTTACCCTAATGTTTATTACGCATTAGGCTTTCATCCTTACTTTTTAGAGCAAGCCAATGACGAGCAATTTTCGGAACTTCGCCAATTACTCTCATCAAAAACCAGTCAATGTGTTGCGATAGGAGAGTGTGGTCTCGACTTTTTTGTCGATGTTGCACGGGAGAAACAAGAGCGTTTTTTCATTCAACAAATAGAGCTAGCTAAGGCGTTTAAGCTGCCTTTAATCATCCATGAAAGGAAGTCTTTTAACCGACTTATTGAGCTAATAAAGCAGTATAAATTTACTTTGGGTGGCGTGATTCATGGATTTTCAGGGAGCGAACAGCAGGCTTTGGCGTGGATTCAGCTTGGTTTCTATATTGGTGTCGGTGGAACGATTACTTACCCAAGAGCACAAAAAACACGCACCACTATCTCAAAACTGCCTCTTGAGTGCCTGGTATTAGAAACGGATGCCCCGGATATGCCCATGCATGGAAAACAAGGAAATGTTAATCATTCCAAGTATTTAGTTACGATCTTAAATGAACTGTTTTTGCTTAGAAAAGAACCGAAGCAATCGGTTGCAGCGCAAATTTGGCAAAATAGCCATCGCGCATTCGGTATATGTGAATAAAATCGAAGGTTTTTGTTTATCGTTTGCGTAAATTGCACTTGGCTTGTGATTCGGCTCACATTTACGTGTGAATGGTACATGAATCTTCTACGAAAGTGTGAGGACGGCATTACTTTATTAGTGGTCGCATGAGTATAATTGCCTCCGCTTTATAGCCCCATTTTGTAACACGCCAATAAATAACTAATAAGGAAGTCATAAACTATGAGCCTGTTTATGAGCCTCGTCGGAATGGTTGCACTGATTGCAATCGCAGTACTACTATCCGACAACCGCAAAGCAATTAATCTAAGAACAGTGGGTGGCGCTTTCGCTATCCAATTCGCACTTGGTGCATTCGTACTTTACATCCCTTGGGGTCGTGATCTACTTGCAGGTTTCTCTGCTGGTGTAGCAAACGTGATCGACTACGGTAAAGATGGTACTGGCTTCCTATTTGGTAGCCTTGTTAACTTCTCAGTTGACGGTATCGGATTCATCTTTGCATTCCAAGTTCTACCAACACTAATCTTCTTCTCTGCTCTTATCTCTGTACTTTACTACATTGGTGCGATGCAAGTTGTAATCAAGGTTCTTGGTGGTGGTCTTCAGAAAGCTCTAGGTACTTCTCGCGCCGAGTCTATGTCTGCAGCTGCAAACATCTTCGTTGGTCAAACGGAAGCGCCTCTAGTTGTTCGTCCATTTGTTCCTAAAATGACTAACTCTGAACTATTCGCAGTAATGTGTGGTGGTTTAGCGTCTGTTGCTGGTGGTGTACTAGCGGGTTACGCATCTATGGGTGTACCTCTAGAGTACCTAGTAGCAGCGTCATTCATGGCAGCACCTGGTGGTCTACTATTCGCTAAAATCATCAAGCCTGAAACTGATGAAGTTGACGAGAACCTAGGTTCAGACATCGACGGTGGCGACGACAAGCCTGCTAACGTTATCGATGCAGCTGCTGGCGGTGCGTCAGTTGGTCTACAACTAGCACTTAACGTTGGTGCAATGCTACTAGCATTCATCGGTCTAATCGCTCTTATCAACGGTATCCTAGGTGGCATCGGTGGTTGGTTCGGTATGGAAAACCTAACTCTAGAACTTCTTCTAGGTTGGATCTTCGCACCGTTAGCATTCATCATTGGTGTTCCATGGGAAGAAGCAACTATTGCTGGTTCTTTCATTGGTCAGAAGACAGTTGTTAACGAATTCGTTGCATACCTAAACTTCGTACCGTACATCGGTGAAAACGCTCAAATCGTTGAAGCGACTGGTCAAGTAATGTCTGTTAAGACTCAAGCAATTATCTCGTTCGCTCTATGTGGTTTCGCAAACCTTTCTTCAATTGCGATTCTTCTAGGTGGTCTAGGTGGTATTGCTCCAAACCGTCGTCACGACATCGCACGTATGGGTGTTAAAGCGGTTGTAGCTGGTACTCTATCTAACCTGATGGCAGCAACAATTGCTGGCTTCTTCCTGTCTTTCTAATCAGTTAGAAATCGATATATAGACGCCATAATAATATCGCCCCGTAGCAAGAAATTGCTGCGGGGCTTTTTTGTTTTTGGGCCTAGTGATTTTGAGCATTAGCATGAGTGAATGCTTGGAGTCGAAAATGGGTCTAGAATGTTTTTTTGAGATACAAACCGTTTGCGTTCTAAGGAGCACTACAATTTATTGATGGATACCTATAATGTATTAGCTAAAGGGATAGGATGTCTCTGCTGGCAAGAAAGTAACATTGAGATTAGCTCGAACGTTATTCTTCTGGGATTAAGCCAAACTTAGCAATACGCTATATTAGCAATACACTATAGATGTTAGACACAACATGACTGATTTGTTGTGCCATAGACCAAACTGGTACTGTGCGGTGACAAGGATTGCAATTGGTAGCGAAAGTTATCAAGTCTTCAGGGAACCAAGTCCGTTCATTTGTGACTACTGAGCATTACTAAAATATCCATCTATACTGGATGGATGGTGAAGTAGTTAACTATTTGAATATATTGATCGGAGATAGAAATGAGCGATTTAAAAGCAGCAGCTCTACGTGCACTTAAACTTATGGACCTAACTACGCTAAATGACGACGATACTACTGAAAAAGTAGTGGCACTTTGTCATGACGCGAAGACTGCAGTTGGCAACACCGCTGCAATCTGTATTTACCCTCGCTTCATCCCAGCAGCTAAAAAGGCGTTGCGTGAGCAAGGTACTCCAGAAGTACGCATCGCGACTGTAACTAACTTCCCTCATGGTGATGACGACATCGAAATTGCTGTTGCTGAAACAAAAGCAGCGGTAGCGTACGGCGCAGACGAAGTTGACGTAGTATTCCCATACCGTGCTCTTATTGCTGGCAACGAAGAAGTGGGTTTTGAGCTAGTTAAACAGTGTAAAGCCGCTTGTGGTGACATCACGCTTAAAGTGATCATCGAAACAGGTGAACTTAAAGAAGAAGCACTGATCAAGAAAGCTTCTCAAATCTGTATCGAAGCAGGTGCAGACTTCATCAAAACTTCAACAGGTAAAGTGCCAGTAAACGCGACTCCTGAGTACGCACGCATGATGCTTGAAGTTATTCGTGACATGGGCGTAGCTAAAACAGTTGGTTTCAAACCAGCTGGTGGCGTACGTACAGCTGAAGATGCTCAAGCTTACCTTGCAATGGCTGATGAGCTACTAGGCGCTGAGTGGGCAGACAACATGCACTACCGTTTTGGCGCTTCAAGCCTACTGACTAACCTTCTTAATACATTAGAAGTGACAGACCAAACTGCTGATCCAGCAGCATACTAATTTCCCTATCGGGTATAACAATAAAGTCTGTTTGATGGAGTGGTGTTAAGTCACTCCATATTACCTCTTTCCCTACAAACCATACTCACTAGAGTTTGGGAGGCACTAATGTATCTACCTCAAGAAATTATTCGCAGAAAACGTGATGGTGAAGTCCTAACGACTGAAGAAATTAACTTCTTTATTCAAGGCGTGGCTAAAAACACGGTTTCTGAAGGCCAAATTGCAGCATTCGCAATGGCTATCTTTTTTAATGAAATGACGATGCCAGAACGTATCGCACTGACGTGTGCAATGCGTGATTCGGGCATGGTGATTGACTGGAGCCACATGAACTTTGATGGCCCAATCGTTGATAAGCACTCTACTGGTGGTGTTGGTGACGTAACTTCTCTGATGCTTGGCCCTATGGTGGCAGCATGTGGTGGTTTCGTTCCAATGATCTCTGGTCGTGGTTTAGGTCACACTGGCGGTACGCTAGACAAACTTGAATCTATCCCTGGTTACAATATTACACCAACCAACGATGTGTTTGGTGCTGTAACCAAAGAAGCTGGCGTAGCGATCATCGGCCAAACTGGCGATTTAGCGCCAGCTGATAAGCGCGTTTACGCGACTCGAGATATCACGGCAACAGTCGACAACATATCGTTGATCACAGCTTCAATTCTGTCTAAGAAATTGGCTGCTGGTCTTGATTCTCTAGTGATGGACGTAAAAGTAGGTTCAGGCGCATTCATGCCGACTTACGAAGCGTCTGAAGAGTTAGCAAAATCTATCGTTGCAGTAGCAAACGGCGCGGGTACTAAAACAACGGCAATCCTAACGGACATGAACCAAGTTCTGGCTTCTTCAGCGGGTAACGCAGTAGAAGTACGTGAAGCGGTTCAATTTCTAACCGGCGAATATCGTAACCCTCGTTTGCTAGAAATTACGATGGCATCGTGTGCTGAAATGCTGGTTCTGAGTAACCTTGCAAAAGATTCAGACGAAGCGCGTGAAAAGCTGATGGCAGTACTGGATAACGGTAAAGCAGCAGAGTGCTTCGGTAAAATGGTAGCGGGCCTTGGTGGTCCAACTGATTTCGTAACGAACTACGATAACTACCTAGAAAAAGCAGAAATTGTTAAACCAGTGTATGCGCTAGAAAGCGGTGTAGTATCGGCGATGGATACGCGTGCAATTGGTATGGCTGTCGTTGGTATGGGCGGTGGTCGCCGCGTAGCAACAGACAGCATTGATTACGCAGTCGGTTTTGATAGCTTCATTCGCCTTGGTGAAGTAGCAAGCGACGATAAACCATTAGCAATGATTCATGCTCGCAATGAACAACAGTGGCAAGAAGCTGCAAAAGCATTACAAAATGCAATCACTGTGGGTGGAGAATATACAGCAACGCCAGACGTTTACCGTCAGATTCGTTCTGAAGACGTGTAAATAACAGGTATCGGCATACCTTGTGTATGCCGATAAACAGAGTTCTGGTGCAAAGAGCAATAAGTTGGTGAAGAAAATGAAAAGAGCATTTATTTTAGTTTTAGATTCATTCGGTATCGGCGAAACAGCAGATGCGGACACATTCGGTGATGTAGGTTCAGACACTATGGGTCACATTGCTGACCATTGTGATCAAGGTCTTGCAGACAATGCGGATCGTAAAGGTCCACTAACGCTGCCAAACCTGTCTAAGCTAGGTTTAGCTATGGCTCACAAAGAGTCTACAGGTCGCTTTGCTCCTGGTATGGATGCAGATGCTGAAATCATTGGCGCGTACGGTCACGCTGCTGAGCTGTCTTCTGGTAAAGACACGCCATCAGGTCACTGGGAAATCGCAGGTGTACCGGTATTGTTTGACTGGGGCTACTTCACCGACAAAGAAAACAGCTTTCCAAAAGAACTGACTGATCGCATCCTTGAGCGTGCAGGTCTATCTGGCTTCTTAGGTAACTGTCACTCATCGGGTACAGAAATCCTAGATAACCTAGGTGAAGAACACATGAAGAGTGGCTTGCCAATCTTCTATACTTCAGCAGACTCTGTTTTCCAAATCGCATGTCATGAAGAGACATTCGGTCTACAGAACTTATTAGACCTTTGTCAGATTGCTCGTGAAGAGCTAGAAGACTACAACATCGGCCGTGTTATTGCGCGCCCGTTCATTGGCCCAGGTAAAGGTCAGTTCGAACGTACTGGTAACCGTCGTGACCTTTCTGTTGAGCCGCCAGCGGCAACAGTTCTTCAGAAGTTGGTTGATGAGAAGGGCGGTAATGTTCACTCAATCGGTAAGATCTCTGATATCTACGCGGGTTGTGGTATTACTCAGAAAACCAAAGCAACAGGTATCCCTGCGTTATTTGAAGCGACTAAAGAAGCGATCAATGAAGCGGGTGACAACACTATCGTGTTCACTAACTTCGTTGATTTCGACTCAGCTTACGGTCACCGCCGTGATGTTGCAGGTTACGCAGCGGCACTTGAGTACTTCGATGGCCGTATCAATGAAATCATCGATATGATGAAAGAAGATGATGTACTTATCTTAACTGCTGACCACGGTTGTGATCCGACATGGCCAGGTACTGACCATACTCGTGAACATATCCCTGTGATTGTTTACGGAAACAAGGTTCCTGCTGGCTCTCTTGGCCGTCGCGATACCTTCGCTGATATCGGTCAAAGCTTAGCGTCTTACTTTGGCACATCGCCAATGGGACACGGTACAAGCTTTCTATAATAGTTAACGAAGGGAGAGGGAAACCTCTCTCTTTTTTTTGTTTTGAGATTAAGGATATTTTCAATGGCTACTCCACATATTAATGCTGAAATGGGTGATTTCGCTGACGTAGTTCTAATGCCCGGCGATCCGCTACGTGCAAAATACATCGCTGAAACCTTCCTAGAAGAAGTGGTTCAAGTGTGCGATGTTCGTAACATGTTTGGTTACACGGGTACTTACAAAGGCCGTAAGGTTTCGGTAATGGGGCATGGTATGGGCATTCCATCTTGTTCTATTTACGCGACTGAGCTGATCAAAGACTTTGGTGTGAAAAAGATCATTCGTGTCGGCAGTTGTGGTGCAGTGAGCGAAGATATCAAAGTACGCGATGTGGTTATCGGCATGGGTGCGTGTACCGACTCAAAAGTGAATCGTATTCGCTTTAAAGGTCATGACTTTGCGGCTATTGCGGATTACAAAATGGTGCGTGCGGCAGAAGATGCAGCCAAAGCGCGTGGTGTAGACGTAAAGGTTGGCAACCTATTCTCGGCTGAGTTGTTCTACACGCCAGATCCTGAAATGTTCGAAGTCATGGACAAGTACGGCATTGTCGGCGTAGAGATGGAAGCGGCGGGTATCTATGGTGTATGTGCTGAATACGGTGCAAAAGCTCTGACTATTTGTACTGTTTCTGATCACATCAAAACTGGTGAGCAAACCACATCAGATGAACGTCAAACGACTTTCAACGACATGATGGTTATCGCACTCGACTCTGTGCTGCTTGGTGACCAAGACTAATCTGCTAATAGATTTCAAAAAGCTTAATAGATACCGCAAAGTTTAATAGATAACAAAAGCCCCGTTGCTGCCTGAGCTTCGGGGCTTTTTATTGGATTTGTTAAACTAAGCCGTTAAGAGCTGACATTTTTAAGCAGCCAGTTTTCCCCAGACTTAGCCTTTCTTTTACGAATAAGCATGATGAACAACACGCCACTGACAAATCCCATTAAGACCATACCGATCATGTAGCGATCGCTCTTACGGTAGTGATGATCAGAAATAGCTGTCATTTTTCCTGTCTCAAAAGTCACGCGGATAAAGCCAATGATCGTACTCTCTGGAGAGTAAATAGGTTCAACGAGTTGCTGCCTGCCGATACTTGCCGTTGAAAGAGGTGTGTCTAAGCCAAGAACTTCGCGTACCGAGAGCGCTTTTTCACTCGAAGCCAGTCGAATCCCTTCTGCATCGTAGATGGTGGTATCAAATACCAATCGATCCTGAGAGAGTTGGTTAGTGAGCTCTAGCAGGCGCTCTTGGTCTTGCTGAGTGATCATCTTACTGGCTGAAAGTGATGCCTGTGAGATCAGTAGTTTGGTCAGCGTTTCCAACTGTTTTGCTTGGATCTTCTCATTACCTTTACTGATCACTACTGTGTTTTTAATGGTTACCACGAACATAGCAGCCAACAGAATTAGGGCTAGTACTCGTAAAGCGTTACGTATTGAGAACAATGATTCATTCATGTTTCACGAAGCCTGAAATAAACAAATGTTATGATTAAGACATATTGAGACTTGCGTTTTCAAATTGCAATAGGTTAACGTTTAGCATAGTTAATTAGGAATCATACACATGGACGCTCAGAAATATCTGCCGATTAAAAGGCATACGACATTATTAACCCGACTCCCCGAGACACGTTTCGCTTCTCAACTCGCAAAATCTAAAGCCAATTGGATTGTGTTCGGTGAGTACTTATCTCCACAATCATTTGATGACATCGACTTTTTCACTGGTACCTACAACACCATCCTCAATACGTGGAAGGTGGGACATTACGAAGTGGCACTGATGTCAGGGAACTTAACCCCGGCACACGAAGAAATTTTACAAGCACTGAAGCTTGATTATGCTTGCCTTAGCGAGGTCCCAGACTTATCTAAGCCAGGTTTGATCGTGATGGATATGGACTCCACAGCAATTCAAATTGAATGCATCGATGAGATAGCAAAGCTCGCAGGAGTCGGAGAGTTAGTTTCTGAAATAACAGAGCGTGCGATGCAAGGCGAGCTCGACTTTGAACAGAGCCTACGCCAACGCGTTGGGGCACTGAAAGGTGCGGATGAGTCGATACTGGAGCAAGTGCGCCAGTCATTACCATTCATGCCAGACTTGGTTGAGCTAGTGAATACTCTGAATAAACTTGGCTGGAAGACGGCGATTGCATCGGGTGGTTTTACTTATTTCTCAGACTACCTGAAAGATACGCTTGATCTTGACCACGCTCAGTCAAACACGCTAGAGATCGTCAATGGTAAATTGACGGGTGAAGTATTAGGCGATGTTGTTTCCGCACAGACCAAAGCGGATATCTTGGTAGAACTTGCTGAAGAGTATGAACTGGAACTGCATAACACCGTTGCCGTGGGTGATGGTGCCAATGACTTGGTTATGATGGGTTCTGCCGGTTTAGGGATTGCTTACCATGCAAAACCGAAAGTTGAACAACAAGCTCAAACTGCTGTGCGTTATGCTGGCTTAGGTGGGGTGCTTTGTATCTTGTCAGGTGTATTAGCTAAGCAGCAAAAAATTAGCTGGCAAGCGAAGCCTTAGTCATATTTAGGGCGGTATAACGGATACAAAAAAGCAGGTGATGAGCCTGCTTTTTCTATTTTTAAATCCGATAAGTCGACAAACCGGTAAGTTGATCTGGTTATTTAGTGCGAGAGTTCTAATCGAATCAATACTTCATCGGTAATGTCTTCTATCTCACCATAACCAATAAAAGCGGTGACCTCACTCTCTAACTTCTTCGCTTGGTGCATACTGATGCGCGAAAGCTCGGCTAAGTCTGATTGGAACAAACTTGTTAATGGATTAAAGATAGGGGCGGTAGTGACTCGCAGTACATACACATCACCCAGATCTTGTGCCTTCTTAATGAACGAGATACGTTCTTTCGTAGATGCAAAGTCTTTCACCAACTTCGTATGTACAGATTGAATCTTGTTACCAAACTTTATCGCAGCAATGTATACGTCATGATGTTTTGGCTCTGCACCTTCAATTCTTTTCAGTGGCTCAGCTAATAGTGAATTAGAGTGACCTTTGAAAATCGGTTCCAGTGAAAACTTTTGGTTGTGCCCAAGTTTAGCGAGTAACGCTAGATGCTTGTTCAGCGGGAAGTTCACACCAATGAGCTTACAACGCAACGTTGAGCCCGGCTTATCAATGAAAATTGGATTACTGACCATTTTGTTAAGCAAAACAGTGTGCAGTGATTTAAGCAGTGAATCGGTGGGCAGTATTTCTTGCTTCTTATTTAGCTTACTTTGGTTCTGATCGATAAGCCCATTGAGGAAGGCGATGGTACGCATTGTTTTTGCATTCTCGGTGATAACCAATTGAACATTGCAACCGTTCGGGCTTACACGAATTACATGGTAAGGCACTGTGCTTAATGGCAAGTTTTTATCATAGAGTTGCAGTTCATTAAAATTCACCACAACCGGATCATCAATCTTGAGTACCATTGGGTGTTCAAGGGTAATGCTTAGGCCACGTTTTGATATGTCTACAGTGTGTCCATTTATTGTTGGGCTATCTTGTGATGTGAGTTGAATTGGCGATTTAAAGCTATATCTCGGTTCTTTACGACGACTTTGGGAATCAAAGTAGATACTTTGAATGTTCCCCACCACCGTTCGAGGATGGCGAAAGCGATTAAGGTCACTGCTTGGAATGCGTGGTTTTTCACTTAATAGGTAATCGGCAGCACTTTCGTGATCACCGATCTCTTGCAAGATACCGCAATGAGTCAGTTGCGCAGAGCTTTGAGCAAGCGTATCTGAATGCTCAGCTAAGGCTTGTCGCTCAGCGTCGGATAATTCGAAAACCGAGAATTTGAACGCCTTCCAACTTTTACGTTTACCGCCGATGTGCCAGAACAGTTGCCTCTCTTCACGAGAAGCTTCAGGCAGCATCATCGAGTAGAACAAGGTCTTATTTTTATGTTCATGGGTAAAAGAGTAGATAACGTTACTGGTTCCCTTCACGCCAGGCTTAGCGAGTAAGTTCATACGTTGTTCGTTGAACAAAGTACCCAGAGCCTGTTGGTTACGCTCATCATGCCAGTATTGCCATTGGGGATGATTGTTATCCGTGAGCAGCGCGAGCTTCAACTCACTACCACTGAAGAATAGAGGGAGATTACAGGTGTACTTTAGATAGGTGTGTTCAATACCGCGAGTTCGCGTTCGAATGAGCCTATCTTGATTCTCATGGCTGGTTTTCTTGCTGACACTATTTAGAGATTCATCGAGTAAACGAGCCACACTCGTTGTATCGCTGATTCTCATGCATCTTAAAAATTTGACTGCATTGTTCTCGTAGGATTCATCAATACCCAGAATACGAAATTCAACCGCCTCATTAACATCGGCTTCTAGTGACTTCTCAACAAGCTCAGTGAATTTAACACTGATGATTTCCCCTAGGTTGTATTTAAACGCCCTTGGTACCTTGAACTTTGCACCCGACGGAGAAATATCAACTGTCACACCATGTAGGCTTTGTCCTTTAGGCGTGGTGATTTCAACCTGTGAGCTAATCTTGAGCCTGTTTTCTTTGCGTTTTAAATCGTAACCGAGGTTAATGGCTTCTGCTTCATAGGGGCTATCAGCGTTAGTGATATCGTGGTCATCTTGAGAGGATGTTTTAACAATATTACGAAGAGGTTGAATGCGAGGTGTCATCACTAACTCCCACACGCCCTCGGTATAACCTTTAAATTTTTTAGTACCACGTTGATACGCGTTCAAAGCTATGTCATCAAGCCAATGTTTACGCTCGTCTAGCGTGAATTGATGACATTCATTATCAATACGCCCGCGTAAATCAATGCTCTTTGTGCACGGAGCCATGATACGATTCAGTTCCATTTTAACGAGCAGTTTTAGAGACGGTGATTCGCCTTCTGTCATTTGAGAAAGAAGGAATTCGAAATCTTCGGCATGGTAGGCCGGAATAAGTCGTTCTGCTACAGATAGAATTTCAGATTGCTGCATACTTTTCTTGTTAGAATGGATGGTGCGTTATTGTTATCGACGAGTTGTATTTGATCTTTAGGTATTCGTGGCCCTACTGCAACTTTTATTTTCACCTGTACGGTCAACGGGGTCACAAAATAGCAACATTTACCCGTTACTAAGCAAATTATTGAGGTTTTATGGCTAAGGCAAAGCGAGCTTATGTGTGTAATGACTGTGGTGCTGACTTTCCACGTTGGCAAGGGCAGTGCAATGCATGTGGTGCTTGGAACACGATTACAGAAGTTAGGTTAGCCGCTTCACCTCAGGTCGCGCGCAATGAACGACTAAGTGGTTACGCTGGTGGTGCAACTGAATCTTCGGTTCAAACGCTATCGGAAATCGACTTGCAAGAGGTCCCGCGCTTTAGTAGTGGCTTCAAAGAGCTTGATCGTGTACTTGGTGGTGGTGTTGTACCTGGCGCTGCGATTCTTATTGGTGGTAACCCTGGTGCCGGTAAATCAACCCTGCTATTGCAGACTATGTGTCAGCTTTCTTCCCAGTTACCGACACTTTATGTCACTGGCGAAGAATCTCTTCAACAAGTTGCGATGCGAGCATCTCGATTAGGGTTACCAAAAGAGCATCTCAAAATGCTCTCTGAAACCAATGTTGATAAAATCTGTCAGGTTGCAGAAAGAGAGCAGCCTAAGATCATGGTTATCGACTCAATCCAAGTTATGCATGTCGCTGACGTTCAATCGTCTCCTGGCAGTGTTGCTCAGGTGCGCGAATCGGCAACCGCATTAACGCGCTATGCGAAACAGAACAACGTTGCCGTGTTCCTAGTGGGACACGTAACTAAAGACGGTACCTTAGCGGGACCAAAAGTACTTGAACACATTATTGACTGTTCGGTGTTGTTAGATGGCGGAACGGACAGTCGTTTTAGAACCTTGCGCAGCCACAAGAACCGTTTTGGTGCAGTGAATGAGCTAGGTGTGTTTGCCATGACAGGGCAAGGACTAAAAGAAGTTAGCAATCCATCGGCTATTTTCCTGTCTCGTGGTGAAGAAGAAACCTCAGGCAGTTCAGTGATGGTGGTTTGGGAAGGGACGCGTCCACTTCTTGTCGAAATTCAAGCGCTGGTGGATTATTCGCAGCTGGCTAACCCGCGTCGTGTCGCTGTTGGTCTCGAGCAAAATCGACTGTCATTGTTATTAGCCGTGCTGCATAAACACGGCGGCTTACAAATGGCTGACCAAGATGTGTTTGTGAATGTCGTTGGTGGTGTTAAAGTAACCGAAACCAGTGCTGATCTTGCATTGGTAATGGCATTACTTTCGAGTTTCAGAGACCGCGCATTGCCAAAAGATGTGGTGGTTTTTGGCGAAGTAGGCCTTGCTGGTGAGATTCGACCTGTACCGAGCGGTCAAGAGCGCTTAAATGAGGCGTTTAAACACGGCTTCAAGAGAGCCATTGTACCAGCGGCTAACATGCCTAAAGGTGGCATTCCAGGAATGCAGATCCACGGTGTGAAAAAATTATCGGAAGCAATTAATGCTTTTGATGAGTTGTAATTGAGCTCACTTCAGCTACTCTATACAGCAGAAATTCAGTCTAACTTAAACGCTATTTTCGCTTTAAGTTAGCACTAAACTTAACAATCATTTAGATTGTTTCTTCAGATTGCCTTTTCTATATGTTAGAAAAAGGCAAAGTTTTTTAGTCCCAAATGCATGCAAAGCTATCAGTCCTCACAGATTGTGATATACTCTGCGCGCATTTTATATCCTATTAACAGAGTAAGACAATGGCAGATTTATCGAAATACAGAAACATTGGTATTTTCGCGCACGTTGATGCGGGTAAAACAACTACCACTGAGCGTATCCTTAAGCTAACTGGTCAGATCCACAAGACTGGTGAAGTACATGATGGCGAATCAACTACTGACTTCATGGAACAGGAAGCTGAGCGCGGAATTACTATCCAATCAGCAGCTGTAAGCTGTTTCTGGAACGGTCACCGTCTAAACGTTATCGATACTCCTGGACACGTTGACTTCACAGTTGAAGTATACCGTTCTCTTAAAGTACTTGATGGCGGTATCGGTGTATTCTGTGGTTCTGGTGGTGTTGAACCACAATCAGAAACTAACTGGCGCTACGCTAACGAATCAGAAGTATCTCGTCTGATCTTCGTTAACAAACTAGACCGTATGGGTGCAGATTTCTACAACGTTGTTGACCAAGTTAAAAACGTTCTAGGTGCAACTCCTCTAGTTATGGTTCTACCAATCGGCCGCGAAGATGAATTCGTGGGTGTTGTAGACCTTCTAAGCCGTAAAGCATACGTTTGGGATGACACTGGTCTTCCTGAAAACTACGAAATCACTGATGTTCCTGCGGACATGGTTGATGACGTTGAGCAATACCGTGAAGAGCTAATCGAAACTGCTGTAGAGCAAGACGATGACCTAATGGAAGCTTACATGGAAGGTGAAGAGCCTTCTATCGAAGACATCAAACGTTGTATCCGTAAAGGTACTCGTGATATCGCATTCTTCCCTACGTTCTGTGGTTCTGCGTTCAAGAACAAAGGCATGCAAGTTATCCTTGATGCTGTAGTAGATTACCTACCTTCTCCAACTGAAGTTGATCCTCAACCTCTAATGGATGAGAACGGCGAAGAAACAGGCAACCACGCTATCGTTTCTACTGAAGAAACTTTCAAAGCGCTTGCGTTCAAAATCATGGATGACCGTTTCGGTGCTCTAACTTTCGTTCGTATTTACTCTGGTAAATTGAACAAAGGTGACACGATCCTTAACTCATTCACAGGTAAAACTGAGCGTGTTGGCCGTATGGTTGAGATGCAAGCTGATGACCGTAACGAACTAACTAGCGCACAAGCTGGTGACATCATTGCGATCGTTGGTATGAAGAACGTTCAAACTGGTCACACTCTATGTGATCCAAAAGACCAAGTAACGCTTGAGCCAATGGTTTTCCCAACTCCAGTAATCTCTATCGCTGTATCTCCAAAAGATAAAGGCGGTTCTGAGAAAATGGGTATCGCGATCGGTAAAATGGTTGCTGAAGATCCATCTTTCCAAGTTGAGACTGACGAAGAAACTGGCGAAACTATCCTTAAAGGTATGGGTGAGCTTCACCTAGACATCAAGGTAGATATCCTTAAGCGTACTTACGGCGTTGACCTAACAGTTGGTGCTCCTCAAGTTGCTTACCGTGAAACTATCACTCAAGCAATTGAAGATAGCTACACGCATAAGAAACAGTCTGGTGGTTCTGGTCAATTCGGTAAGATCGATTACCGTATCAAACCAGGTGAAGCAGGTTCTGGCTTCAAGTTCAACTCAGTAGTTGTGGGCGGTAACGTTCCTAAAGAATTCTGGCCTGCAGTTGAGAAAGGCTTTGCTGGCATGATGGATAACGGCGTACTAGCTGGCTTCCCTACGCTAGACGTTGAAGTTGAACTTTTCGATGGTGGTTTCCACGCAGTCGATTCATCTGCTATCGCATTTGAAATCGCAGCGAAAGGCGCATTCCGTCAATCTATGCCTAAAGCTGGCGCGCAACTTCTTGAGCCTATCATGAACGTTGACGTGTTCACTCCAGACGATCACGTTGGTGATGTTATCGGTGACCTTAACCGTCGTCGTGGCATGATCAAAGATCAACAAGCTGGCGTTACTGGTGTTCGTATTAAAGCTGACGTACCTCTTTCTGAGATGTTCGGCTACATCGGTCACCTACGTACTATCACTTCTGGTCGTGGCCAATTCTCTATGGAATTCGCACAATACGCACCATGTCCAACTAACGTTGCTGACGAAGTGATTGCAAAAGTTAAAGCAGAAAAAGAAGCTGGTAAGTAATTAGCCCTTTTCTAAATTAGCTAAAAAAGCCCCGCAAGTGAAAGCTTGCGGGGCTTTTTATTATCAATGATACCAGCGAGCGTCGTTCTATTATCTTAAGCCTATATTTAAGAGCTTATGGGATGATCTTGGTTTTGATTGAAGAACATAGAGAAGAAATTAAAAAGGCCAACGAAAAATAAATGGCAGACTTTTCAAGTACGTATTTCTAAGGCATAGCTTTAACTTCAACCGTGATCGTATCTTGATATTTTCCAGCACGCGCAAATTCGATGTTACCTAACGTCACCTCAAGGGGAACTCCCCAGCGCTTAGTATCCTCATTGTTTGAGAAGGTATAGACCGATTTCTGGTTTACTAAGGCGTTATTAAAGCGCAATGTATATGGGATCGTGACGTTGGATTCCGACTTCTGTTTTAACTCACCATATCTCTGCTTTACAACCAATCTTACATTCGAGTTCGAAAGAAGATCAAAATCGGATCGATAGGTTCGGTTAGATTCAAGGTCACCAAGCTGGAAGCGATAACCTGAGCTCCCTGAGCGTTGAAGGTTTGGTGCGTTAGGCACTGAGTTGAAAGCCACAAACGCTGGTACGTTGAGTTTCACTTTGGCATTTTTTGTCTCTTGTTTTCTATCTAGGGAAATAGAGGCTTCAAGAAGTCCGTTATAATGACCAGATGCGGCCACTTTAGCCTCTGGCACTTTTATCCAAAACTTTGTTCTTTGGCTGTTATCCAGAGGTAGTTGAAAGCCTTTACTAGGAAAGTGGCTCAATTGGCGGAAGTTTTTGTCCAGAATAGTCAGAGGTAAATTTGTTCCAATTGAACTCAAATAGCTAGATTGTTTATTGTTGACCGATACTATGGCCGTCGGGAATCGACAGGTCTGAATATCACGCGACAACTCCAAATAAACGGGAATATAAGCGGCTAAATCTCGCTTAAATTCAACATTGCTTCTGTCGACGTTAAGTATCCACTTGCCACTGCATTCGGCCAAAACCGGTTGAGATAACATGGCTAAACCGAACACTGAGAACTTAAGTAAGTGTTTCATGGTTTATCCCTCTTTAATAAGTAAAGTTGGTAGATAAATCAGATTGTCATTGATTTCTGGGACGCTCAATTTTGTTGGGCTAAAGCCATCTATGACGATGGTGTAGTCACCCGGCGCAACGCCTTCCACAACGAACCTACCTGATCGATTAGTGAAAAATTCATATGTTTTCTGTTGTCCAACTAACTGACCTTGGAAAAGTTTTAGTGGTGTTTTTGGCCCGATCTCAATCTTACCTATAATGGTTTTCGATGCTGCCGAGCCAATTTTTATTAGATGGCCTGTTTGTGAACCTGGTGTAATGTTGTATTCGTGGTCACCGAAGTTATAACCTATTGGCGCATCCGGTACATCAATGTAGATACTGGATAATTGGTGCCCTCCAGATAACTGAACTGCATTACTTATAGTATAGGTAGATATTGCTTCTGCAGGATCGTCTGCAACCGCATTTATTTCTACATCAGCATCTAACGAGTCATGGACAGCGATGATTGCTACAGGGCCATTGATTGGACGTGACCAAGCCAAGTTACCGTCAGCCAAAGTAAACGCAGTACTCGCTCGTAAAGAAGCGGTTTGGTAGTTTGTTGAGTTATCAAATGCTAGGTGAGAAACTTTAGCGTCGGTGATAAATCGGTTTGCTACATAATTACCTTCGATTGAATAAGTTTGAGAGTCACTCTCGCCTTCAGCCGTCATCGCATAACCATAGCTGCCAGTATAATCCTCCGATGGACGTTGGAATTGAGCTCGATAGGTGTCTGGTTCGTTGGAGTAAGATACATTTGCATTGTATTTGCCGTCGTCAGAGTTCCAATCCCAATCAGCAGAAAAGGTGAAGCGAGTTTCGTCAATGTTTTCGTTTGGGTTTTCTTCTTTTTCGATACCTGCAGAGAGTGACACGTTATAAAATTGCCAAGCAATTTCAGTCGAGGCCTGCCATTGTACTTCTGCCTCTTCAAAATCACGATAGTCACCGCTCAGGATTAAGCTCAGGTTATCCGTAATACTGAAAACGTAGTTTGAAAAGACGCGGAGGCCAGTATTCGCATCCGTAATCTGCCAAGGTAATGCGAAATAATTCTCTTGATATTCACTACCAAGACGGAAGTTTGGGGAGCCGTAACTGTCAGTTCCCCATAATTGATGAGAGTAATCTAAGCTGTAGATACTACCTGTCTCATTATTGGGCTTGTTGTTTTGTGCCGAGGCTCGAATCCCCAAATTACCCCAATCGGAACCAACGGTAGCAATCATACCGAGTTGTTGTCCTTCTGGGTGGTACAAACTATTTACACCGACTGTTAAGGTATCGCTGATGCCATAGTCGTAATATCCAGAAGTTACCCATTGCTCGTTGTCATACTTAAAGTTGTTATCTTCAATTGTCGACGTTAAACCAGAGTAAAAGCCAAAATCAGAAATGCCTTCTCTTAATAAGCGTGAGTTAAAGAACTGGCTATAAACGATGGTATCGGTTCTGCCTGATTGATAACTAATGTCTAACTGAACGTCATTGGTACCAGAAACGAGAGGCAAATCATCAAGTGTATATCGACCTGGGGGTAATCGAATCTCGGTGAGAAAAACATCGTTGATATAGATTTCCACATCGGCACTCTCATTCAATACCAGCGGTTGAGTTCCTCCGTTCTGGATGTTTCGGGTAGGTTGTAAGTCTTGATACAAACGTTCAAAAGCAAGGCCACCGAGAGGTGTACTAGGAAGGTGCCCTGCACTTGCTTGGGTGACATCACCAAAGGTTAGACGAAAAGGGGTATTTGGTTCATCGAAGAACAGGCGAGCTTCACCTCGATACACGTCGGAATTGAGATCGCTACCACCAGTTACAAAGCCAGATATTTCAACATTAGCGCCTCGGACGCCACCAATATTGGATTTCAATAACCATTCACCAAGCCAAGTTTGGGTGTCTTCTGCATTAGAGTCGTTGAATAAGGAGTAATCCGTACTGGCATTCAGTGTATTTTGTACTGTCCAAAACGCGCTTTCTGAATATTGGGCGGGTTCATATTTGCTACCAAACGAAAGCAAAAATTCAGCTGCAGCCGTTTCATCAATCACTAAATTTATGCTTTGTTCGGAGGAGTTAAAAGTTGCATTGATACCCATACGATCCAACTGTTCGACTGTGATGTACTCTTCGGAAAAATCTCGTAGTGCAGCCAATGTATCAGGGTTAATCAATTTTTTAGTCGACTGAGCTATCTGATCTACGTTGACAGATCCAACACTTATACCGTCAGAGTATGCATTTACTTCACCGATTGTGTTTTCACCCCAAGTGACAGGAAATGGGAATAACCAACTTTGAGCGAACGCGGCTGGTATAGTCATTATTAGAGTGAGGTATAAAATGAGACTCTTCATGAAAGCATCATTAGTCTATTGTTTTAACAGAAACTTTCTCTGGCTGTCCCAGTTCACTTGGTAAGGTGTATTTGACGGTCGTTCCTGGCATCAAGTAAGCGCTTGTTTTTTTGCTTAGGACTTCCCAATCGACCGTTTTGTTTGTTTTATCGCCAGAGAAATTAAACTCCATACCATTCATGTTCAGTACTCGCTTACCATCGTTTCGGATAGTAACTTGGCGGTTTTGAAGTGTAGTGGTTGGAATTGATTTACTGGATGTGGGAGATACAAAAACCAAAGTTGCAAACTCTAGTAACATGGAAATAGAACTGTCGTCATTTTCCTCAATCTGATTTTCTAGCTCAATTTGCGTAAAGACAATACGGTAGGTGTCGGTTTGTTTTATTGGCCCTGTTGGCATGTAACGTACGCGGAAAGTCTGAGACTTTTGGCCGTCAATTTTTGCTTGAGGTGGTAGGATGAGAAATTCATCTTCTGACGGGGTTAAGATTTCTTCACCAGTAGAAAAATCAGTTTGATAGACGTTTACTTCTAGGAGAATCGGCTCTTCTTCAACATTAGTCACTTTATACAAACCTTGAGAATTCCGGCCCACATCATCAAGTTCTAAATAGATGGGGCTTACCTCGTATGCGAAAAGAATAGAACTAAACAACAAAGAAGATAGAAGAGTGGTAATCCTAACCATAGATATTTCTCCATAAAATAACTTGGCTCGATAACCGAGCCAAGTTTTGTTTGTCTATAAGACAATGTCCATAAAGTGTTGTTCGGTGATTAGCTTGCTGGACCTGCTGCTGCAAGACTCACTTTGATTTTACCTTTATATTTACCTGCTCGTGCAAATCCTGAATCTTCAGGTTTCACATAAATGGGATGCTTGTTGATTTTGTTCACCAAGTGTTCGCCCAATGATGGAATTGGTGGTGCCGTTACTTCTATGGCATGGTCGTTTTCAGTGTTCGCCACCATGTCTGAACCAATTCTTACTTTATAGTTAATTTTTTCACCCATATTGTGCTTGGTTACACCGTTTAATTGGTAAGCTGTAACTGAAAATTCCAAATCAGCACCGTAATTACACCAAGCACGTAAGTTACCTACTAAAACTTTCTTGTTGTTGAAGCCATTGCTCCACGAATCAGTATGAACTTTGTTCGCTTTACGTAGAACGTTATTCTTCACGTCTTTTTTACCGATTCGCAATAGACAGCGTTTTGGAACTCGACCTTCGATTCGAATCGTCTTTTGGTCCGTTTTGCTCAGTGTTGTAAAGTCCACAGCATTATTAAACTGAACCGCAGAAGCGCCAAAAGAAAGTGAAGCGGCTGCTACAGCGGTAGCAAGAAGTAACTTTTTCATCGTTCAATCCCTCGTTAGTTAAGATGCATACCCGTGCATCACTTTTAAAGGTTACGAGGGAACAAAGTGCCAAACCTCATCACATAGAGTGAAAAATATCGCTTACATAGGGTGAGTTTAGAATGAGTTTTGTTATATTCCAATTTTCTTGTGATCTTACTATTTTCTTGTGACCTTGCTATATATCGAATCTAATTAAAGCTTTTTACCTGAGCAAGAAGTTCATACCTGGATCGTAAGTTTAATTTACGAAGTAAGTTTGATGAGTGAGTCTTCACTGTGTTGATACTGACGTGTTGCTGAGATGCTATCTGAGAGTTCGACAGCCCTTTTAGTATCAATGAGCAAGTATCCCTTTCTTTTTTTGTTAACTCTTTATAATTAACTATATTTTCACAGGCTGATTCATAGTTGGTTTCATTGCTTTGATAAGAAGAAACCAGTTTATTTAACACTGACCTTGGAAACCATATCTCTTCTTGATAAACAGATAAAATTGCTTTCGATATAAACTCAAAGTGCTGATCTACTTGCCCCGAAAAACCTTTTTCTAGCCATACTGTAGATGTATTGTCATTCACATTGACAGCTAACCAAAATTCATTTCTTTCATGTAGGATAAATCCGTATCTTTTGGGGCATGGCATTGTTTGAATATCAAATAAAACAACCGTTTCAGGTTCGAGTTTCGGTACTTGCATAAAGCATTGGGAGTGAGAGATTTGCGCACTAGGAATAGATACCGCAAGTAGGTCTTTTATCACCCTATAGTATGAATTATTGCGGGTAAGAACATGAATGTCTAACGCGAGTTCAGAATCAACTTCCATGATTGACCTCTCTATTTACTCATACAAAAAATCTTTAATAATCGGTAGGTTAATGAGGAGTTATCCCACAGAGTCTAGTTAAATAATATTAGTATTGATTAAGTATTATTCAATGCAATTGATGTGATATTCGTTTTAATCATTGATTTTACGAGTAATATAAGGGGGTAAAATAAAATGCGCACCAATGGTTTCATACTTTAGTACCGTAAATGGTGCGTTTGTTAAAGGAAGGGACTAGCGTTTCAAATCGATATAGATTTGCTCTACTTTGGTACGAGCCCAATCTGTTTTACGCAAAAATTTTAAACTTGATTTAATGCTTGGATCTTTTTTGAAGCAGTTGATATTTACCATGTAACTCAACTCTTCCCAACCGTAATGTTCAACCAATTCAGTCAGCAGCTTCTGTAGAGTGATACCGTGAAGTGGGTTGTTGTCTTGTGTCATGAGATGTTCTCGCCATTTATTTGAGTTAAGTATACCAGTTTCGCCTTATGAATTATCCGACCATTTGAGTTCGTAGTCGGTGTGGATAATCGAAAGCTCTTCTCTACCTGTATTACCAAATAATTTAACCTGATTCTGCATCCATTCTTCGAAACGTTTTATCTTTTCTCGATGGAAGTAACCTGGAGGCGCGCATAAAAAGTAATTGTATTTAGGCTTCAGCGCGATGTTTCCGATTCGCACCAATTTCTTTTCCTGTAAATAGCGATACACCAAGCTGTGCTTAACAAGCGCGACACCTTGAACGGATAGTGCACCTTCTAACACAAAATGAGAGCCATCAAATTGCAATGATGTGCGGCCAGCTTTTACTCCTGCGACTTGTAACCAGAGATTCCAATCCATATCAGGCCAACGGTCTTCAATGAGTTCCGCTTTATGCAGATCGTCGATGTCATAGATACCATGTTTCTCTTGATAAATAGGGTGGCAAACCGGGTAAATGACCTCGTCCATCAACCAACGTGATTCGATGTTTGGGTAGTCTCCATGACCGTATCTAACGCAGATATCGACATTAGAATCTTCAAATGTGACTAGCTTATTGGTCGGCTCAATTAGCATGGATAGATCAGGGTGGCGACCGCGAAAGTCGCCAATTCTTGGTACGAGCCAATGCTGAGCAAAGGAAGGCACGGTAGAGATCGACAGTTGAGTAGGGTTAGGATCTTGGTTGATTCGTCTCACCCCATCTTGAATATGAGCAAAGCCTTTCTTCGCTTGCAGGTAAAGCACTTCACCTTCATGAGTGAGTACTATTTTTCGGTGTTGGCGAATAAACAGATCTGCAGCTAACCACTCTTCAAGTTGGCGAATCTGTTGGCTGACGGCAGCTGCCGTGACAAATAGTTTCTGTGCGGCGACTTTAAAACTGCCAGTTTCAGCCGCCGTGTAAAAATAGTAGATCCCTTGGAATGGTGGGGCTCGTTCTCTCACATTAGTTTTCCTTAACTGAATGCCAGTATCTATCGTTTGTCGATGTTGCTCTGTTGATTAATTATCGACCATAACAAAACAAAAGATCAACAGGAGAAAGGCTATGAATACGATCACAGCAACAGCAAATACCAACCATTCATTTTTTTCATCATTGTCAATTAAGAAATTCTATTCTAAATTAGGCCTGTACTTTCAAAATCGTAGAACTAGAAAGCAGCTGTCTGAGCTACCCGATTATTTATTGAGAGATGTCGGGATTACGTCGGAACAAGTCGAGAAAGAACTGAAGAAGTCATTTTGGGAGTGATTCGAGGCAACGTAGCTTTTAACTCGACGTTGCTTTAACTCAACATAGTTTTGTCGGTGTCGGGAGGTTTACGTTACCGTTCTATGTTGAGTTAGGTTTATGGTTTATATAAAGAAGTGGGAGATGATATTTAACTCTCCAATAGCTCGTTTACTTCTTCGTGCAACCAATTGGTGAACGCGGTAATACGCTCTTCTCTCGGGGAGTTAGGGTCAAAGCATAGGTTGACTTGAACCCCAGGTGTCATGCCTATATCAAAGGGCTTCACTAGCAAGCCGCGTTCGATGAAGTCACCAGCTAAGCTGTCTGTTGCCAAGCAAACCCCATGTCCCGCCATGACAGTCGTTAACCCCATATCAAAGGTACCGACTTCCATCCACTGAATGGTGCTGCTTTGAGTCGATATGTTTGCTTGCCTAAACCATTCCTCCCACGGGAAACAACCGCTATCAAACTGAATCAGCCAACATTTGAGGAGTTGTTCAGGTGATGTGAAGTTCAAAGAGTTTGCGAGTTCAGGGGAACAAAAAGGGTAAACCGGTTCGTTGATTAGCATCTCAAGAGTCAAGCCTTCTTCAACGCATAGATCTTCGCCTTGTCGAATAGCAACATCAATCTCGCCATGTTTTAAATTTGGGGTATCACACCCTGTTAGTATCTTAATTGGGATCTCTGGGTGCTTTACCGAGAACTTCCACAGCCTAGGTAGTAACCAACGAGAAGCAAAAGAAGGGGGACTTCTAACAACAAGCAGCCCTTGAATAGGTTCTGATTGGATCTTGTTTAACCCCAGCAGAACCTCTTGAAATCCATCAGAGACATGTCTAAAAAGTGTGTGCCCTTCATGCGTCAAAGTCATTGCACGCCCCTTACGAATAAAGAGCTTACATCCAAGCTGTTCTTCTAACTGTCGAATCTTCTGGCTGACGGCTGCTTGAGTGACGAACAGCTCTTCAGCCGCTTTGCTGTAATTGCTCAAGCGAGCCGCAACTTCAAAGTAACGGAGACCTGAAAGGTGACGCAGTCTATTGTCCATAATCTCAGCTTATAGTTCTTGTTAATAATGGTTGTTCGATTATCGAACAGGTTGTTTTCATAATAGCGATAGAACGATGGCGAGCACAAGAGAGAAATTATGGAGTTATTAATCAATTTGAAGAGTTTTTTCGGTTATAAAATCTTTAAAAACAAGGTAATGGGAGTCAAGATTGACGAGACTAAATCTAATAAGGTGTTATGTGTAGAACAGTTAAGTCATCGAGTAAAAGAGGATTTAGGATTAAGTAGCGAGAACAACAATGATTCAGACTACACCAAATATTTATAACCTTTTGTTATCTTAAAGGAGTCGCAAGGGTTCTTTGTGAGGAAGGTCTCTTTGGGGTAGCTCTATCTAACTATTCCATAATAAACACTGAGAGTATTTCTATTTTATTCGCTACTAAACTAAATGCTTAATTTGAACTTTTGTTGTCTTATATTTGAGACTGTGGTGGTGATTTATATAGAAACAACAGCAGTCTGATTTATATCCTTACTTTATCTAATGGATATAAAACAGACAGTTATTTGGGTGCTGAATAAATTGGGAGTTAGATTCTATTTTATATTGGACGTTATTTTCGTATTTAACCAACTGAAAATAATATATTTTAATTACTATCGATATTGATAGCGGTAGCAATCGTATTACCTTCAAATACCCCTCGCGTATAAAACTTGAACAACTCATTTATCA
The DNA here is from genome assembly GCF_041473955.1 of Vibrio sp. 10N.222.54.E6. Lineage (NCBI taxonomy): Bacteria > Pseudomonadati > Pseudomonadota > Gammaproteobacteria > Vibrionales > Vibrionaceae > Vibrio > Vibrio sp. 10N.222.54.E6. Next base: position 153,972 of record NZ_JBFRTD010000008.1, on the reverse strand, counting down.
ATTCTATATCTGTAATGTTGAGCTTTTCTGTATCTCCTAGGTTTTCTATTGGGCTATATATGGGGAATAGAAAGGCGAAAGGGTGGGGGCTGTATGAGATCTATTTCAAGAGGTTCAGAACGTAACCGCTATCGAAGCGGTCTAAAATCCAAAATAAAAGGCATCGCTATTATCGAGTTTACGATCGTGGTGAGCCTGTTTTTTGCGCTTTTTTTGACGGTTGTTGATCTTGGTATATATGGGTTTGTTAAATTGACCATGCAACATTCGGCAAGAGAGGGCGCAAGATATGCCATCACAGGTCGTTCTGATCTCGATCCCGATGCATCGAGTAATCGAGAAGCGGCAATCTTAGAAAAAATTTCCCAATCTTCGAGTGGTCTACTCGACAAAGTGATGGATGTTCAAAACATACGTGTTGAAGATGTCTATGGTAATGCCGTCGCTGGTTTTGGTGGCTCAGGGGACATTATTTCTATTCATCTTGATTGTGAGTGGCCATCTGTAAACCCTTATATGTATGTTTTGCTTGATGACGGGAAGTTTAAATTTACCGTTAGTGCGGCAATGAAAAACGAAGCTTTTTAAGGAGGAACAGGATGTTTCCTTTGAAGATCAAAAGAGCCGCAGAGAAAGGGTTTGCGGCAATCGAAATGACCTTAATAGCACCATTGTTCATGTTGCTTATTGTTGCTGCTGTCGATATCACGCACCTCATTCAAGCCAATCACATCATTATCAGTATCAGTCGAGAAGGTGGGAACATTATTTCTCGGAGTAATACTGATACCCCTCAAGAAGTGATGGACATCATAGCGACGACATCGGGAACATTGGACTTGACGCAAGACGGTGTCATTTACATTACCGAGGTGGTTGGTCAAGAAGGTGCTTCCCCCTACATTAAAAGTCAATATCGATGGAACCAACACGGATTAAGTAAAAATAGTGCTATTTGGTCGAGTTGCAGTAACTGGGCAAGTGATGGGGAGTGTTCTGATGTGGATTCAGATGATCCCCCGCTCATCAATAATCTCGCAGTTGCACTTGATGACGGGGAGATCGTTTACAGCGTAGAGGTATTCTATGACTACTCACCCATCTTTAGTCGAGTATTCGACGAGCAATATATTTTGAGTGACACAACATATATGTAGGGAGGTTAAAATGGATAAGGGAACCCCAATCAAATATCGTTACAGTCGGGGGTTAGTGGCTTTGATGTCAATCATCGCACTGCCTTTTATTTTGTTAGTTGTTGGACTTTCAGTGGATGCTGGACGCGCTTACATTGTTAAGTCTAAATTATTTGCGGCGGTTGATGCTGCGAGTATTGCAGCCGCAAGAGCGGTCGCTAATGGCGAAGATGCAGGGCGTGCTGCAGCTCAAAAATATTTTTCAGCTAATATCCCCGCCGACTTTTATTCAGCAACGCCGAGCTTAGGTGCGGTGAACTTCGCATATGATTCTTTTGGTAATATTTCCATAGATATTTCGGCTACAGCGCAAGTACCTACTATCTTTTTGCCCTTGATAGGGTTAGATACATTCAACCCAGGAGTTTCAGCACAATCTATCCGTCGCCCCGTAGATTTGGTGTTAGTGATTGATAACACTACTTCCTTGAGACTAGGGAGTATTGGCGACGTGACACAAGACGTGATTGATCGGTCTAAGTCGTTCATTGAAAATTTTCATGAGGGATTTGATCGAATTTCATTGGTTAAGTTTGCTTTTGGATCTGAAGTCCCTGTGGGGTTCAATGCGACCCGTGGACATAGCCGGAGTACCATAAAATCTGAAATTGATAGCTTTAACTTTGGTAGCACTTCAAATGCCCAATATACCAATGCATCAGAAGGGATGTATCGAGCTCTGAATGAACTCAGAACTGTGACTGATCCTGCCAACTTGAAAGTGATTGTATTCTTTACTGATGGAGCGCCAAATACTTTTGCTACGACGTTTGATTTTGAAGGTGGTGGAACTCACACAGGGGCTATAAGATCGAGCGACGGTAGTAGTGGCAGACCTAGAGGTCTTTGGAGACATGATACGATTGCTACCAGGTTACCGGGCGGTTACGAGGGAAGAGATATTGATGACTATATCAGCGAAATTCCTCAGTATTATACAACTCATGATGCTAGTGCCACCGAGTTCAACATTTTGAACCCGACTCATGCGGTGCGCCCAGTAGCGCAATATGCCCCTGATAGTCATTCAGCAAATGATCTGTATACCAGAGTTAATCGGGTTGCTCGTAATCTAGTTGAAGACATCGCGGAAAAGGCTAGAACGGAAGACATATATGTATTTACGTTGGGTTTAGGCTCATCACTAACATCGGCAACTGGACCTGATAGTGAGTTTGGTGAGGACTTATTGTTACGAATGGCAAACTCTAGCGCGCTTTTAGATGATCCGGACCTGAGTTCCGACTATGATCCTGCTCAGCTTGAAGGGGTGTATTGCCATGCCATCGATGAAGAGGCATTAGGCCCTTGTTTTGATGAGATGTTAGACGTAATTATCAGGTTAACCTTGTAATACTTGTCTGCGGGTTATTGCTTGCGTTAAGACTGTCAGTAAGAAGAACAGTCATTAGGAAGTAGAATTACATAAAAAGAGGGAGCTCTTAAGCTCCCTCTTAGTGCCAATTTCAGTTTAGTAGCACTCTTTATTCAGTGTTAGGTGCAAGTAATGGTTATTCTTCCCAAACCACCAATTTATCTTTCGGCCAGTTATGACCGATTTCATGGTATTTCTGCTCAAGGATATGTCGCTTTATCTTGAGAGTCGGGGTAAGTACACCGTTGTCGATGCTCCACGGTTCCTTAATCATCAGTACCCCTTTGATCTTCTCATGCGAGGCTAACAGTTCGTTCATTTTTTCAATGACACGTTTACTTGTTCTTTCATAACGAGCTCGATCAAAATTAGGGAAGTCATGCGGTACCACTAGTAGGATAGGACCAGGTAAGCCTAAGCCGATCAAACACATCATTTCTACGCGGCTGTATTCAAACAGTTTGTTTTCGATTGGCACTGGAGCCACAAACTTACCTTTCGCAGTTTTAAAGGTGTCTTTTTTACGTCCCCGGATCGTTAGGTAGCCCTCGCTGTCGATATCACCAATATCGCCAGTATGAAGCCATCCCTCAGAGTTAAAAGACTCTTGGGTGGCTATGTCATTTTTGTAATAGCCAGAGAACATACCTTTGCTTCGAACCAAAATTTCTTCATCTTCTGCAATTTTGAGTTCGATGCCCGGACCAGCATTACCCACAGTACCAATTTTGTCGGCTCTAAACGGGTGATTAATCGTGCTGTAGGCGAAAGACTCTGTCATTCCCCAAGCCTCGGTAATGTGTAGACCAACACTCTCATACCATGCGAGTAGAGCCGGTGATACCGGAGCTGAACCACATCCCAAAACGCGGGCTTGATCTAACCCTAGGCCATCAGCCAGTTTCTTCTTAATGATGTTGTTGATAAACGGAATCTTAAGTAATAAATTCAGTTTCTTCTGCGGAAGCTTATCTTGGATTCGTTGCTGGAACAGAGTCCATAAGCGAGGAACTGAAATAAATAGAGTAGGGCGATGCATTTTCACATCATCAATAAAGGTATCTAAAGACTCCGGGAAAGCAGTGACTATACCGCCCATTACCGATGAGCCAAAGATGTAAACGCGTTCTGTAATATGGGCAAGCGGTAGATAAGAGAACAAGCGATCGCCGGGTTGGATACCAATATGATCGATCAACCGTTGAACTGACCACGTAAAGGCGCCGTATGTGAGCATCGCGCCTTTTGGTAGCCCTGATGTACCCGAAGTATAAACAAGCGACATTACTTTATCATCGTGATGCTGAGGACGCTTGGTTGAGGGTTCATGGGTATCGATGAGTTGTTCGAAAGTATGTTGGCACTTCGCTGCGCTATCGTAGGGAAGTGAGATACTCACCAAGTTTGGATTATCATCCAGTACTTTTTGAGTGGCCTTAGGGTCGTCGAGTTTACCCGCAATCACAATTTTACTTTCACTGTGTTCAATACAGTACTGTATGGTATCGGCACCCGCTGTTGGAAAGATTGGGACGCTGACAAAATCTCCTAACATCATGGCAAGATCGCAGATAAACCACTCCGCACAGTTTTTCGATACGAGAGCGACTCGATCACCGGGTTGGGCTCCGAGTCCTTCTAATGCTGACGCCAGTTTCAGTGCTTTGTCGGCCACTTCTTTAAAAGTAAATTCGACAAATTGGCGATTAATAATTTGTTTTAAATAGACCTCATCGGGGCGTTCTTCTGCCCATTTTAAAATCATGTCATTGGGTGTAGAGAGAGCTGTTGCTTGTTCTTGGCTAAACTCGTTAGGCTGAATCATTGTCTAACTCCATGTTTTTCGCTAAGTTATTTTTGTTAAAATCATGTTAAATGTACCATGGTTTTTTCTTTTAGGGAGTAAAATTAGCGTTTATGTTCTTTGTTTTCCGTTATCTGTGCAGGCTCGCCTGTAACTTGCAGGCGTTACTCCAGTCCGTTTCTTAAAAATTCTCGAGAAATATGACACATCCTTGTATCCACATTGATAGGCAATGACAGCAATTTTTGATTCGGTATCTGCCTCGATTAACTTTTTGGCAAGTAGAATGCGTTTATCGCACACGAAGTCTCTAAAGCTTACTCCAAAGTGTAGATGAAACTTCTTAGAAAAATAGGTGGTTGAACAGTGACATTTCTCGGCGATCTCTGTTTCTCTGATTTCTTTGTTGATGTTGTCCATCACAAAGTTAATAACTTCGGATGTGAAGACCTTTACAGGCAGTTGGTTGTTGTTGTTTGTGTCTCTGTCGATATCGAAGTGGGACTCGAACATATGCTGTGTCTTGGCCTTAAGCTCTTCGAATTGACTGGTCAGATGATTACTGTTTGTTTCTATGATGAAAAATATATTCTTATGATTTCGAACGATATTAGGTAACGGGTCAGAGCAAATAATGACAATTCTTTTGTTCAAATTTTCGCAAATAGATAAAGCCATGGTAAGTAGTTGGATTTTATCTGCGCTATTCAATATGAAAAATACCAATCTTACATCTAAGTTACTGATTATAGATATGTCTTGTTTGAAGTTTTTAATAGAAAAATAGTGGCCTATTTTATTAATAATAACGGAGTTGAAATCACTATCTTTGTCCGACAATAACGGAGTTACTATTTTCATATTAATATAATCTTCGTTTCATATCGGTTTTTTTGTCTAAAAACAACCGAATAACAAGTAATAGTAATTAGATTAGAAGTACCACAAGAAAGTGCAAGTAAATGGCAAAATAATCCTAACCTAATATATCGTTCAGCTCTAGATTTAGTTTACAGGTAAATAAAACCTGATACGTAAATCAAGGAGAGATTCTTATGAATAACCTATTGAAAAACATTAAAGAATTTATGAATGATGAAGAAGGTTTAACGGTCATCGAATATGTGATCGGTGCTGCTATGCTCGTGTTAGGGTTGACAACCATATTCAGTGGAATTGGTAATGTATTGTCAGCGAAACTCAGTGCTATTGTTAATGCTATTAGTACGACAACAGCCCCGTAGACACTATGAATAAAAAGGGAATTAGAAAGCAGAAAGGACTAACTATTGTCGAGTACGTTATCGGTGCTGCTTTACTTGTCATTTTTGCTTGGGCCATATTCTCTGGTATAGCTACAGCCTTATTCAGTAAATTCATAATAATTGTGTCAGGTATATAAATGAATGATAAGTGAATCTCTGGTTTTTTGGGTGCTATTAATTGTTGTTTCAGTCTTCGATGTGAAAGAAAATCGGATACCAAATAAAGCTCTGATTTTATTTGTATTACTGTACTTTATTTTATTGATTAATGGCGGAATTTCTTGGGATTCACTTACGACTTCTTTAGTTGGCGCTGCAACCTTTTTCTTTTCAGGGCTTTGTTTATATTTTTTACGAGCAATGTCTGCTGGTGATGTAAAGCTATTGGGTGTGATAGGCCTGTATGTCGGTTGGGGTAATTTGCTTGATATTTCTTATTATATTCTCATTGCCGCAGGGATAATCGCTACATTTTACTTGCTCTATAATAGTGCAAACAGTGAATCTCTGACCGTTAGAAACTATTTTGAAGAAAAACTAATGTTAGTTAGTGGAATGTCAACCAGAACAAAGAATGTGTCTACGGTTCATTCTCGGTATTCAAATAAGGTGACGATGCCTTTCGCACCTTCAGTTGTTATAGGCTTAGCGATGTATAGCTATTTTACGTAATTTAAATTGAATCATTATTCGATGTGTTGGAGAGAACATATGGATATTAGTGGGATACCGTCCCCGAGTAATTTAAAGCCTCAAATATCAGCTCCTGTGGTTCCTACATCCATTGAAATGCTTGGTGTACCTGAGGTTGTGATTGAAAATTTATTACTCAAACACCTGTCCGCTTACCCTAAGTCAGATGTATTGGATCTATCTAACTATTTATGTGTGGTTACACATATTGTAGAAAATGGACTTGCGGTACTTAGACAAAAATCATTCATTGAAGTTTTTCAACCAACTTCAGCTTTAACGTTAGACTCATCTTCACACAGCCATGTCCGTTATTCACTGTCTGAAAAAGGCATAGAAGAAGCGGATTTAGCTTTCACTCGAGATGCTTACTTAGGACCTGTTCCTGTATCTCTCTCTCAATATAGCAATATTGTGAATCAACAAGATTTGCGCTCTGAATTGGTTACTCGACCGCATGTTGAAGCGGCTCTTAGTGACGTCTACGGAGTCGACAGAATGATATCAGTGTTGGGACCTGCAATTAATTCCGGCAGGGCTCTACTTCTTTATGGGCATGCTGGTACGGGGAAAACGTTTGTAGCAACACGTATCGTCAATGCTTTGCATACTTCGGTGTTTATCCCTTATGCCGTTTACGCCTTCGGTAATATTATTAAAGTTTTTTCTACGCAACATCATAAACCGCTAGACAGTAACGGTAGTGAAACATTGGTTTCTCTCAAAGATCAGTACGACAAGCGTTGGCTCAATTGTGAAAGACCCAATATCCAGGTGGGTGGAGAGTTGACCATGGATATGCTCGAAGTTAATCATTCTGAGAACAGCCGAGTTTGGCTAGCGCCTTTACAAGTGATGGCAAATAATGGGATTTTGGTTATTGATGACCTCGGGCGTCAACCAATGCCAGTGGACAACCTCCTTAATCGCTGGATTGTACCTATGGAGCACTACTTCGATTACTTATCGTTACCGAATGGACAGCAAGTTACGATGCCATTTGTGCTCACACTCGCTTTCTCTACCAACTTAAACCCGGATAAGATCAGTGACCCAGCGTTCTTGCGTCGGTTGGGTTATAAAATTGAATTTAAACCTCTTTGCCAACGAGACTATGAAGCTTTATGGATGAGTGTCGTTTCTGATAAAGGGGTAGAACTTCAAGATGGTTTTTTTGAGCGATTGTCTCAAATGCACACGCTATACAAAGTGCCGCTTTTCCCTTGCTTACCTAAAGATCTCGCTGGTATTAGCAAAGATATTCTTTCATTTGAGCAACTCCCGCCCGTTATTACTTTCGATATTCTTTCCATGGCATGGGAAGTCTATTTTACCTCTGATGGACACGAGGAAGAAAATAATGAATAAGAGTCAGGTATTCCTATTGTTTTTACTGTCCGTAGTATTCGGCTTAGCGGCTGTATTTTTTGCTAAGCAATGGATGGATAACCAAGTTCAACCGACGATCGAAGTTGAAGAGGTTGAACGTCACCCGGTTGTAGTCGCATCTCAAGAAATTGAAGCTGGAACCGTAATTGAAGATCAGTACTTAACGACGAAGCTGATGGAAGTGGATTGGATCAATGAAAATAATTACTCAGATCAAAACGAGCTAATTGGAAAAGTTGTCGCCAATACTATCTACGCAGGAGAGGTGCTTCATAAGTTGCGCTTTACCGTTCCTGGTGAAGGTTCAACACTCGCTGCGTTGATTCCTGAAAATAAGCGAGCAGTAACTATTCGAGTCGATGATGTTATTGGTGTGGCAGGGTTTCTATTACCAGGAAACAAGGTCGATATTCTTAATACCGTTTCCTATGGCAAAAACTCTGCGGCGACTCGAACAGTGTTGAAAGATATTAAAGTGTTAGCAGTAGACCAAACAGCAAGAACCAAAGAAAACAGCCCTATCATAGTTCGAGCGGTAACACTTGAGGTGACCCCAAAAGATGCAGAGAAGCTTCTTACGGCGAAGAGCAAAGGCAGTATTCAGCTTACCTTAAGAAACCCTCATGAGGTTGATAAAAAAGTCGTTCGTCGATACGTGCCTAGACCCAGTGTCACCATTATCAAGGGTACGGAAACATCCAGTGTGCGCGTCAAGGATTGAGGTGAGATATGAGAATTATATTAGCGTTATTTTTGAGCCTGATTTGTTTTTCGACCGCAAGTGTTGCTGCATTGCAAACGGGAAAAACAGTGACGGTTCCACACCATAAATCTACACATGTGGTGTTATCCGGCAAAGCGAGCAAGGTTTCACTTGGTGATCCTGATGTTTTGGATATCGTAATTTTAAAATCTAACGAAGTGTTTTTGATTGGTAAAAAGTTAGGTGCGACAAATCTGATGGCTTGGGATTCACGAGGACAGTTGATTGAGTCGATTAATATCGAGGTCACTCATGACTTAAATAGTTTGAAGTCCAAGCTGTATGAGTTTCTTCCTGATGAGACTATAGAGGTTCACAGCGCGCAGAATCGTTTGTTACTGAGTGGGCAAATTAGCAACCAACAGAAGATGAATGTTGCCATGCGAATTGCTGAAACTTACGCAGCAGGGCAAGCTGCAGACGACTCTAAAGAGAGTGGTAGTGAGCAAGTTGCTGCCACCGGAGTCATCAATTTAATGTCGATTGGTGGCGCTCAACAAGTCATGTTAGAAGTGACGGTCGCCGAGGTTCAGCGAAGCTTAGTGAGAAAGTTCGATGCCAATTTCCACTTCTTCCAGACCAGTGGCTCTAACTTTTCATGGGGTGCATCATCGGTTCCTGCTGGTGTATTAGGGGCTACGCCTGTCTTTGATATTCCAACCTCTACTGATTACGGGATTTTAGGCTCGTTCATTGATAGTAATACCCTGTTTACATTCGCCCTGGATGTAGCAAAACAGAATGGTGTAGCGAAAGTATTAGCTGAACCTAACTTAACCGCATTAAGTGGATCTAAGGCTGAGTTTTTAGCGGGTGGTGAATTCCCTATCCCTGTGCCAGATGAAGATGGTATTACGATTGAATATAAAGAGTATGGGGTCGGTCTGAAATTTATCCCAACGGTTCTGAGTGATAAAAAGATCAATCTAAACTTGGCTGTGGATGTGAGTGAAATTGCGAACAGCAGTTCATTGACTATCGACCCTGGTTCGACGAATGCGACGTATTTCATCCCTCCAATCACACGTCGAAGTGCCTCTTCTACGCTTGAACTTGCGGATGGACAAACTATTGGTATTGCGGGGCTTCTGAGTGAAAACGTGCGGGACGTCAGTAACAAAATGCCAGGTATTGGGGATGTGCCAATTTTAGGTCAGCTCTTCAATAGTCAAGAGTATGTATCTGGCGAAACAGAGCTTGTCATTCTTGTTACGCCTAGGCTCGCTAAACCCGTAGACAGAAGCAAAGTCACACTGCCAACTGATGCCTTTGTTGACCCGAATGACCTGGAATATTACTTGTTAGGTAGAAGCGCTTATATTGCTGAGCCTTCTGATTCTGAAGACAACAGTAATGTAAGTTCTTCTAAACCTATCACACCAACTGATGGTGGTAGTGAAGGTTCATTCGGTCATGATTTGTAAGGAGATAGATATGATTAGAACAATGATGGTCTTTCTCGCACTGGTATTAGTTGGTTGTGCGAATGACGCGCCTTTAGGGCAGTCGGTTGTTCAGTTGAAAGTGGAACAAACGTACAACCCGAACGCGACTCAAGAGAACTTGGAAGTTTTACCTGATGGGACTGGTGAGCGTATGCAAGCTAGTTATGACAGCTATGTGGGCAAAGGTGATGAGGATCTTTCCGGAAATAATAGCCAGGTTTTACAAAGCTTTAATTAGCGTGGAGGTACTTTATGTCGTATCAAGTATCAAATAGTCCCAAGAAGCAGGGAGGTTTGGTGGTCATCTTTGTGACCATTGCGTTACTCGTATTCCTTGCGGTGTCTGCTTTGGCGGTGGACATCAACCATATGCTAGTGAATAAAACGCGCTTACAGAATGCGGTTGACTCCGCTGCATTGGCTGCAGCCACTATATTGGATAACAGCAAAGACCAGGCTGCGGTATCTGCAGAAGTTACATCAACATTGAATGCTATGGCGGGAGCTTCTGGTAATCATGAATTTAATTTTTCTACAGCAGTGGTAAGTGTTGAATACTCCAATGACCCTCAAAGTTTTGCGGGGACAACTACGTTTGGTGCTGATGATGATGTTTATGTTCGCGTTAATGTTAGTTCACTGGATATGGATGAATTTTTCATTCAGATGTTTGGTTTAGCTAAAGATGTATCGGCAACAGCGGTTGCTGGGCCTAGTTCTGGACTGCAAGTCGTCAACAACATTGTACCTATTGGAGTATGTATTGGTGATGGAACTTCAGATAATGACATCAATGAAGACGGCTATGATGATGCGACCGGTGAAGCAATTACCAATGTATTTGGCTATGAAGTAGGAACCGTTCATGCTCTAAAAGTGGGTGATAAAAAACTGTCACAAATGGGGAATGGTAACTATCACTTGCTGGACTTTGGGTCTGGGGGAAAAACAGTAAAAGAGGCGTTGGCTGGTTATTACGACTACTCCGTAGCTATTGGCGATAGTGTCACTACCAAGCCCGGGGGAACTGTCGGCCCCACTGCTGATGGGTTGAACACTCGCTTTGGTGATTATGGTGGTGGTTTATCAAGTTCAGCTTATCCTTCTGATTATGTCACTACCGAGCCTAACTCCCAAATTAAGATAGATAAAAAAACGGGCGACATTAATTTTGATGGCTCTTATACCTATGCTCAATATGAGTCAGACACAAACGCATGTATTACAAACAATGGTTCGGGTTGTGTTTCTGGTGGTACAGCATGGCGACGCATTCTTCCAATTCCGATGGTCGATTGTTCGGGTAAAAGTGGTGGAGTAACCAGTTTTACCGTGCAGAAAATAGGGTGTTTCTTCTTATTGCAAAAGGCACCAAGTAACAATTCAGGAACCCCAGCAGTATTTGGTGAGTTTATACATTCTTGTAGTGTCGCTGGTGGCTCTGGTGGTTCTGAATCATCAACTGAAGGTCCATACAAAATTGTTTTGTATAAAGACCCTGATGGGGGAGGCTCTTAGTTATGAATAGGAAATTAAACAAGCAGCAAGGTCTCGCAGCTATTGAAATGATGATTGCAACACCAGTTTTATTGTTTTTCTTAGTGTTGGTTCTTGAGTTGGGAAACATTCTAATTCATTACAATGTGATATCTAAATCGGTTCAAAATGGGGCTCGATACGCAGTTAGCGAAGTTTATGGAACACAAGGTGGAGCATTGGCGCCGACTGCGGAAATTCAAAACATCGTGGTTTACGGGAAAAACACGGTAGGTACAGCCATACTTTCTAGTCTTGCAACTTCTGATGTGGTTGTTACTCCTCCCACTGCGGACAGTTATGTGAGAATAACGGTGAATTATGAGTATGTTCCTCATTTCTTATCTGTCCCATTTTCATCTGAAAGTTTATCAATTCCCTTGAGTGTGTCGTCCGTGATGAGGGTTTTTTGATGGAGTCAATCAAGAAACATAGCGGTTTAGCCATCATCGAATTTACGATTGTTTCTTGGTTGGTGTTTTTGCTGATTTTTCTGATTCTAGCTTTAGGGGCTTACGTATTTTCATTGCAGATTGTTAATGAGGCGACCAGAAAAGCAGCTAGGTTAGCGACCGTTTGTTACGTGCTAGATCGCGATAACATTGCGGGGGTTGTCGTAGAAGACATACCACTACTAGGCTTTAGTGATAGTAATTTGGAGGTCGCGTACTTAGATGCTTCTGGCGTTGAAATTACTTCTGATTTCGAAGCGAACCTGAGTGCGATCAAGTTTGTTAGAGCAAGAGCTATAGGTTATGGCATTCAACTGATCAGTAACCTAAGCTTTTTAGGGGCCAATGGTTTTCTTACTGCCCCTGCGTTTGAGACAATTTTACCAGCTGAGAATTTGGGTGTGATAAAGGCTGAAACAAATACTAGGACAAGGTGTCCGGAACCAGTACAGGGTGGGTAGTATGGGCGAAGCAATTGATATTTTACCAAGTGAAGACGATGCGATTCGCCTTAAAACCAACTTGAATGTATGGCTTATCTATAGCAACGAAAAATTTCATGCACATATGAGACAGCAATTAAAACGCTGTCGAAATGTTCATATCGACTCTTTTTCTTTGCTAGGTATGACTGAAGAGTATGTGAAAAATATAGATGCTCCCGATCTTATTTTTGTTGAAGCAAGTGGTGGTTGGGCTCAGAAAATGGTGGATCTTCAAAGCTACAACCTACAGTTAGAAGAGCATGATTTATCTTTAGTTGTGTTTGGTGATGAGAGTGATAACGGCTCATTGAAAATAGCGCTAAGACTTGGTGCTTCTGATTTTCTATCTCATGACATTTCAATTTCAGGTCTTTTACCGCTACTTAAGAAAACTGCAGCGGAGAAAATTGAAAACTCTAGTTATGGTGAAGTGTTTTTATTTATCAATACTAAAGGTGGTATGGGGGCGACAACCTTAGCGCTCAATACAGCCGTAGAAATAGCAAGTTATCACCCGAATGAGGTGCTGTTGCTTGATATTGATCTCCAGTTTGGTGTTATTCCAGAATATTTGAATATCACGCCGTCCTACAGTATTTCGGATGCCATCGACAGTTCTAATGATTTGGATGAAATGTCGTTAGGAAGTTTAGTGAACAAGCATACATCTGGGTTGCATGTTTTAAGTTTCAAGCATGAAAACAACGCGGATGATTATGAGCACGCCCAGAAAATTGGAAAGTTATTACCTGTACTACGCCGTTTCTATCGCTACATTATCATTGATTTCTCTCGAGGCTTGGATCATATCTTTGCTTCGGCTATCTCCCCTGCGACTAAGGTGCTACTTGTTGCTCAACAAACCTTAGTGTCTGTTAAAAACAGTAACCGTTTAGTAAGAACGCTGAAGTTTGAGTACGGATTACAACAAGATGCAATAGAGATCATCGTAAATCGTTATGAGAAACGACAAACCATTAAATTATCGGATATAGAACAGACCGTTGGAAAGCATGATATCCATTTAATGCCTAACGATTTTAAAGTGGCACTAGAGAGTGCCAATTTAGGTCAGCCTTTGGTTGAGTCAAAAAAGAAGAGTTCGATTACACGGTCGATCATCGATTTATCTCACATCCTTTCTCCTCCGGAACAAGAAGAGAAGAGTTGGCTCAAAAAGATATTTTCATAGATTGTTTGTTCTAAGCATATAGATGAGGGATCGTTATGTTCTTTAAACGAAAAAATATAAATCCGGAGTTTGAAAAAAAAGCAGAACAATTTTCGCAGCAGGAGAGCGAAAACGTTGCTGCCTTTCCTCAAGGTGATGCTAGTGATTCAGTTGCTTTAAAAGGGCTAGATGCCAGAGAAGAACAAGAAAAATCGGTTAATGAAGCAAAAAAAGTCTTAGAACAAGAATTATCAATTAAACACTATTTCCATAAGCAGCTCTTAGAAACACTCGACCTTGGTTTGCTTTCTAGCCTTGATAAAGAGCGTGCTAAAGTCGACCTCCATGAAGCGATTGTTCAGCTAATGGCTGACGATCAAAGTCATGCCCTGAGTGCTGAAGGTCGAAAAAGAGTTATCAAGCAAATCGAGGATGAAGTGTTTGGACTGGGGCCGTTAGAACCGTTATTAGCAGATAAAACGGTATCCGATATTCTCGTGAATGGACCTAAGAGTGTGTTCGTTGAGCGAGGGGGGAAATTAGAAAAGACACCCTATACTTTCTTAGATGACCGACACCTTAGAAACATCATTGACCGTATTGTTAGCCAAGTGGGGCGTCGAATTGATGAGGCTTCTCCAATGGTGGATGCTCGATTGGCCGACGGTTCTCGTGTGAATGCGATTATCCCACCTCTTGCTTTAGATGGCCCATCGGTATCCATACGACGTTTCGCTGTGGATAGCTTAACTATGGATAATTTACTGGAGTATAAATCAGCCTCTCCACAAATGGCTAAGTTTGTGGAGGCTGCAGTGAAAGGTGAGCTTAATATCTTGATTTCAGGAGGGACGGGGTCAGGGAAAACAACCACACTGAATATCTTTTCTGGTTTCATTCCTCGAGACCAACGAATCATTACTATAGAAGACTCTGCCGAGTTACAACTTCAACAACCCCATGTTATTCGCCTAGAAACCCGCCCTGCTAATTTAGAAGGGAAAGGGGAGATTAGTCAAAGAGAATTGGTAAAAAACACCTTACGTATGCGACCGGATCGAATTGTGGTTGGTGAGGTGCGTGGTAGCGAAGCTGTCGATATGTTAGCGGCTATGAATACTGGTCATGATGGATCTCTTGCCACTATTCACGCCAATACCCCCCGTGATGCTCTAAGCCGTGTTGAGAATATGTTTTCGATGGCTGGTTGGAACATTTCTACCAAAAACCTCAGAGCGCAGATTGCTTCTGCTATCCATTTAGTTGTGCAGATGGAGCGGCAGGAAGATGGTAAGCGCCGTATGGTGAGCATTCAAGAGATAAATGGTATGGAAGGAGAGGTCATCACGATGTCTGAGATCTTCCACTTTCAGCGTCAAGGTGTCGATGAGCATGGCAATATTTTAGGTTATTACACAGCAACCGGTGTGGTGCCTCAGTCTCATGACCAATTGGTGAAGCGTGGTCTTGATTTGCCGTTTGAGCTCTTTACCGAATCACATAGCTGAGGAGCGGATTATGGATAGCGTAACAGTTTCATTGGTTCTATTGTTTGTTGCGGTGTTGTTTATTTCACAAGCCTTATTATTGCCAGCTGCCGGAAAAAAAGCTAAGCACAAAGAGTTGACTCGTCGCTTAAAAGAGACACAAAGAAATATTGATGAAGAGAGTTTGTCGCTCTTAAAAGATCACTACAACAAAGAACTATCACCACTTGACCGGAAGTTGATTGTCATTCCTTTCTTTGCAGACCTAAAACGTATGCTGGAATTAGCGGGGCTGAAGATCACTTTAAGTCGCTTCTTATTGATTGTGTTCTTGTGCGCCACTTTGTTGGCTTTGGTTGCTTTAGTATCAAATCAAGTGTGGTTCATTTGTGTAGCGGCTTTTGTCTTTGCTTGGGTTGTTGCTTACTTGTTTGTTCAAAACAGAGTGACATACAGAATGGCACGATTCGAAGAACAGTTACCAGAAGCTTTGGATATTATCAGGAGAGCTTTACAAGCAGGTCAGCCATTGGTTCAGTCTTTCAATGAGGTGGGTGAGGAGATGCCTGAACCTATTGGCGTTGAATTTAAGAACACCTACAACTTGTTGAACTACGGTTACGATTTGAGGCTCGCTATTATGCAAATGACAGAAAGAGCACCCACGGTTTCGATGTTGGCTTTTTCTAGTGCAGTCATGCTGCAGAAAGAGACTGGGGGGAATCTCTCTGAGAATCTGCAAAAAGTATCTGAAGTACTGAGAGCGCGTTTTAAACTAGAAAGAAAAATCAAAACTCTCTCTGCTGAGAGTCGGCTTTCTGCCTGGATACTGACTCTTTCTCCCTTTGTTCTGTTTTTCGGCCTTAAATTCGTAAACCCAGAATACATAGAACCTTTGTATACCGACCCTAGAGGAATATCGATGGTCAGTATTGGGGTTATTTTGTTGGCTATTGGGGCGTTGTGGATAAGAAAAATAATAAATATCGAGATATAGATTATGGAATTCTTTGATTTAGATGTATGGAAGCAAGCACTCTCTGAGTTCGGGATCAGTAGCCAAGCCTTACTGTACGGGATGATCTTGCTGACCACTATGTTACTGACCCTCACGCTTGGTTTTCTTTTTGTAGGCACTCGCTCCCCGTTGGATAAAAAGCTAAAGCAGATATCCAGTGGTCGTCATACGAGTAGTCGAAAACCTTACGATTTTACCAATACGTTAGAGTCGTTAACGCCATTTATTGGACGAGGGAATAAAAAAGACAACGAAACTTACTCAGAAAAACTCATGCATGCCGGATACCATGAAAAAAGTGCGCTTTCTGTCTTTTATGCTTTCAAAGTACTGTCAGCCCTTGTCGGGTTTGTTTGTGCATTTATGGTGTTTTATTTAGCGATAGGGGGCAGTTACAACAACTTATTGATCGTGACTTGTATCTTTGTCGGTACGTTTTTACCCAATTTTATATTGAGTAAAATGCAAAAAGATAGACAGAGAAAGATCAAGAATGGTGTACCAGATGCTCTTGATCTGCTGGTGGTTTGTACAGAGTCCGGTCTTGGTTTTAATGCTGCGCTAGGACGAGTTGCTAACGAACTATACATTTCACAGCCCGAACTTGCCGATGAGTTGGATACTGTTTTTGCCAAGATACAAGCAGGTGTCACCATGCCAGATGCTTTGAGTCAGCTCGTTGAACGAACGGGACTTCATGAGTTAGACGGACTCGTATCCTTGCTGTCTCATGCCTCAAGAATGGGGGGGAGCTTGGCGCAAACTTTACGAGACTATACCGAAGATTTTCGAGATAAGCGGCAACAAGCTGCGGAAGAAATTGCAGCAAAAATACCCACTAAGATGTTATTTCCTATGTTGTTATTTATTTGGCCTTGTTTTTTTATTGTTGCCCTAGGACCTGGGATGATGATTGTTATGGACGCATTGAGTGCGCCAGGAGTCGGTTTATGATGCTAATGAATAGAATGGTTTTACTTTTACTGCCGTTATTAATTTTAGGGTGTGCCTCTTCTGATGAACCAACCAATCAGTTTGATGCCGAGTTGTATTCGGGGAAGCCAATTGACACCTTAACCAGTGACGATCCCCCTGTCAGTGAAAAAGAAGCCATTATGCGCGGTGATGTAGCTTTAAGGGATAACAATATCGATTTAGCTCTTTACGAATACATTCGTTCTCTGTCTTTTCCTGAGCAAGAGTTTCACGATAAAACGTTGTTTACTATCGGCCGGATTCATTCATCTAGAGGCAATTATGCACTGGCAGAAAAAGCGTATTTGGCGGCATTAGATTTTAACCCGGCGCATACGGAAGTGCTGGAGCAGTTAGGCGTTTTATATACCAAACAGCGTCGTACAGATGAGGGAAGAAGCTATTTCTTTAAGGCGATCAATGCAGACCAAGTTCGTTTAAAAAGTAGTGAAACGATTACAAATTACCAAGCCTTAAGTCAAAGTGAAGTAGCCGCTTTGAAGGTTGACAGTATGTCTCCTGCATCAGCCTTTATGGGTATTGGCGTGCTGGAAGATGTCGATGGAAAACATCAAATCGCACAAGAATACTTTAAAAAATCGCTGACTATCGATAAGACATCAGTGAAAGCTCTACTGAATATGGGGTATTCCCATTACATGTACGGTAACTACAAAGAAGCGTATCAATATACTCGTTCGGCTTTAGAGATAGAACCGAACAATGAAAAGGCTCAAAACAACCTTGCGCTCATTTATTTGGCATCAGGTGATGTGAAAAAAGCGATAAATGTGTTTATGCGTCATATGGATGCACCTGAAGCTCTGAACAATGTAGGGTATTTTTTAATTATTCAAGGTCGACCAGATGAAGCCGTTCCTTACCTTCAACAAGCTATTGATAAGAAACCCTCTTATTACAAAATCGCCAATGAAAATCTGAATAGAGCGCTATCAGAGGTAAGAGAGATGAAGCAATAACTACTTAGCGCCAGTTTTAGTGCAATGAAAAGGATCTTTATATTGCCTAACCGTGAAAGTTTTAATAAAGATGTCATTGTAATCTCTATTTTTTGGTTTGCCTGCGCATCAGTGATACTGTTTTACAAGTGGGAAGCAGTATCCGCACTCAATCTAAATGATAACGATGATTATATGCGTTATGTTCAGTTCCAAGCGTGGATGAAAAGTGGTCATTGGTACTTAGAACCGATGAGTAATTTCAATGCTCTCGATGGCATTATTATTCATTGGTCTCGGTTTCCTGATCTAATGTTATCTATAGTCGCTTTCCCATTGCTATTTATAATTGATGATAGTCTTGCTTATTCAATCTCGATTTCTGTTGTGCCATTGTTTTACTTGTTACTTTACGCATTATCATGTTTCTATTTATGTGACCAATACTTTGGGAGCAAATATCGTTTCATAAGTATGATGTTTGCTATTTCCTCTCCTTCAATTATTCATTTCCTGCCAGGTTCTATTGATCACCATAATATTCAACTTATATTAGCAGCACTGTTTCTTTCAGTTACACCTCTTACTACTCGCAATCTCAATCAATCATGGCGTGTTTATATACAATCCACTTTCCTATCTTTATCTTTGTGGACGGGTGTGGATAATCTATTGTTGTTTTTTCCGTTCTTTTTTCTTTATACGGTCTATTTCAGTTTTTTTAATAACGGATACTTTAGTTATATCTCCAAGCTATACGCTACTTGTACGTTTTTGTCATCTATTACTGTTTTATTGAATAGGCCTTACGATGAGTTTTTTGTTTTAAAATATGATGAAGTATCATTTATTATTATAATATTATTCTTTAGTGGTTGGTTGTTTGTTCATTTTTATCACAGGTTGGCGAGTAATGATAAGAGTGTAATTGAAAGGACTTTCCTGTTTATTACTCTTGGTTTGTTGTGTTTACTTCCTGTTTTTATTGTTTACCCATCACTTACTAGTGCTTTATTAATTGATTACCCTCCAATACTTAAGATGTATTGGCTTGATCAAGTCACGGAAGCTAAATCTGTTGCTAGTTATATATCAACCCATGGTTTATTTTCTGTTGAAAACTATGCGTTGCTATTGGTTCCCGCAATTCTATCCCCGATATTTAAGTTAAAAAACCACCATGCAATAATATTGTACATCATCTTTATGTTTAATTTATTTCTTGCGCTATTTTGGCAGATTAGAATAATGAGGCTGTGCTTTGTTTTAGCTGCACCTTTTCAAGCATACTTTATTATAAAATTGTCCGATGTTGTTAGATATTCAGTTTTAAAAATTATTGTTATCTTCTCTGGTGCTCCTTTAGCTTTAGCACTTTTTATTGTTATTTTGTCACCAGAAGAAAAAGTAACCACTGTTTTTGATAATATAGAAAACCCACCAGATATATTTAAAGTATTAAAAGATAACGGTATTAATTCACATACAATTCTTTCTGGGATAGAAACCGGCGCTCCTGTACTAGCAAAAACCAACAACAGTATCATTGCAGCGCCTTACCATCGAAATATTGCTGGCAACCAATTCCTAATTGAAGTGATGCTAGAAGAGGACATGCTCTTAGCAAGAAAAGAAATAATAGACAAAAGGGTTGATTATATATTGATTGGTAATGACCCTCATTTATCTCTTCTGGAGGCGTCGGGAAGCGATAATTCTCTAGTTAAAAGGCTTCATGGGGATAATGTTCCAGATTGGCTAGAGGTGACATACGACGGAGTTAAGGATGGTTACCGAGTTTTTAAAGTGAGGGGTGAGAATGAATAAGCAGAAATTAGCAGTATTGCTCCCATGTTTTAATGAAGCGGGTGCTATTGGGAAGACAGTTATGTCTTTTAAGCAGGCTTTACCTGATGCATCTATTTATGTTTATGACAATAACTCAACCGACAACACGGTAAACGAGGCCTTGCAAGCTGGGGCTATTGTTCGACATGAGCCTCGCCAAGGTAAAGGAGAGGTTGTCAGGCGAATGTTCTCTGATATTGATGCTGATATCTATGTGATGGCTGATGGTGATGACACTTACGATGCGTCAATATGCCCTGCGCTGATCGAACAATTGGATAATGAAAAACTCGATATGATTATTGGAAGTCGAGAGCGAGCTTCAATGGCTTATCCCAAAGGGCATATCCTAGGAAATAAGCTGTTTTCATCGCTGATTAATTTAGCATTCAATGCTCAATTGAGTGATGTGTTTTCTGGTTATCGAATTATGAGCCATCGATTTGTCAAAACCGTACCCATTTTCAGTGATGGCTTCCAAATAGAAACAGAGCTTACCGTTCATGCGCTACATCATAATATGCCAATCAAAGAAGTTTCGACGCAATATCAATCAAGGCCTGAAGGCACAGCCAGCAAATTGAATACCTTTAGTGATGGGCTCAAAATTCTCAATTTCATTTTGTTCTTATTGAGAGATGTAAAGCCAATGTTCTTCTTTGGCGTATTGTCTATGTTGCTTTGCTTCATTTCATTGGTTTTAGGAATCCCCGTTATCATCGACTTCATCGATACTGGGCTCGTCGAAAGGGTGCCTACTGCTATTTTGTCTAGTTCAATTGCATTGATAGCGGTGATGTCTTTTTTCTGTGGGTTGATACTCGACAACGTATCACGAGGTAGGCGAGAGATGAGGATCCTTTCTATATTACGAACGAGTGATAAAACGCTATCTGAATAGGAATCAAGCATGAGAACAAGCAAGGATGAAGACAAAGAGTGGATCGATTATTTATCTCGTTTCAGTGACGAATATGATGAGCGAGTTTATAACGGCAATACAACGGGTTATGTGATGAGAGCTGGTCATATAGCATGTGAAAAGCCATTTGGTGAAAGTGAACACTTTTCGAGAGTGTTAGAAGTGGGCTCCGGTACAGGTGAACACTTGCTGCACGTCAAACACACCTTTGACGAGTATATCGTGAGTGATGGCGATGCTGCGGCGCTTGAGGTGGCAAAAGAGCAACTCAATCATATTGGTTCTAACGGTAAGCTTGTTTTCAATTTGGCCAATGCTCGGCAATTAGACTTTGAAACTAATAGCTTCGATCGTGTTATCGCGACCCATATATTGGAGCATTTATACGAGCCTCACTTGGTGATTAAAGAGTGGTTAAGAGTGTTAAAGCCTGGAGGCACTCTGTCTATTTTGATTCCTACCGATCCTGGGGTCGCTTGGAAAATCGGTCGCTATATGACGACAAGAAAACACGCCTTACTGAAGGGGTGGCATTACGATTACATTATGGCGAGAGAGCATGTCAATCCATGCAATAACTTAATCGCTTTCTTAAGGTATTACCTTCCTGAACACCAAAAATCATTTTGGCCGCTGAGCTTTGTGCCGCTTATTGATTGCAATTTGTTCTTCAACTTCCACGGGGTTAAACCACTATAGGAAGTGAAAGATGCTTTTAGTTTTTGAAAGAAGAGCGGGAAAACAAGAAGTAAGCGATCAAACCTCTCACTTCTTATTTGTCTGTCTATTAATTGATAGCTTAGATCGCCAAACCTGTAATTGCGCCAAACAACATAAACACACCCACTAACCCTACAATCGGGACCTTTACGGTTTTTAATAACCACACACCAACAATGATCAGAGCGAAGTCTATGCCGCTGCTCACTGCGCTTGTGAAGATGGGTTGGTATAGAGCCGCAAGCAATAGACCAACAACTGCTGCATTCACACCGGTAAGAGCACCTGCCACCAAAGGCTTGCTTGCAATCGCCTGCCAATTCTTCAGTACAGCCAGTAGCAATAAGAAACCCGGTAAGAACACCGCAACTGTTGCGAGCAGTGCACCTGTAATCGGTGCCGATGGCATCAACACATAGCCTAGATAAGTGGCTAATGTAAACATTGGGCCAGGTACAGCTTGCGCAGCGGCATAGCCTGTTAGGAAGGTATCTTGAGACAGTTGGTCGCCAATACCATTTTGTAGCAATGGAAGAACCACGTGCCCGCCACCGAATACCAAACTACCTGCTTGGTAAAATAAACCAAATACTTCAATGCCTTGAGAGTATGCACTGAACAGAGGTAAACCAATCAGTAGTGCTACAAAAATCACTAGCGGTGTTATGGATATCTTATGTGTCGAAGGCGTTGTTTTTGAGTCTTGCGAGGTTAAGAACTTACTGCCAACCATCGCTGCAAATAGGAGCACTAAGACTTGAGGCCAGATCCCAGGAATCAAAAGTAGAACAATCGCGGTGATTACACACAGTGCTGTTGCTACCTTTGATTGGCAAAAGTTTTTGTACATGCCGAAAGTGGCGTCAGCTACAACCACGACTGCGAGTAGCTTAAGTCCGTGGATGATTGAAATGAAAAGCGGTGCTTCCAACAACTGGTTGCTCACTAAGGCCAATATCAACATTAGGATGACAGAAGGGGAGGTGAAGCCTACAAATGCGGCAATCGCACCGGTTAAGCCACCTTTTTTGTAACCAACCGCAAAGCCAACCTGACTTGAGCCTGGACCCGGCAGAAATTGACTGAGGGCGACAATTTGCCCGTACTCTTCGTCGGATAACCAATTCAGTTTCTCAACAAAGGTTTTACGGAAGTAGCCAATATGTGCCGCTGGTCCACCAAAGCTAATCCAGCCAAGCCAGAAAAAGGTTTTAAAAATTGAAAGCATGATCGATTCCAGATAAATGTTTAGCGTAATTTAGGTGGAGTTGTACTATGATTCAAATTAATTGTTTTAATTATAATTATGAATGATATGGGATTGGTTTGTGGCTGACTTTAACTGGAAAGGAATTGATCTTAACTTATTGATTGCACTACAGGCACTGTATAAAACGAACAGTGTGAGCAAAGCGGCTGAGCGTTGTTATGTCAGCCAATCAGCGATGAGTCATAGCTTACAAAGACTGCGAAAGTTGTTTGATGATCCTCTGTTTGAGCGTGTCGGTAGCAAGATGGAGGCGACCGACCGAGCCATTGAATTATCGAGCACCGTCGATGCGTTGCTTAATACTATTCAATCTGAAGTTCTGTTGTCCAAAATGTTCGAAGTTGATAGTTATAAAGGCAGCTGGAAGATCGGACTTACCGATTACGCGGAACAGATGTTTGGCCCAATGATCTTCGATTTTATTAAACAAGCTTCGCCAAACTCTCAAGTCGCATTTCTTAACGTTAATCGAAACAATTACCAGCAGGTATTTGAAGAGGCTAAGCTAGACATTGCGATAGGCAGTTTTGGTGAAGTGCCTAAGCTATATGGCATTGAACATCTCTATACCGAGCAACATGTTTGCTTGCTTGATGCATCCGTTTTGGATGTTGAGTTGCCTATGTCATTACAATCATTTGTCTCTGTGGAGCACGCCTTAGTGTCTCCTAATGGTGCCTTAAAAACGGCAGTTGATACTAAATTGTCTGAATTGGGCTACACCAGAAAAGTGGCGATATCTTCAAGCAACTTCTTAACGGTAAAACGATTGATCAGTGGCAGAAAGCTATTGTGCATTGTGCCTAAGTTAGTCGCTAGAAATGCCCCTAATGTCGACAGTTCACTGATAGCCGTTGCTCCGCCGATAGATGTTCCTGATTTTGATATACAGCTGGTTTATCGTAAGGGAAAGCAATTAGATGACAAAAACACTCACTTGAGGAAAGTGATCTCTCAAGCGGTTGAGATTGTCATTGCGGCTGAGTGATTGATGACGCGTTTCTTTTTAGCAAATAACCAATTAAGTGCCAAAGAGCAACTACCATTAGAGCGCCTATATACCCATCTATTGCGTAGTGCCACGCTAAGTGAACGGACCCAACTTGGACAAAGAAAGCGTAAACCCACGCAATATATCCCCAGTTTTTGTTTAACCGGAATGTGGTCATAGCCATTAACACTGCGATTGTTACATGCAAACTTGGCATGGCGGATATGCCCGTTCCTCTGCCTCTTATTCCTGTCACATAGCTATCCCAAAGCATATCCTGCGCGGATAGCATCCAAAGTGGGAATAGATTCGCTTGCTTTAACTGGAGGTCTTGCGCTTGTAGACGTTCCATTAACCTAAGATAGAGATCTTGTTCATAGAAGTGGTGAAAGTAGGCGGGTCCCGCAGACGACAACAGCGTCGCTATGACGTTACCTAGGAGAAACCAAGATATCAAAAAGGTGAGGATAAATTGGTTACGCAGGTGGTCATTTTTCCGATAGACAATGAAAAAAAGTAACATCCCCCACATAAGAAAAAACCATAAATTGTATAGAAAATTAATCACTAGAGTTGAAGCCGCATTCGGCAGGAAAAAATGTGTTATTTCCCATGGGGATACACCGAAGTGCAGCCACTTATCTAAATGATAAAAGGTAAGATCTAGATTGTATGGATTGAAGTGAGGTATCAGTGATTTTATAAACGTATAGCTCGAGAATGAGATGTTTAAAACGAGCATTAACAAAACAAAATAAATAGGCTTGGATATAGGAAATAGCAGCGATTTCACTTTTTTTATTAACCGTATCGTTGGTTTTTTTTCTCGTTTAAACATTAAATAGCAATAGTAATACGTAGCCCAAACAGTAAAAGTGACAGAGCAAATTGTAATCAAAACATCGATATAGCTATAGATGTCATATTTCATATTCTCGGGAACAAATATGTTGATGATTAAGGTAAACGGGGCAATGAATGCAACATAATACAGAATCAGTTTGTTTCTTCTGAATTCATGAAGTAAAGACGATAACAAGTTTGATTGTTCTTTTTGAGGAGTGGATTTGGCGGTGGTCGTCTCTGAATCCATATAGCCCTTCATCAAGATTTCCTATCATGATTAAAGGTTAGTTCATTTGAGCTGGTTTTCTACTTTTCAACCTTGTGTCTAAGGTAAAAATAAACGAAATAAAACCTTCTATTTTTCACAACCCGACTATACTTAATTTACGACTAAAAGTAGTCGTAAAGAATAGGCTTTTTGATTTACCTAAGTAAAAAAATGGGTTATATCCTAATGATATAGCTTAAAAAACTACCAGGCTAAACGGACTTAGTTGGTCTTAAAAGCGCTAGCTCCCCCTAGCGCTTTTTCTTTTGTTCGAAGTTAGCTCTAACCCCTTAAGTGTTTACAGGTTTGAGTTGTTTAATCTCGATTTAGAACAGTTAACGGTCGAGCTCACTGACTAAGTGCAACAAGCTATGTAGACCGACAAATTATGAGTATCAACTAGCTACGAACGGTCAGTATCAAGCCATCAATCACACTGTGGTGGTGATCAGAAACCCCAGCAAGGTTGCCGTATTTCGGCTGGTGGCGATCATTTTCTAATGGATGGTGCCAACCTTGTGTATGTTCCACAAAGTGCGCCGCAAAGCTTTCAGACACCTCTAAACATCCTGCCATGACAGTATCAACATAGGTTTGAACGATAGGGCTGTTTTCACAAGGCGCTTCGATTTCGTCTCTGATGTATACCCAGATCGATTGATCCGCTTTAAACTCGGTTTGGCTCTCTATCTGATCGTTTCTTAACTCAACTCGATGATAACCACGCTCACGACGATCAAATTCAGCCAACGCAACATCATCGACCTCAAGCAAAACACCATTCACTTGTCCCTCACCAAGATTGACGATCAACGGTGACAAAACATAGCTGTCGTCGATTTTACTCCAGTGACGCACTAGGCCGTGCACTATCGCAGGAATAGCTTGTCCTGTTTGACCTGTGAGTTGACGAGAAGAGGAGTTGATCAAGCTACCATAACCAAAAATATACATCGCGTTCCCTGTCTGTTCTTTTGTATTTGAGACTAGTCTTACTATATGTTTGGCTTCATCAAATGTCAGTAGTTTTTATTTTACACATATTCGAGTCTAAATAACTTTTTGTGGTGTGTTTAATTGACACTTTTTTGTTCTCTAAATACACCTTGTTGCTTGTTTTTATTGGTTTTATATCTTTGGCGCGTTTCATGCATTGTGTTAGGCAATATTGCGGTGATGATTACTGCACCTTGAATTTGGCTATTGGTAGCAATTCAATATAAGCCACACTTGGCTTGTTATCTGAAATGAGGAATGAGTTTGTTAAATATCACAGATAAAAGCGTAGAAGATGCGATTCCAGCTTATCTTCGTTTAGGTTTTAGACCTTTCTTCTTTCTTGGCAGTCTCTATGCCGTGATTGCTATCGTCGCTTGGGTTGTCATGTTCCAAAATGGTCAGCCTGAAGTGTTAAAAGTCCCCGCGCTTTGGTGGCATGTACATGAAATGCTGTTTGGTTTTTCTATGGCGATTGTGGTTGGTTTTGTTCTGACTGCGGTGCAAACGTGGACGGGAGTCAACGGAACTAAACATTATCGATTAGCAGCGCTCGTTGGTTTGTGGCTCGCACCTCGTATTCTATTTTGGACACCGGCGCCATTGTGGTTAATCTCATCGGTTGAAGCGTTGTTCTTGATCTTTGCCGCTTACGAGATTGGTTTCCGTGTCGTGAAATCGAAAGGCTGGAAGAACTTGTTTTTTGTGCCGCTGTTTATATTGGCTATCGTCGCCAACTTTGCTAGTTACGCGACGATTAAAGGCATGCCTCCATTCCCATCGTCTGCAGTATGGCACGCAATGTTATGGTGGTTTACCTTGCTATTATCCGTAATGGGTGGACGAGTTATCCCGTTCTTCACGGCCCGTCGTTTTGACTTTGAAAAAGCACAACCACTGGTTTGGTTGGAATGGCTAGCGAACCTGCCTTTGGTTGGATTGTTTGTGCTGAGCTTCTTCCCGTTGACCTTTGCTCAAGTGGGCAATGAGTTGATGGTGTTTGCAGGTGTGACTCAGTTGGTTCGCTTTGTTCGTTGGAAGCCTTGGACAACGTTGTCTGAGCCTTTGGTGTGGTCACTGCATGCGGCTTATTTGTGTATTCCTTTGAGTTTGTTGCTAAGAGGCTTATTAGATAATCCATTTGCAAGCCATAACATGCTGCACCTGTTTGCGATTGGTGGTTTGAGTGGGCTCATTCTTGCGATGATCACACGTGTCACCATGGGACACACTGGCCGTGCTATCTATAAAGGGCCAAGTGTGGCGCTGGCGTTCTCGGCTATCTTTATCGCGGCATTAGTTCGTAGCTTAGGTGTCACTTTCTTCCCTGCTTACTTATTTGAGATGGTCAACATCAGCGCGGGTTTATGGACGTTGGCGTTTGGTCTGTTTATCTGGAAGTTTGGCATGATGCTGTTAACACCAAGAGTGGATGGTCATCCGGGGTAAGCGTATTGATTTTCTAACACATTTTTAAAGGGAAGCAATGAGCTTCTCTTTTTGAACGCAGCTAGTTATCGCTTTAATTTATCTCTGTTTGAGAACCGTTCATTTCATTGTTGTCGATAAAATAGCATAGAAGTTGATGGTGAATCGGAGGGTTACGAACCCATTGAAATCCGGCACAAACGATTTGCAGCAATGGAGTGTGATCCGCTGCAAATATTTGCAGCAATATTCATTGATTTGTGCTCTAATACCGCGCTTACCAAGGGATGGTGTTAAAAGATGCTCACTTAGATGGAGTTATCAAAGTTGACCGATCCCTTAATGATCTCCCTTAGGAAAAAATAGAACATGTCTAAGAACAAAAAATTTGATATCCGCCTTACAGAAAAACGCAACGGTTGGTGTGCCGAGATTACTCGTCAAGTAACGTCTCGCAGCACAACAGTATCTAAGCGTGAGTCTGGTTTTGAAACTGAAGCTCTAGCACAAGAGTGGGCAGAGAAAGAGCTAGCATCTTTCATCGCAAACCAAGCTGAACGTAACGAGCGTAAATCAGAGCAGCGTAAAGAGCGTGACGAACTACGTCATACTAAAGAACTTAAAGCTGAGCAAGCACGTGAAGCACGCGCAAAAGCTCGTGAAGAAGAGCAAGAAGACGCTGAGTAATTTAGCGCTTAATTAATTTACAGGTTCCTTAATTTTAAGATAAGGGACAAGTAAAAAAAGCCCCAATATAACTTTTTTCTTTCTAGTCAAAAGTGTATTGGGGCTTTTTAGTTTGTGGAGTTTATTTTCGAAAATGTAGCCACTTCTTGCTAGTGACTACATGTCATTCATTGATTAGTTGTTAAGCGCCGTTAGCCAATCATCTTCCGCTACTTCTTCAATATAGCTCTCAACGGATTGTCCCACTTCATCGTCATCTTGTTTGAAGTAAGCAATGTGGAATACTGCGTCACCTTCGTTTACCAACGGTAGAGTTTGTTGGCCAATCACGATACCGCCTTTGGTTGTGATCACTTGGCCTTCTTGGTGACCTAACGGAGAGCTTATGTAAGCGAGAGTTTGTCCTGCTTCAACTTGTTCGCCAAGTCTCACCATGTTACGCAAAATACCGTCTGACTCAGCGCGGATCCAGCTGGTGGATTTGCTCAACACTGGCTCTGGCAACTTTTTACGGTTTGGGCGCAGCATGCCGATTTCTTTCATCACTTGATGCACGCCAAGGTAACCCGCACGAATCGCTAGGTGATCAAAACGCAACGCTTCACCACCTTCGTAAGTTAATACAGGGATACCCAATTTTTCCGCTTCGCTACGAAGTGACCCATCACGCAGTGGAGAATCAATGATCACTGGTGTTGCGAACGCTTTTGCAATGCGCAATGTTTCTGGGTTCGACAGGTTTGCACGGATCTGGGGCAAGTTAGTACGGTGAATCGCACCTGTGTGTAGATCCAAAATAAAATCACAGTGCTTCGCCACATTCTCAAAGAAAGTGTAAGCGATGCGTGATGTTAGCGATCCTTTCTCACTGCCAGGGAAGCAACGGTTTAGGTCACGACGGTCTGGTAGGTAACGAGATTTATGGATAAAGCCAAACACGTTAACGATAGGCACAACAATCAAGGTACCTTTCAGTTTCTTTGGATCAATCGCATTGGTCAGTTGTCGTGCAATCTCAACACCGTTTAGCTCATCGCCGTGGATAGCCGCATTTACCATCAGTGTTGGGCCTGCTTGGCGACCGTGAATAATTTCAATCGGAATCGAAAGTGGAGAGTGCGTGTAAAGCTGAGCCGCTTGCAGTTCAATCTCCATTCGCTGTCCTGGCTGAACAGTATAACCAAGTAATTCGAATGGTTGATTAGGTTTTAGTCTTGCCATTTAGGTTGTTCTCAACATGGTGATAATTCGTTAACACGGAATGTACCAATCGTTGATTTTTAGTACGAATCAATCGGTTTACGGTGACGACAAAAGTTTTCTATGGAGCTGTCTATAAATAAGTTTCCAGTTTTAATTTGACTCATTATAGGGTGTTTCAAATTGTGGTTTTCCTGACAGTACACTGATATTTGTCATTTGGTTGGTTGCTATTATCCACCGCCATTTTTTGGCGGCCAAATTCAAATATCGAGATGAAAATGAAAAAAACAATTTCAAAAGTTGTAGCACTAGCGGTGGTATCTGTTGCTTTATCTGGCTGTGTTGGTAGCAATGCAGTAACGGGTTACCTAATGAAGTTCAACCTTAAAGCCGTTGATAACCGTTACGCTCGTGGTGGTTTGAACATATTGCTTGCACCGGCTTACGGTCTAACAGTTGCAGCTGATTACTTGGTATTCAACTCACTAGAGTTCTGGACGGGCAGCAACCCACTAACAGGTGCACCGCATATATTTGATACTAAGATTGATACTTACCTTGATATCAACCATCAGCTTGATAAGTCACTGACTGAAGCACCAGTGGGTCCGATTACGAGTGCTGATATGATTGAGAAAGGTCAAATGCAGCAGATCGACGAAAACACGATCCAAATGGACATCACTTACCAGTCTGGTGAGCGTGCGACATTGATCGGAGTTCGTGATGGTGAGATGGTGACATACTTCATCGACGGCGAAGTAGTGGCACAAACTTCAATTGATGAGTTAGAAAGCTACGCGGCTTCACGCGCTTAATTGTTTATTTAGTCACAAGTACATAGCTACAAAGATTGGATACAAAAACAGGTACTCATTGAGTACCTGTTTTATTTTGTGTCTATAAACGGTGTTTACTGAAAGTGCTATTTAGTGAAGAGCCCTATTTATTGGAAACACCATTTATTGAACATACATAGTTTATCGAATTATGCTTTTTCTGGGATAGCTGCAAGCAGTGCAACCATTTGATTCCAGAATAGCTCAACCGTATCGATCTTCACTTTCTCATCAGGAGAGTGAGGGAACTTGATGGTTGGGCCGAAAGAAACCATATCCATGTTCGGGTAAGGTTCTTTGAATAGACCACACTCAAGACCAGCGTGGATAACCATGATGTTTGGTTTGTGACCGTAGATACCTTCGTACATGTCGCGGAAGATGTGCATGATTTCTGAATCTGCATCTGGCTTCCAACCTGGGTAAGCACCAGAGAACGCGATGTTAGCGCCTGCTAGTTCAGCAACAGAGTGAAGCATGCTTTCTACTTGGCTACGACCTGAATCGATAAGAGAACGGATCAGGCAAAGCACTGTGATTGAGTTCTCTTCTGTTGTGATAACACCTACGTTTAGAGATGTTTCAACAACACCTTCAATCTCGTCACTCATACGAATCACGCCGTTTGGACATGCGTTAAGTGCCGCGATAAAGCGAGCTTGGTCTGCTGACGCAAGTGCGCCCATTTCTACAGAAGCTTCTTCGTTGAAAGTCACGATGCTGTCTTCTACTTTACCTAGCTCTGTTGAAAGCAGCTCTGTGTAGTAGTTGTATAGCGAAGCCAGTTTCTCTTGGTTTTCAGCAGGAACAGCAACCGTTACGAAACCTTCACGAGGAATAGCGTTACGAAGGCTACCACCTTTGAATTCGACGATGCGAAGGTCTAGCTCTTTTGCGTGACCCGCTAGGAAACGAGCAAGCAGTTTGTTTGCGTTTGCACGACCTGTGTGGATGTCGCAACCAGAGTGACCGCCTTTTAGGCCTTTTAGCGTTAGCTTACGTGTTACGAAGTCAGCTGGAATCGCGTTACGTGCAATTTCAAATGTCATTGCGCCGTCGATACCGCCAGCACAACCCATGTACACTTCGCCTTCTTGCTCTGAATCTGTGTTAAGAAGGATATCGCCTTCTAACCAACCCGCTTCAAGACCGAAAGCACCAGTCATGCCTGCTTCTTCATCTACGGTAAGTAGAACTTCGATAGGGCCGTGTTGGATTTCGTTCGAAGCCAGAACCGCTAGGCAAGAAGCCATGCCCATGCCGTTATCAGCGCCAAGCGTTGTGCCTTTCGCTGTAACCCACTCACCATCAATGTATGGTTGGATTGGATCTTTAGCGAAGTCATGAACTGTGTCTTCGTTCTTTTGTGGAACCATATCGATGTGAGCTTGCAGCACGACACCTTTTTTGTTTTCCATACCCGCCGTTGCAGGCTTTTTGATGAATACGTTACCCGTTGGGTCACGACGTACATCTAGGCCTTGCTCTGTTGCCCAAGCAATAATGTATTGAGCAAGTTCTTCTTCATGTTTCGAAGGGTGCGGGATTGAACAAATTTTATCGAAAAACTGCCAAATAGGGGCAGGGGGCAATTTACTGATCTCAGAATGGAATTCAGACACGGATGACTCCTTTTTTATTTGATAACCATATATTTAGGTTTTGTAATGGCAAAAAACTAGAACAAAAATCTAAAATATGGGTCTGTTTTGATGGCAACAGCATACCACTTGAGCGTTTTGACGAGTAGCGGTTCTAAACCTCAAATAGCTCAAATTTTGAAAGCGATCTTGTCTATCTGATCATAAATAAGCGCATTGATGCTTATAAGTGGTGCGGGCAAACGTTTGTTTAATTCTATTTTGTAATTTAATTACAGAAATAAGTTTGTAAAATAACCGCAAGTGGCTAAAAGTGTGACGAATAGCAAAAAATACTTGTAATCTTTTTTCTTTGGGGTATATTAATAACCAACTTCTGAAGTGAAGAGTAAATGCTCAAAGGATGAGTCCGTTTTATCGCCTCCAAGGAACCGAGAAATCAAATTCGTTTTTTATTGATTTATTAAGGTGATAGTTATGAAAGGTTTACCATCTGCAATGTTCTGGATTAACAGCTCTGTTTACACTAGCAACTTTGCATACCCTACAAGCTTTGGTTACTAATATCGTAAGCATGTAACTCGAACAGTTTTGTTCACCCCTATATATTGGAATTATTTTACAGCCCTTTTGGTTGACAGATTCTACCGCCACTCAGTTTTGAGTGGCGTTTTTTTTGCCTGCTACTTTTCCAAACCGCTTTCGCTTATCACTTTTCCTGCTGTTCTGCGTGGTTGTTTTTTAAACGCCGAAATATCAATTTGCGCCTTATTACTGATCCTGTTGAAAAATACATAACTATTGTGGGTTTGAATTCGGAATTTATTAGCTAGATTCTCAATGAAAATAGCCGATGGTAGAAAAAGCAACCAACTAATCATATTGAGCATTTTTATTTTAATTGCTTGTTTTTAATAATAATTTCCCATTCATGCTTTTATTTTTAATCGCTCTGTTTCATACGGCATTCTGATAAAGATCGATTAGAGCCTTAATTCTATCTGGAATTTGTTATTTGATAACTTTATAATCCACAGCCAATCGATTACGCAACCGTTTACTTTTACCCTTATAGGATTCGATAATGTTCGAAAAGCTATTCAAACTCAGTGAAAATGGCACCAATGTGCGCACTGAAATCATCGCAGGTCTAACAACCTTCCTAACAATGGCTTACATCATTTTTGTAAACCCAATGATTCTAGCTGATGCTGGTATGGACCATGGCGCTGTATTTGTAGCAACCTGTTTAGCAGCTGCTATTGGCTGTTTCATCATGGGCTTTGTTGCTAACTACCCAATTGCTCAAGCTCCAGGCATGGGTTTGAATGCATTCTTTACCTACGCTGTTGTAATGGGGATGGGTTATACGTGGCAAGTTGCTCTGGCAGCGGTTTTCGTATCGGGCGTGATCTTCATCTTCTTAAGCATCTTTAAGATCCGTGAATGGATTATCAACTCGATCCCAATGTCTCTGCGTGTTGGTATCTCTGCAGGTATCGGTCTTTTCCTAGCGTTTATTGCTCTTAGCAATGCTGGCATCGTTGTTTCTAACCCTGCAACGAAAGTTTCACTGGGTGACATTACCGCGATTGCTCCTATCCTAGGTGCGCTTGGTTTCTTCCTTACGATTGCTCTTGTTCACCGTGGCGTGAAAGGCGCAGTAATGATTGCGATTCTAGCTATCACAGCTGTCGGTATTGCTATTGGTGACGTTCAATACGGCGGCATCATGTCGACGCCACCAAGTCTTGCACCAACATTCATGCAGCTTGATTTCTCTGCTGTATTTGAAATCGGTATGATTTCAGTAGTATTCGCTTTCTTGTTCGTCGATTTATTCGATACAGCGGGCACTCTGGTTGGTGTTGCAACGAAAGCAAACCTAATCAAAGAAGACGGTAAACTGCCTCGTCTGAACAAGGCACTGCTTGCTGACTCAACAGCAACATCAATTGGTGCACTGCTAGGTACATCAAATACAACCTCTTACGTTGAGAGTGTTGCGGGTGTCGCTGAAGGCGGCCGTACCGGTCTAACAGCGGTTGTTGTTGGTATCTTGTTCCTACTGGCTCTTTTCTTCTCACCGCTTGCAGGTATGATTCCAGCCTACGCAACATCAGGTGCGTTGTTCTATGTAGCAATTTTGATGATGTCTGGCCTAGTTGGTATTGATTGGCGTGATCTTACGGAAGCAGCCCCAGTCGTGGTAACATGTCTGCTTATGCCGTTGACATACTCTATCGCTGAGGGTATCTCACTAGGCTTCATCGCTTACGCTGCAATTAAGCTGCTAAGTGGTAAAGGTCGCGATGTTTCACCTGCTGTGTGGGTAATGTCGGCTATCTTTATTCTTAAATATACTTTCGCTTAATCGTCTAGATTTCTGCTTAATCGCTGAAGAGGCTATGTTTGAAATAGCCTCTAATAACATGACAAAATTATTAGGTTTTATACTATGAGCAACAAATTCGTTATCACTTGGGACAACATGCAGACTTACTGCCGTCAACTTGCTGAAAAGCAAATGCCAGCAGAGCAGTGGAAAGGCATCTGGGCAGTGAGCCGTGGTGGTTTGGTTCCTGGTGCAATCTTGGCTCGTGAGCTAGGTATTCGTCACGTAGATACGATTTGTATTTCTAGCTACGACCACGATCACCAACGTGATATGACAGTCGTTAAAGCACCTGAAGGTGACGGCGAAGGCTTCCTAATCGTTGAAGATCTTGTTGATAGTGGTGACACTGCACGCAAGCTTCGCGAAATGTACCCGAAAGCGAAACTGATCGCTGTGTGTGCAAAGCCATCTGGTGCTGATTTGCTAGACGAGTACATCGTTGATATCGCTCAAGACACATGGATTGAGCAACCTTGGGATACTAGCCTAAGCTACGTTGAGCCGGTAAATCGCAAGTCAAAATAAGCGTAAACTTAGTTTTTTGAGAAATGACCCTTTATAGGGTCATTTTTTTTTATATGATTAGTAACAACCATTTCTTATTAAGTATCCCAATGTCTGAATCAGAAGAAACGAGCTCAAACCTTTCGGAAACCTTGTTTGTAAAGCACAAGCAGGCTAAAGAGACCTCAATGCTTACACAATACATGCCAAGCTCTGAAGCGTTATTGGATGAGAAGCGTGAACAGCAAAACTCATCATGGTACCGAAACCTAAGACGTCTTCAGTGGGTATGGCAAGGCGTTAACCCCATTGAGCAAGAAGCGGTATTGGCTCGCATCGCGTCATCAGATAACTCTCGTACAACCGATGAGTGGCTTGATACGGTCATGGGTTACCGAAGTGGTAACTGGGCATACGAATGGACCAAACTGGGTATGCAGCATCAAAATCGCTCGAACGAGAAGAAGGGTGAAGAAATGGCTGAAGAGCTGTTTTCAGCATCGTTGTGCTTCAGCATAGCGGGCTACCCACATCTCAAGAACGACAATTTGGCGGCTCAGGCTCAAGTGTTGGCCAACGCAGCTTATTCTGAAGCAATTAAGCATACGAAGTTGATCGTCAAACAGATTGATATTCCATACCAAAACAAGAAGATCAAAGCGAACTTGCATCTAACCAAAACAGACAAACCACAACCGGTTGTGATTGTCAGCGCGGGTCTAGATAGCTTGCAAACCGATATGTGGCGCTTGTTTAGGGATTACTTAGCACCAAAGAACATTGCCATGCTAACGGTAGACATGCCATCGATAGGGCACAGTGCACATTGGCCGTTAACAGAAGACTCATCTTGTCTTCACCAAGCTGTCTTGAATGAACTGCCTAATATCCCGTGGGTCGATCACCACAAGGTTGGCTTGTTTGGCTTCCGCTTTGGTGGCAATGCGATGGTGAGATTATCTTTCCTTGAGCAGCATAAGCTTAAAGCGTGTATCTCTTTAGGCGCGCCAATTCACGATATCTTTGTTCATGCCGACAAATTGAAACAGATGCCTAAAATGCATTTAGATGTGTTAGCTTCGCGTCTTGGTAAAGGGGCTGTTGATATCAATAGTCTTTCTGGGCAATTGATGGCGTGGTCACTCAAGGTGCAAGGTTTGCTGTCAAACAGTAAAACCAGTGTGCCTATCTTGGCATTAGCGTTAGAGGGCGACCCAGTATCACCTCCAATGGATAACCAACTTGTTGCTATTTACAGTGATTACGGTAAAGCGAAGAAAATCAAAGCTAAATCAATTACACAAGGTTATGAGCAATCCCTCGAATTGGCGATAAAGTGGCTTGAGGATGAATTATTTAGATGACATTTCTCCTAAATTAGTTAAGCATGAAAAGTGTACAAAGTAAGTACCTGATACTCAGAAATAATTTATAAAATCCAATTGCGTAGTTTCTACGTATAACATTCTGATTAACGTCATTCTTAACATTGAAATGGAGATTCAATATGTCAGAAGTGACACAACAACCTACGCATTATCGCTTGTTAAATGTTTTAAAGGCTATAGGCCCTTACTTAAGGGAGCCGCAATCAGAAGAAGGCCACTATATTTTTGATTGCTTGTCTGTGTGTGTGAACGATAAAAAATCGCCAGAAGAACGTGAGTTTTGGGGCTGGTGGTTGGAGTTGGATAAGTCGGAAGAAGGATTTTCGGCGAAGTACAACACGGGTAAATACAACATCGATGGTAACTGGGATCCTTTGCCATTACCTAAAAAGGCGATCGCTGAGGTCTCTCGAACTCAAGAAGCCTTTCACCAAAAGCTGGTTGATGAACTTCAAAAGAAATTTGAAATCGGCGTTCAGTTAGACGAAGAGTCTGTCGAATTCGTCTGATTTTAAAGGTTACTCTTCTATATAAAGCAAAAAGGTGCGATTTCGCACCTTTTCTGCTTGTGAATTCCCCTTTTGATTGCTAAAACATCACCTCTTATTTGTTTTATCCATAAAAGACTTCATGACAACAAATCATCAAAGCGGGACAACAACACAGCGTAAAACTGTCGTTGTTAAACTGGGTACCAGTGTCTTAACTGGTGGAACATTGGCATTAGACCGCGCTCATATGGTTGAGCTGGTTCGTCAATGTGCTGAATTAAAAAAACAAGGCCACTCTGTGGTTATGGTTTCGTCTGGCGCAATTGCAGCCGGACGGGAGCACCTTGGTTACCCCGCACTTCCCAACTCTATGGCAAGCAAACAATTGCTTGCGGCAGTTGGGCAAAGTCAGTTGATTCAAGTTTGGGAGTCTTTGTTTGCTATCTATGGCCTTAAGATTGGCCAGATGCTACTGACTCGTGCTGATCTCGATGATCGGGAGCGTTTTCTTAATGCACGTGACACGATCAATGCGCTTGTTGAGCACGATATTATTCCGGTAGTAAACGAAAACGATGCAGTAGCAACCAACGAAATTAAAGTGGGCGACAATGATAACTTGTCGGCCTTAGTGGGTATTTTGTGCGGTGCTGATAAGCTTTTGCTATTAACGGACCAAAAAGGCCTGTTTACGGCTGACCCTCGTAAAGATCCAAATGCTGAGCTCATCAAAGAAGTGAAAACTATTGATGACACACTGCGCAAGATCGCAGGCGGCAGTGGTACTACGTTAGGTACTGGCGGCATGGCGACAAAACTGCAGGCGGCTGATATTGCTCGTCGCGCTGGCATCGAAGTAATTATTGCTGCGGGCAGTGCTGAAAATGTGGTGTTTGACTCACTGAGTGACAACCCACAAGGCACACGTTTCTTACCTTTAGCGGAAGCGCTTGAAAACCGTAAACGCTGGATTCTAGCGGGCCCTGCTTCAGCTGGTGACATTGTGGTCGACGACGGCGCAGTAAACGCAGTCAACACTAAAGGCAGCAGCTTGTTGGCGAAAGGGGTTGTTCGAGTTAAAGGCGAGTTCTCTCGTGGTGAAGTTACCCAAGTCACAGACAGCAAAGGCAAGGTAGTGGCGCGTGGTATCGCCAGTTATTCAAGCCAAGACCTAGCAAAAATTGCAGGCAAGCACAGTAAAGATATTGGCGATATTCTTGGATACGATTACGGGTCAGAAGTCATTCACCGTGACGACATGGTTGTAATCCAAGAATAGCTCGTGATGATAAGGCGAATCGCCTTTTTGCATCCAAAGACAGACAGAATTTAGGGAGAGTTAAACATGGATTTAACTAACATGGGTATCGCAGCAAAAGACGCTGCTTTCCACCTAGCGACCGCATCTACGGCGCAAAAGAATAAAGCATTGGCGATTATCGCTGATGAGCTAGAAGCCAACGCAGCAACGATTTTAGAAGCGAACGCGAAAGATATCGAACTTGGCCGTGAAGCGGGTCTGACTGATGCACTGCTTGATCGTCTACTTCTTAACGAAGAGCGCTTAACCGGTATCGCTAACGATGTGCGTAACGTGATTAGCCTGAATGACCCAGTTGGCAGCGAAATTGACAGTAAGGTACTTGAAAACGGTATGTCACTCTCTCGCCGCCGCGTACCACTTGGTGTGGTGGGTGTTATCTACGAAGCGCGTCCAAACGTAACTATCGATATTGCAGCACTGTGTCTGAAAACTGGTAACGCAAGCATCCTACGTGGCGGCAAAGAGACATTCTTCTCAAACATGGAGCTGGTTAAAGTAATCCAGTCTGCATTAGAAAAAGCGGAACTTCCTGCGGCTTCTGTTCAGTATATCGAGAAACCCGATCGTGAGCTTGTCTCTCAACTGCTTAAACTGGATGACTACGTGGATATGATCATTCCTCGTGGTGGTGCTGGTCTGCACAAGATGTGTAAAGAGAATAGTACTATTCCAGTTATCATCGGTGGTTTCGGTATCAGCCATATCTTTGTTGATGAGAGCGCTGATCTTGAGAAGTCTGTTGATGTGGTTGAAAACTCGAAAGTTCAACGTCCATCAGCGTGTAATTCATTGGATACGCTGCTAGTGCATGAAGCGGTTGCTGAGGCTTTCCTTGCTAAGCTAACACAGCGTTTAGCAGGCAAAGTAACCTTGGTTGCTGACGCGAGTGCTAAATTATTGCTTACTGGTTTTGAAGACCAACGTGATGCGGTTGAAGGCGACTTTGACACAGAATGGCTAAGCTACACGCTAGGCGTGAAAGTGGTTGCTGACGTTGCAGAAGCGATTGACCACATGCGCGTACACAACGCGAGTCACTCAGATGCGATTATGACTAACAGTCTAGAGAGCTCAGAGCGCTTTATTAATTCAGTCGGTTCAGCTGCAGTCTATGTGAATGCATCAACACGTTTTACAGATGGCGCACAGTTTGGTTTAGGCGCTGAAGTTGCTGTGTCTACTCAAAAGCTGCATGCTCGCGGCCCAATGGGCTTAGAAGAGCTGACAAGCTACAAGTGGGTAGGTAAAGCGAACTATTTAGTTCGCGGTTAACGCTGGTCGTTAATTTTACTCCTCAGCTCATTTTTGAAATGGCGCTCGAGTAGCAATAATCAATGAATTACCACACAAAAGGGCCTTAATTGGCCCTTTTTCTTTCCTAACGTTTGGCAATTCCGTTACACTGATATTCAATTATTTGGAGGTGATATGCATTGTCCTTTTTGTTCAGAGAACGACACTAAAGTAATCGATTCAAGACTGGTAGCCGATGGCCATCAGGTTCGTCGTCGCCGTCAATGCCTTGCATGTAGTGAACGTTTTACGACTTTCGAATCGGCAGAACTTGTGATGCCTAAAGTCATAAAGTCGAATGGAAACCGCGAACCATTTAATGAAGATAAAATGGTGGGTGGTGTACAGCGCGCCCTAGAAAAACGCCCAGTGAGTGCTGATGCGATTGAACTTGCGATCAGTACGATTAAGTCACAACTCCGTGCAACTGGTGAGCGTGAAGTACCAAGCGAAATGATTGGTAACCTTGTGATGGGCCAATTGAAAGAATTGGACAAAGTGGCGTACATTCGTTTTGCCTCTGTTTACCGCAGCTTTGAAGACATCCGAGAGTTTGGCGAAGAAATCGCTAAATTAGAGGACTAACTCCTCAATCATGTCAAACTTTACTCCCCTAGATTTTCAAATGATGTCGCGTGCTATTCAGTTAGCAAAACGCGGCATTTACACCACTGCACCAAACCCTAATGTTGGCTGTGTCATCGTACACAGTGACGGTCAGATCGTTGGCGAAGGTTTTCATGCCAAAGCCGGTGAGCCTCATGCTGAGGTACATGCTATGCGAATGGCGGGCGACAAAGCAAAAGGTGCGACTGCTTATGTCACGCTAGAACCTTGCTCGCACTATGGTCGAACGCCACCTTGTGCTGAAGGTTTGATTAAGGCTCAAGTAGCCAAAGTGATTTGTGCCATGCAGGACCCAAACCCAAAAGTTGCAGGTCGTGGTATCAAAATGCTACGCGATGCGGGTATTGAGGTTGAAATCGGTTTATTAGAGCAAGATGCTCTCGACTTGAACCCTGCATTTATCAAGCGTATGCAAACGGGCATGCCATTCGTTCAGTTAAAGATGGCCGCTAGCCTTGATGGGCAAACGGCATTGGAAAATGGTCAAAGCCAGTGGATCACATCGCCAGAAGCGCGTCGTGATGTTCAGAACTACCGAGCAAAATCAGGCGCTGTGTTATCAACTAGCCAGACGGTGATTGAAGACAACGCCTCGTTGAATGTTCGCTGGGCAGAGTTGCCAAGCAGTATTAAAGCTCATTACGCTGAAGATGAACTTCGTCAGCCAATTCGCGTGATTCTTGATCGCCAAAATCAACTGTATCCTGAGCTCAAGTTATTCCAAACTCCAACATCGGTATTGAGAGTCGCTGAAACCTCTGCTGATATTGAAGTCGAAACCACAGATGCAGGTCAGCTCGATTTACACGATTTGATGCGCCAATTACCTGCGAATCATATCGACCATATTTGGGTCGAAGCGGGTGCTACATTGGCAAAAAGCTTGATTGAAGCGCAGTTAGTGGATGAGCTAATCCTCTATTTAGCACCTAAACTAATGGGCAGTGATGGACGAGGTTTGATGGGCGCATTAGGGCTCACTTCAATGTCTGATGTGATTGACCTAGAAATTAAAGATGTTCGACAGGTTGGTGTGGATATTCGCATCGTCGCGAAACCTATTATCGCGACGAAACCACAGTAGAAATAGTCATTCCAACAGCATACGTGTCGTTGACAACAAAAAGAGTTTTAAAATGTTTACAGGAATTGTAGAAGCCGTAGGTACATTGAGTGCAATCACTCCCCGCGGAGAAGACATCACCGTAACGGTTAATGTTGGTAATCTTGATATGGCTGACGTTAAGTTAGGCGACAGTATCGCGACCAATGGTGTGTGTTTGACGGTGGTTGAGTTTAACGACCACAGCTACAGTGCAGATCTTTCGCTTGAGACCCTGAAAAAAACGGGTTTTGTCGATTACCAAGCGGGCGATAAAGTTAACCTTGAGAAAGCAATGTTACCAACCACGCGTTTCGGTGGACACATTGTGTCTGGTCACGTTGATGGCGTGGGTGAGATTGTTGAACGCAACCAAGTTGGCCGTGCAATTGAGTTTTGGGTAGAAATGCCAGCAGAGATCTCAAAGTACGTAGCTCAAAAAGGTTCAGTCACCGTTGATGGTATTAGCTTGACGGTGAATGATTTACGCAAGAATGCCTTTAAGCTGACTATCGTTCCTCATACCTCTTCAGAAACGACCATAGATCAATTCAATGTTGGTCGCAAAGTGAATCTAGAAGTCGATGTATTAGCGCGCTATATGGAGCGTTTACTGCAAGGCCAGCAGCAAGAGTCTGAGCCTGACTCTCGATTAACAATGGAATTCTTACAGCAGAATGGTTTTGCCTAACCGTTGGTATAAAGTGCACTAAACATCACTTTGTAAAAGCGAGCAATATCATCAGGTTTAAATAGTGTCGGTTCTAGGAAGCAGAACCATTTCAAAGGATATAGAACAATGCCAATTAGTACTCCTCAAGAAATTATTGAAGACATTCGCCTAGGGAAAATGGTTATCCTGATGGATGATGAAGATCGCGAAAATGAAGGCGATCTGATCATGGCAGCAGAACATGTTACGCCAGAAGCGATTAACTTCATGGCGATGTATGGCCGTGGCTTAATCTGTTTAACACTGACCAAAGAGCGTTCAAACCGCATGGGTTTAGCGCCTATGGTCCAAGACAACAACGCTCAATACACTACTAACTTTACGGTTTCGATTGAAGCGGCAGAGGGCGTAACAACCGGTATTTCTGCATCAGACCGCGCTGTTACCGTTCAAGCTGCTGTGGCAAAAGACGCAAAAGCGGCTGACTTAGTTCAACCTGGCCATATCTTCCCTCTGACTGCTCAAGAAGGTGGTGTTCTAACTCGCGCAGGCCATACTGAAGCAGGTTGTGACTTAGCTCGGTTAGCAGGCTGTGAGCCAGCGTCTGTTATCGTTGAGATCCTAAATGACGATGGCACCATGGCACGTCGCCCTGATCTTGAAGTGTTCGCAGAAAAGCATGACATCAAGCTAGGCACCATAGCTGACTTGATCGAATACCGTAACAACACAGAAACAACGATTGAGCGCGTTGCACAATGTCATTTGCCAACAGAGTTTGGTGATTTCGAGCTTGTGACTTACCGTGACACGATTGATAACCAGATCCACTATGCAATGCAAAAAGGCAGCTTAACCGAAGGTGCTCCTTTGGTGCGTGTTCACCTGCATGACACGTTTACCGATCTGCTTCATTCAGACCGTGGTACCGAGCGCAGCTGGTCGCTAGATAAAGCGATGAAGCGCATTGGCGATGAAGGCGGTGTGCTGGTTATTCTTGGCAACGAAGAGTCGTCTGATTCTTTGATTCATAAAGTGAAGACGTTCGAAGCTCAAGATAAGAATGAGCAACCAACCATGGCTAAGAAACAAGGTACTTCTCGTCGTGTTGGTGTGGGTTCTCAGATTCTACAAGACCTAGGTGTTCATGATATGCGTTTGTTGTCTTCAAGCACTAAGCGTTACCACGCATTGGGTGGTTTTGGCCTTAATGTTGTTGAATACGTTTGCGAGTAAGATGACGTCTGTCCGTTTATAGCGACATAATTTACCGATGATTTCAGTGGCTCTTTTAGAGGTTAATTACGATAAAAGAGTAAAGTAGCCAAGCCCGATTCAAAACGTGTTGAATACACAAGTTTGGCTACTTGCTGCTCCAATATGGTTGGCAGCAGCGCTGCGTTATCATCTTTACATCTCCGGTGTCTGTTCTTCTAAATTAGCATTAGATATTGCTCACAGTTTTGTGCTAGAATCCGGCGATTCTCACTTGATGAAAATAGTTAAAGGAAGGCTTATGAAAGTGATCGAGGGTGGCTTCCCAGCGCCAAATGCAAAAATTGCTATCGTTATTGCTCGTTTCAACAGTTTTATTAACGAAAGTTTACTTTCTGGTGCAATCGATACTTTAAAGCGTCATGGACAAGTAAGCGAAGACAACATCACTGTTGTTCGTTGCCCTGGTGCAGTAGAACTTCCACTTGTAGCGCAACGCGTTGCAAAAACAGGTAAGTTCGATGCGATTGTATCTCTTGGTACAGTAATCCGTGGCGGTACACCTCACTTTGACTATGTTTGTAGTGAATGTAATAAAGGTTTGGCACAAGTGTCTCTGGAATTTTCTCTTCCAGTAGCGTTTGGTGTTCTTACTGTTGATACGATCGATCAAGCTATTGAACGCGCAGGAACCAAGGCTGGTAATAAGGGTGCAGAAGCCGCACTTAGCGCACTTGAGATGATCAACGTTCTTTCTGAAATCGATTCCTAATGGGGGCCAGTGTGAAACCAGCCGCACGTCGTAACGCACGTCAATTTGCTCTACAAGCAATTTATTCTTGGCAAATTACTAAAGAAAATATTGCTACCGTTGAAGAACAGTTCTTATCTGGTGGTAAGTATGATGAAGAAGAGCATCATGCCGCAGAACCTGCTCTAGCTATGCCAGAAACAGACGTTGCATACTTCCGCGACCTACTAACTGGTGTTGCTCTTAGCCACATGGAACTTGATAGCAAGCTTCGTCCATTCGTATCTCGCCCTATGCAAGATTTGGATTTGATGGAACTAGCGCTTCTACGTTTAGCTATGTACGAGATGACTCGTCGCGAAGATGTACCATACAAAGTGGTTATCAATGAAGCTATCGAGCTTGCGAAAGTATTCGCAGCAGAAGACAGCCATAAGTTTGTTAACGGTGTGCTTGATAAAGCTGCACCGCACGTTCGTAAGAAATAAGACGTTCGTATATTGAATCTAAAGGTCAGCTTTTATGCTGGCCTTTTTTGTAACTAAATTTCTGTAATATCAATAATTACGGTGATTTGTATGAAGACTAAAGATAGGGCATGTGATGTCTGGCGAATTTAACCTGATTGAAAAATATTTTGTAAATCGACAACCACAACGTAAAGACGTACATCTGGCTGCTGGCGATGACTGTGCTTTGGTCAAAGCGCCAAGTAATGTTCAGATAGCGATTAGCACGGATACTTTAGTTGCGGGCACTCACTTCTTAACAGAGGCGAATCCGGCATGGGTAGCACACAAGGCGTTGGCTTCGAACATTAGCGACCTTGCGGCGATGGGTGCGACGCCTGCCTGGGTTTCATTTGCGTTAACCATGCCAGAAATCGATGAAGAATGGCTTGCTCCCTTCTGTGATTCCTTCTTCAAACTTGCAGACTATTTTGGTATTCAACTTATTGGTGGTGA
Organism: Vibrio sp. 10N.222.54.E6; assembly: GCF_041473955.1. NCBI lineage: Bacteria > Pseudomonadati > Pseudomonadota > Gammaproteobacteria > Vibrionales > Vibrionaceae > Vibrio > Vibrio sp. 10N.222.54.E6. The sequence continues at coordinate 109,609 of NZ_JBFRTD010000008.1, read as the reverse complement.
CACGACCAAAGGGCCGCTGAGTTTAACGCTGACTGTACAGGGCTTTGTGCCAGAAGGCCGAGCACTACGCAGAGATGGCGCGAAAGTGGGGGACTGGATTTACGTAACGGGTAACTTAGGTGACAGCAAAGCTGGGCTAGAGGTGATATTAGACCCAGAACAGAACAAAGCTAAGCCTTATGCACTTGAGTTAGAAGAGAGGCACTACATCAGCTCTCCACGAGTATTGGCGGGGCAGGCGCTCGTGAACCTAGCTTCATCGGCTATTGATATCTCTGATGGCGTTATTGCCGATTTAAAACACATCCTTAAGCGTTCTCAGGTCGGTGCAAGCATTGATGTGAGTGCGTTACCAATCTCCGCTGAATTACTTCAATTCTCTTCTGATACCGGTTCTGCACAGCAGTATGCATTGACCAGTGGTGAAGAGTACGAACTCTGCTTTACCGTGCCGGAAGAGAATAAAGGTTCATTGGAAAGTGCTTTGTCGCACACAGGTACAAAAGTCACCTGCATTGGCCAGATAAGACCTGTAGAATATTTTGAATTACACAATAATGGTGAACCACTAAGCTGGAACTTAACTGGTTACGATCACTTTAAGGTTAATTGATGACAAATCCACTTTCTCTTATTTCTCTTAAAAATCCTTGGCACTTATTGGCTACGGGTTTTGGCAGTGGCTTATCGCCGATTATTCCAGGCACAATGGGCACGCTTGCGTCGATTCCATTTTATCTATTGCTGGTTCAGTTACCGTTTCCTGCTTATGTCGCAGTAGTGGTTGTTAGTTGTATTATCGGTATCAAGATCTGCCAGGTGACATCTGATGATATGGGTGTACACGACCATGGCTCTATCGTATGGGATGAGTTTGCGGGCTTTTGGATCACCATGGGCCTAGTGCCTTTATTGAATATCCCTACGGATGACTGGAAATGGTTATTCACTGGTTTTGTTCTATTTCGCTTTTTCGATATGGTGAAGCCTTGGCCTATTGGCTGGCTAGATAAACGAGTACACGGCGGCTTAGGTATCATGATTGATGATATCGTGGCGGGTATTATGGCGGCTGTTGCCTTGTACGCAGTGGCACATTTCGCGGGCTGGTTAGTTTAAGTTAGCTAAAGGATTAAGACTTAGTTGCAAGCACATTAAGCTAAGTCTCGGATACTAAAAAGGTTGACCCTAGGGCCAACCTTTTTTGCTTTTATTGCTTTTATTGCTTACGATTTTAGAGCTTACGAGCTTACGAGCTTACGAGCTTACGTGTTAAGGCTATTTAGCAAGATAGTCAGAGATCGACTTCTCAATGCCTTTCGCATCTAAGCCAAGCTCTTCATGCAGCTCATCCTGTGTTCCTTGAGCAATAAACTTGTCTGGGAGGCCAAGATTCAATACTGGCATCAGTAGTTTCTCTTGCATCAAGAATTCAATCACACCCGCGCCCGCACCACCTGCTATTGCGTTTTCTTCGATAGTAACAAGTACATCGTAGTCTGCAGCAAGTTGTTTGATCAAAGCTTCATCGAGTGGCTTCACAAAGCGCATATCAGCCACTGTCGCATCGATAGCGTCTGCGGTTTGAAGTGCACTCTCAAGGAAAGTACCGAAGCTTAGGATAGCGACTTTCGAGCCATCTTTTGCTTTTTTGCTTTCGCGAACGATACGACCTTTACCAATCTCTAGCGCAGTAAACTCACTTTGAATCTCGGTGCCCATACCATTACCACGAGGATAACGAACGGCACTTGGACCTGTGTGCTGGTGGCCAGTGTATAGCATTTGGCGACATTCGTTTTCGTCGCTTGGTGCCATGATCACCATGTTTGGAATACAGCGCATAAAGCTTAAGTCGAACGCACCTTGGTGTGTTTGACCATCGGCGCCAACAAGACCTGCACGGTCAATAGCGAACATAACCGGTAGATCCATGATAGCGACATCGTGGATCAGTTGATCGTAGCCACGTTGTAAGAACGTCGAGTAGATAGCCACAATCGGCTTATCACCCGCAATCGCCATACCCGTTGCTAGTGTCACTGCGTGCTGCTCAGCAATCGCTACATCGAAGTACTGTTCTGGGTATTCTTTCGAGAAACGCACCATGCCAGAACCTTCACGCATTGCTGGCGTAATTGCCATCAGCTTAGGATCTTGCGCAGCCATATCACACAGGAAGTCGCCAAAAATCTTAGAGAAAGTTGGTTTCGAGCTGGTGCTCTTAGGCAGACTTGAGTGTGCGGGATCGAATTTCGGAACGCCGTGGTAACCGATTGGATCTTTCTCTGCTGGCTCGTAGCCTTTGCCTTTCTTGGTCATGATATGCAGGAACTGAGGGCCTTTTAGGTCTCTCATGTTCTTCAGCGTTTTAATCAGCTCATTCACATCGTGACCGTCAACCGGACCAATGTAGTTAAAGCCTAACTCTTCAAACATGGTGCCAGGGACAACCATGCCTTTTAGATGTTCTTCTGTACGACGAACGAGCTCTTTAATCGGCGGAACGCCCGATAGCACTTTCTTGCCGCCCTCACGAATTGACGTGTAAAGACTGCCAGAAAGAACTTGAGCTAGGTGATTGTTTAGCGCACCGACGTTTTCAGAGATCGACATCTCGTTATCGTTCAGGATAACCAGCATGTCATTGTGAATATCACCCGCGTGGTTCATCGCTTCGAAGGCCATACCTGCGGTAATCGCGCCATCACCAATCACACTGACGACTTTACGGTTCTTGCCCTCTTTCTTCGCACTGATCGCCATACCAAGTCCGGCGCTGATCGATGTTGAAGAGTGACCAACAGAAAGCGTGTCGTATTCGCTCTCTTGCCGCCATGGGAATGGATGCAGTCCATCTTTTTGACGGATAGTCGATAAGCGGTCACGACGACCTGTAAGGATCTTGTGCGGGTAGGCTTGGTGACCAACATCCCAAACCAACTGGTCAAAAGGCGTGTTGTACACGTAGTGCAGAGCAACGGTTAGCTCTACCGTACCTAAGCCCGATGCTAAGTGGCCACTTGACTGGCTCACTGAGTTTAGAAGATAGGTGCGTAATTCATCACAAAGCTGTGTAAGCGTCTCTTTTGGAAGTAGACGCAAATCCTCTGGCTTATCAGCCAAAGCAAGAGTTGGGTACTTGGATATATCAAGAGTCATAGGTAATGCGCGCTTATTGTCTTAGTTCTTGCGCTCGATGACGTATCGGGCGAACTCTTCGAGTAACTGGGTATTGTATGGGATTGCAGCCAAAGCTTGAAGCGCTTCCTGTAGCAGAGTTTGCGCTTTTTCTTGAGCGCCCTCTAAACCTAACAAAGAAGGGTAGGTGCTTTTGTTCAATTCTTGATCAGAGCCCTGTGGTTTACCCAAAGTTTCGGTATCGCTAATGATATCTAAAATATCATCCTGAACTTGGAAGGCTAACCCGATTGCATCGGCGTACTTATCTAATTGAGGCATCACTTCGAACGCTTTTTCGCCAGCAGCTAGAGCACCTAAACGAATCGCACTCTTCATTAGAGCACCAGTCTTGTTACGGTGAACTTCTTCTAACTCCTCTAGCGTGACAGAGCGGTTTTCAGCTTCAATATCAAGTGCTTGTCCAATACACATACCTTGTGCACCAGATGCTTCTGCTAGGCGTTGAATCATTCGAACGCGATTGCTTTCCCCGTCAGCACTTAATGTGCCTTCCGCAAGTATAGTAAACGCGAGAGTTTGTAGTGCATCGCCAGTTAAAATTGCCGTTGCTTCATCGTATTTAATGTGACAAGTCTGATGGCCACGACGCAATTCGTCGTCGTCCATTGCTGGAAGGTCGTCGTGAATCAGAGAATAGGCATGAATACATTCGATTGCTGAAGCTGGAGTGTCGAGTTCTTCCGCAGTGCAACCGAGCATTTCCCCTGTAATGTAGACAAGAAACGGACGTGCGCGTTTGCCGCCTAAAAGTAACCCATAACGCATCGCGTTAATGAGATTCTGATTTTGGTGTGGCAGGCGATCAAGCCAAAGGTTAAGTTGCTCGTTATTACGTGCTTGATAAGACAATAACGTCTCGATCATAGGGGATCTCATACAATTTGTTATTCAGGTTGTGGGTTAAAGTCACTCAGTTCTGCATTTTCATCATTTTGCAGCAGGATGCTAACACGCTGTTCAGCGTCGTTTAGTTTACTTTGACCAGCACGAGCGAGGGAGATGCCTCGTTCGAACTTTTTCAGCGCATCATCTAAAGCTAGATCACCATTTTCTAGTTGATCAACCAAGCCATCAAGCTCTTCGATAGCCGCTTCAAAGCTCATATTTTCAGGTTTCTTAGTAGCCATAATAAATCTGCGTTTGGAAAGATGAACGAACGTTACCCTAGGCCGCTGAGATGGTCAAATGTAACCAAGAATTTTTGCTAGAAAGTTCGTTTTTAAGGCGCTTGAATTTACTTTGATTGAATAACCGTGGCTTTATCGAGTTTATACGCTTTGGATAAGTCCAAAGTAAGCCAATAGTTGTGATTCAAAAACGAAAAGTGTGATACTTAGACGAAGAATTAACTAAAAGATCTTATAGTCTTGCCGATAAGAATATTATCGTCGACGTAGAACTGTAAAAAAGCATGAGGAGTGCTCAGTGGATTTAGCAACCCTAATAGGTTTGATTGGTGGATTTGCCTTCGTAATTATGGCAATGATCCTAGGTGGAAGCCTCGGGATGTTCTATGACACGACATCCGTTTTGATCGTGATTGGTGGTTCAACGTTTGTTGTTCTAATGAAATTCACCATGGGACAGTTCTTTGGTGCGGCAAAAATTGCCGGTAAAGCATTTATGTTTAAAGCCGATGAGCCAGAAGATCTTATTGCTAAAGTCGTAGAGATGGCGGATGCCGCGCGTAAAGGCGGTTTCTTAGCACTTGAAGAGATGGAAATCAGCAACAGTTTCATGCAAAAGGGTATCGACCTATTGGTTGATGGCCATGATGGTGATGTAGTGCGTGCAGCACTGCAAAAAGACATCGCGTTAACCACAGAACGTCACGAACAGGGCGCTAAAGTATTTACAGCTTTTGGTGATGTTGCACCCGCAATGGGTATGATTGGTACCTTGGTTGGTTTGGTTGCCATGCTTTCGAACATGGATGATCCAAAAGCGATCGGGCCGGCGATGGCGGTTGCACTTTTAACCACTCTATATGGTGCAATTCTTTCGAACATGGTGTTCTTCCCTATCGCGGACAAACTTGCTCTACGTCGTGACCAAGAGACACTGAATCGTCGTTTGGTGATGGATGGCGTACTCGCGATTCAAGATGGTCAAAACCCACGAGTTATTGACGGTTACCTGAAGAGTTACCTTAACGAAGGTAAACGTACGATTGATGGTGAAATGGCTTAAGGGGAATAAAAATGGATGAAGAAAATCCATGTAAATGTCCCCCTCCGGGTTTGCCACAATGGATGGGAACATTTGCTGACTTGATGTCATTGTTGATGTGTTTCTTTGTACTGCTCCTCTCATTCTCTGAGATGGACGTACTGAAATTTAAACAGATCGCAGGCTCAATGAAATTCGCGTTTGGTGTACAAAACCGCTTGGAAGTAAAAGACATTCCTAAAGGTACCAGCATTATTGCGCAGGAGTTTCGTCCTGGTCGCCCAGAACCGACGCCTATTGATGTAATCATGCAGCAAACCATTGATATTACGCAGCAAACTCTAGAGTTTCATGAAGGGGAATCTGAGCGTGCTGGCGGTACGATGCGTGATCAGGGCAAGATGACGGGGGGTAAATCAGCAGAGGTTTCTGCGCACAACAACCAAAACTCAGAATCAGATCAGCAGCAACAGCAAGCTCAAGAACAGTCTCAAGAGATGGAAACCTTGATGGAGAGCATCAAGAAGGCGTTGGAGCGAGAGATCGACCAAGGCGCGATTGAGGTGGAAAACCTTGGCCAGCAAATTGTGATTCGAATTCGCGAGAAGGGTGCATTCCCATCAGGATCCGCTTTCCTACAGCCTAAGTTCCGACCTTTGGTGAGACAGGTTGCCGAGTTAGTGAAAGATGTTCCGGGCATTGTCCGAATCTCTGGGCATACTGATAATCAACGTCTTGATTCTGAGCTTTACCGTTCTAATTGGGACTTATCATCGCAGCGTGCGGTGTCTGTGGCTCAAGAGATGGAAAAGGTCCGTGGTTTCTCTCATCAACGCTTAAGAGTGCGTGGTATGGCTGATACTGAGCCAGTAGAGCCGAACGATACTGAATGGCAACGTAGCTTAAACCGTCGTGTTGAAATCAGTATTATGCAGGGCGAACCGCTTTACAGTGAAGAAGTCCCAGTAATCACTGAATAGTATTTACCAAGAATATGCATCCCAAAGCTCAATCTGTCGTAGATTGGGCTTTTTCTTTGTCTGATACACAAAAGGGTTTGTACCAAGCTAGTAAGAGAAGAGAAGAGAAGAGAAGAGAAGAGAAGAGAAGATATGGATAAATGAGCTTGGATGAAATCGAGACGATAGTTTGTCACTAAGGTGAGTTTATTAATGGCACCAAAGCACGCACTCTTTTCCTTGTTTGATTTTCTCATGTATAATTCGCGCCCTTAGATTTAATATTGATCTATTATTGCTTCAATAACTATGTGAAATGACCTTTTACGTGGTGATGAACCTATTAAAATTGTGAACCTTATTGGCGTGAAAGTACTATGAAATTTATTGTTAAGCCCCACCCGGAAATTTTTGTAAAAAGTGAATCGGTGCGTAAGCGCTTCACAAAGATTCTAGAACGTAATATTCGTACTATTCTTCAGCGTCGTACTGAGTCTGTGGCTGTCTTCAACCGCCGTGACCATATCGAAGTGACGTCTGAGAGCGACAAATACTTTAAAGAAACACTTGAAGTATTGACGCAAACTCCGGGTATTCATCACTCCCTTGAAGTTCAGCAATCAGAATTTAAAGACCTGCACAATATTTACGAGCAAGTTCTCGAGCGTAGCGGTGCTCTTATTGAAGGTAAGACTTTCTCTGTACGTGCTAAGCGTCGTGGTAAGCATGATTTTACTTCTATCGAGCTAGAACGCTACGTAGGCGGCGGTCTAAATCAAGCGGTTGAATCAGCAAAAGTAAAACTGAAAAATCCAGATATTACCGTTAAAGTTGAAGTCGAGAACGATAAGCTAAACCAAGTTATTGAACGTCATAAAGGCCTAGGTGGTTTCCCTCTTGGTACTCAAGAAGATCTGCTTAGCTTGATCTCTGGTGGCTTTGATTCTGGTGTTTCAAGCTACTTACACATCAAACGTGGTTCTAAAGTGCATTACTGCTTCTTCAATCTTGGTGGCCCTGCTCACGAGATTGGTGTTAAGCAGGTTTCTCATTATCTATGGGATAAATACGGTTCATCTGCAAAGGTGAAGTTCATCTCTATTGATTTTGAACCTGTAGTTGCAGAGATCCTTGAGAACGTTGAAGACGGTCAAATGGGCGTTGTTCTTAAGCGTATGTTCATGCGTGCTGGTGGTATGGTTGCAGAGCGTTTTGGTATCGAAGCACTAGTAACGGGTGAAGCTCTTGGTCAGGTTTCTAGCCAAACGCTAACTAACCTGCGTCATATCGACAACGTGACGGACACTTTGATCCTTCGTCCACTGATCAACTGGGACAAAGAAGACATCATCGACCTGTCTCGTAAGATTGGTACTGAAGACTTCGCTAAAGTAATGCCTGAGTATTGTGGTGTTATCTCTAAGAAGCCAACCGTGAAAGCGAAGAAAGGCAAACTAGAAGCGGAAGAAGCTAAGTTTAACTTCGAAGTGCTGGAGCAAGTGATCGAGAACGCTCGTATTATGGATATCCGTGATATCGAGAAAGAGAGCCAAGAACAGGCACCAGAAGTGGAGCAAGTTCAAGCCGTTGCTGAGCACGCTGTCGTTCTTGATATCCGTAGCCCAGACGAAGAAGATGAAAGCCCGCTAGAGATCGATGGTGTTGAAATCAAACACATCCCGTTCTTCAAGCTTTCAACTCAGTTTGGTGACCTAGACCAATCGAAAGAGTACTTGTTGTACTGTGACCGTGGTGTCATGAGCCGTCTGCAAGCGCTTTACTTGCAAGAACAAGGCTTCCACAACGTTAAGGTTTACCGCCCATAGTGGTGTGTTGACCAACCGTTAATAATTTTGCAAAGCCGCATACTGAAAAGTAAGCGGCTTTTTTATTGTCTATGATGAAGGATTGACAGTAGACAGAGGCATGCGTTTGGACGTGCTATCGTCATGCTCAGCTTTGAAATTTTGGATTGATAGAACTGGTGAGATCTAAACGGGTCTATAAGTACTGAAGAAGTGTGAGTATCTTGAAGTATTCTGTTACTTTTTAGTGCAACTCAATGGTGCTATTTGTATGTGTTCAGTTGTTTATTTGAGTGGGTGTCTGATTCTGTGATTAGCGATGAAAAATAATAAAGATTAATTAGCACAGCTATTGATAAACTTATTGTTACTTTTCTTTGCACATAAAAAAACACCGCCCATAAGGCGGTGTAAACAAATTTGACAGACAGGTCAAAATAAATACAGGAAGTACATGCCTCGTTTCAGTATAGAACTGCAACAAAACATTTGGTAGAACTCTACCCAACTCGAAAAGAACGAGTTTGCAAACACAACATCGCAGGAGCTAAACCAATTGATTCTAGAGAGAATCAAGCCGTTCAGGCTAGCTGCTGCGGGATGAAATATAGAATTTCTCTGGCCGCTAGGCAATGGACAAATTATAATGTTTCAGATAAAAAAAACTAATGCTTATTTAGAGAGTAACTATGTCTCGTCGATTACCCCCATTAAACTCGCTAAGAGTGTTTGAAGCCGCGGCTCGACACTTGAGTTTTACGCGTGCCGCAGAAGAGTTGTTTGTTACTCAAGCCGCGGTCAGTCATCAGATCAAAGCGCTTGAAGAATTCTTATCTTTGAAGCTGTTTCGTCGAAGAAACCGCTCTTTGCTGCTGACTGAAGAAGGTCAAAGCTACTTCTTGGATATCAAAGATATTTTCACATCACTGGCAGAAGCGACAGACAAAGTGCTTGAGCGAAGTGAGAAGGGCGCATTGACCATCAGTTTGCCGCCGAGTTTTGCTATTCAATGGTTGGTACCAAGGCTCGCTGACTTTAATCAGCAAGAACCTGATATTGATGTAAGAATCAAAGCCGTTGATATGGATGAAGGCTCGTTGACCGATGATGTAGACGTGGCTATTTACTATGGCCGAGGGAATTGGTCGGGGCTCAGAGCCGATAAACTTTACCAAGAATACTTAATTCCTCTTTGCTCACCTTCCGTGCTGCTAGGAGCTAAACCTTTAGAATCTCTCAGTGATTTGGCATGTCATACGCTACTGCATGATACATCTCGAAAGGATTGGAAACAGTTTGCTAAGCAAAATGGTATTGATGGGGTAAACGTTAATCATGGCCCTATCTTCAGTCATTCAACCATGGTATTGCAGGCGGCCGCTCACGGGCAAGGTATTGCTTTGGGTAATAATGTGTTGGCGCAACCTGAAATCGAAGCAGGTCGTTTGATTGCCCCTTTTGATGAAGTGTTGGTAAGTAAGAACGCCTTCTATGTAGTGTGTCATGAGAAACAAGCTGACATGGGGCGTATTGCGACTTTCCGTGATTGGATGTTGGCGAAAGCGCAAAGTGAACAAGAGGACTTACTTGATGAATAACCTCATCATTGATGGTGAAGACAACCCAATAACCTTTATCTTTGCACATGGTGCTGGCGCAGGTATGGATCATGAGTTCATGCAGTCGGTAGCAAAAGGGTTGGCGTTTAAAGGGATACGAGTGATTCGTTTTAATTTCCCTTACATGATCAAACGTGCTGAAGATGGTAAGCGTCGTCCACCTGATCGAGCCCCTAAACTGCTCGAAGCTTACCAAGATATTATCGGACAGGTAGATGCCGATAAGCTTGTGATTGGCGGTAAGTCGATGGGAGGACGTATGGCGAGCCATTTGTCTGAAGTTGATAAGGTGGCTGCAATGGCCTGTTTAGGCTTTCCTTTCCATCCGCCAGGCAAACCAGAGAAATACAAAGGTGAGCACTTGGCTGAGTTAGCAAAGCCGTGTCTTATTCTACAAGGTGAGCGCGATACCTTTGGTAAGCGAGAAGAGTTTGCTGATTTCGACCTGTCGGATTCGATTCGTGTTGAGTTTATTCCTGATGGCGATCACAGCTTTAAGCCTCGTAAGAGCTCTGGCTACACCGAACAGCAGAACATAGCGTTAACCGTTGAGAAACTATCGGCGTTTATCAAAGAGGTGCTTAATGAGAAGTAAGTATTTACTCACTTTTGCAGGTATCTCTGGCGCAATAGCCGTAATGCTAGGTGCCTTCGCCGCTCACGGGTTAAAAGCTGTCTTGCCAGAGTATCTGCTAGGCGTGTTTGAGACAGGTGTTCAGTACCAGTTTATCCATACACTAGCAATATTGGCGTGTGGTGCACTGCTGCAGATGAAACTTGGCGCTAAATCACAAAAATATTTTTTCATTGCGGCAATTTGCTTTATCATCGGCATCCTTTGTTTTAGTGGCAGCCTTTATGGCTTAGCACTGACAGGAATAAAATGGTTTGGCCCTATAACACCGTTTGGTGGTCTACTATTTATCATTGGTTGGGGAGTCTTCTCCTTCGCTGCTTTGAATATAAAAGAGGTAACTCAGTGAAACACGTACTACTTTATTGTCGCTCTGGTTTTGAAAAAGAATGTGCTGGCGAAATTCAAGACAAGGCAACACAACTGGAAGTGTTTGGTTTTCCTCGCTTAAAGAACAATACAGGCTTTGTATTGTTTGAATGTTATCAAGCAGGCGAAGCCGATAAACTGGTAAAAGAGATCGACTTCCAATCGTTGATCTTTGCTCGTCAAATGATCGCGGTAGCGGTTGAAATCAAAGATCTGCCGACTGATGATCGTATTTCTCCAATTCTTGAGGCGCTTTCTGAGAAAGAAGGTTTCCCACGTTGTGGCGATATCCGTATTGAAACACCTGACACCAATGAAGCGAAAGAGCTTTTGAAGTTCTGCCGTAAGTTTACTGTGCCAATGCGTCAAGCAATGCGCGGTAAAGGGCTGATGACAGCGAAAGACAATGTTAAGAAGCCTGTGCTTCACTTATGTTTTATCGCGCCGGGTCACTGTTTTGTTGGTTACTCTTACCCAACCAACAACTCGCAGTTCTTCATGGGTATTCCTCGTTTGAAGTTCCCATCAGATGCACCAAGTCGTTCTACATTGAAGCTAGAAGAAGCATTCCACGTATTCATCCCTCGTGATGAGTGGGACGAACGTCTGGCTCCGGGTATGTGGGGCGTAGATTTAGGCGCGTGTCCAGGTGGTTGGACTTACCAATTGGTTAAGCGCTCTATGTTTGTTCACTGTGTTGATAACGGCATGATGGCAGATAGCCTAATGGAAACGGGTCAAATTAAGCACCACATGGTGGATGGTTTTAAATTCGAACCTGACCGTAAGAACGTCACTTGGATTATCTGTGACATGGTTGAGAAGCCAGCTCGTGTTGCACACCTTATGGGTGAGTGGATCATCAAAGGCTGGGCGAAAGAAGCACTGTTCAACCTTAAACTGCCAATGAAAGGCCGTTACGATGAAGTTCTGCAGGATATCGAAAACCTAAAGCAGTTCCTGATTGATAACAAAGTGAAGTTCAAGATGCAGGCGAAGCACCTTTACCACGATCGCGAAGAGATCACGGTTCATATTCAGTCGCTTTCGAATATCTCACCGTACTAATATTTACGTTAGTGTGTCAGTGATAAAGAAAATGCTCCTTTAAGGGGCATTTTTTATATCTGAAGTTTGTTTATGAGTTTGATTATCGCTTCGTATGGGTAGTTTAGAAAGGTTGGTCTATATGCGTTTTTTAGTCATATTTAAGTGTAAATGTGACTAATTCAACTTGGTTGATAGTCGTCGAATTGTCGACTATTAGTGTCGATATGAGACAAAAAAGCCGTAAGCTATCGATACTTACGGCTACCTAGTTCAGCGATGAAACGAAGAAGGGTTTATTTAAAATTCAGCAGTAAATTACAGCAAGAACATCCTAATCAAATTGTATTTTATTATAAGTAAGTAAATGTAAGTAAAGAATGTAAATGATAACTATTACTATTAACATTGTTATTAGTGTCGTGTACCATTCGTGCACTTTTACTTAAATCTATAAAATATAAGTCGCATTATGAAACTTAAAGCATTATCAGTAGCCGTTACGGTTGCCTTAACCTCATTTACAGCATTTGCTGCCGACGAACCAGAAACCGTAGTCGTTATCGGTTCTGCCCTTGACCAATTGATTCAGACTGAAATCAACTCTGACACACTGGAAAAGAAGCAAGCATCAGACATCAAAGATGTTTTGAATACTATGCCTAGCGTTACGGTTGACGGGAACGCACGTTACTCACGCAAAGTATTTGTACGTGGTATGGAAGACAAATTTGCCGTAGTGACTATTGATGGCGCGCGACAAGAAGGTCAGCTTTTCCACCACTCTGGTGACCAAGCGATTGATCCTGCAATGCTAAAAAGAGCTGAAATTGAATTAGGTGGTAACTCTGCACTGTCAGGTTCTGGTGCTATCAATGGTTCATTTAGCTACGAAACGAAAGACCCAAGCGATCTTCTTAAGCCGGGTGAAAGCGTTGGTGCTCGAGTAAAAACAAGCTATCAAACAGCTTATGAGCGTTTTGCAACCAACGTTGCTGTGTATGCAAAAGTGAACGACAAGCTACAGTTCATGGGTATTGCGAACTATTCAGAAGATGGCGATCTGCACATTCCTGATCAAGAAGCGGTAACCTCTAAGCAGGGTGAGCTTAAGTCGGGTTTGGCTAAAGTTGTTTTCATTCCTAATGATGCCAATGAATTTAAACTGACTTTCAACCGATACAGTGATGGTGGTACGCGTCAGCTTTCTGGCGAAAAGGCGGGTGCTCTGTATGCTGACGATAAACACGACTATCATTCGCTTAATCGCGATACAGTGACGCTACAGCACGAATACGATGCGGGTAGTGATCTAGTTCATCTGAAAAGTAATGTTTACTACAACCGTCAATACATGGATCGTGATGCTCTTGAAGGTACCGCTTGGGGCAAAACACCGGCAGGTAAATGGTTCAAAGATGGCAAAATGTCTTACCCTAAGCGTGAATACAATGTAACAACCATTGGTGGTGACATTCGTAACGTTTCTTGGGTTGGTGAGCATGAGCTTACTTATGGTCTTGAGGGCTACAAAGCCAAGCAATGGATTGATGCTGGTGAAGGCGTATATCTAAGCGGTACTAAGCAAGGCCAAACTGAGAAGTACAGCATGGATGGTGGTACGGTGACGGCTTACGGTCTGTATCTGCAAGATATGTACGAATTCAGCGATTTCCGTCTGACAACAGGTCTTCGTTACGACGTTCATAAACTGGGTGGTGTGTATAAGGGCGAGTTTGACCAACTATCTCCAAAGTTCAAAGGTGAATACCAAACAACGGAAAACCTAAAACTTCGTGTAGGTTACGGTCGTCTGTTTAAAGGCGCGTCACTACCAGAAACGCTAACGATGAAAGCACCAAGCAAAGTTAAGCAGTCTGATACTAAGGCGATGACGGGTAATAACTACGAAGCGGGCTTTGATTACGAGCTAACACGTTTGCTTGCGGCTGATTACGCGATTCTAGGTTTCACGGCTTATACCTATGACCTTGATAACCAAATGCACCCAACTAAGAACAACGCAACATTATCTAATAAGTATGATGTTGAAGTTTGGGGTGTAGAGACAGTATTGAGCTATCAGTTAGATGCATTAAGTGTTTACGCTAACCACTCTTACTCTGATGGTGAGCAAAAGAGCCTGAAAAACGGCAAGACAAGTCACATGAATAAAACCGGTATTCATAACTTTAAGGCCGGTTTTAACTACAGCCTAAACAATGAATTTGTGTTTGGTTGGGATTCACGCTTTGTTCCGGGGAACGATTACGAGAACGAAAAAGGCAAAGAGATCAAACGCTCAGGCTTCGCAACGCACAACATTTGGGCGGCTTACACACCGACGTTTGCTAAAGACCTAGAGATGAACCTTGGTATCGATAACCTGCTTGATAAGAAGTACGCTGAGCATACTGGTTTTGGTATCTCTTGGGGTTCAGAAAAGTACACCAGCTATGAAGCGGGTCGTAACTTTAAAGCTTCTATCGCTTATAGCTTCTAATCTGCTCTTAGCTGAAAGTTATTCTAGAAATAGAGAGTTATCAGTATAAGTGCAATGTTTCGTCTTAAAATGAAACAACAAAAAAGCCTTAGTTCAGACTAAGGCTTTCTGCTTTCTAATGATTTATTTTCTATTTGTTGATTTATAAGCGGATTTATTTCTAACGGTTAGCTTTAATGACTGAATTTGTGACGTCAGATTAAGACACAGCTTCGTAGCGAATATCTTGCAGATTAAAACCTAAATCGATGTCTGTTTTGAGTGCAGAAACGAGCTTACATACGCGAGCCGACTCGATATGCTCATCGAATTTCTTACGATACTTTTTCGGTAAGTCTTCAGCTAGGAATGCTGTTTCGATATCAGGGTATGTCGTTAATATCTCTTTGGCTGCTTTTGGCCCTATACCTGGAATTCCGGGGACTTGGCTTGAGCTGACGCCCGTTAATCCCCAGTAATCTGCCAGTTGCTCTGGCTTTACGCCAAATTCCGCTTCGATAAAGGGCTTATCTAACCAACGGTGTTGGAAATAATCACGGATTTGTAGCGTTGGAGACAACAGTTGGCAGTAGCCCTTATCTGTCGAAATGATAGTGACAGTTTCTCCGTGGTCAGCGACTTTCTTTGCCAATGTTGCAACTAGATCATCCGCTTCAGCGCCGTCAGAGAGCAGTGAATCAATCCCTAATTCCCACCAAGCTTGTTGAATCGCATCGAGACCTTTCATCAATGGTTCTGGCATCGGCTTACGGTTTTGCTTATAAGCGGGAAGGACTTCCGCGCGCCAACCTCGATCTTGTAAATGATGATCAAATACCGCAATGATATGAGTGGGTTTTGATTCGTTTAGGATGCGATTAAGAGTACGAGCAGTCGTGGTGATGGTTCTTGCAATATCGGTTGGGTCCGGCTGAACAGAGTGCACGCGTCGGATGAGGTTCAAGGCATCGATAATAACAAGATGGATAGACATAAGTTTCCACTAAATAGGCAATAAATAAGGGGCTGCTAGCCCCTTATAGTAACGTATCACTTGGTGAGTTGAAACTTTGGTGACGTAAACGTCATGACTTGTTTAACTTTATACTTGTGGCTTGTTATCAGTTACTTGCCGTTATTCGCTGCTAGGCATAATTTTATAGCAAGGAACATAGTCAGTGCCGCCCGGCAGTTTCATTCGATGCTGTTCAACAAAGTCATTCAGCAGCTGGTCCATTTTTGTCATCAGCTCTTTGTCGCCATCAATCAGGAAGGGGCCATGTTTCTCTATCTCCAAAATACCTTCAGCTTTGACGTTACCTGCCACAATTCCAGAGAAGGCTTTACGTAGATTCGCCGCAAGGCTTTCTGTTTTCTGATCCATATGCAGATCAAGCGCCGCCATAGATTCATGTGTAGGGTCGAATGGCAGTTGGAACTCAGGTTCAATATGCAGTGACCAGTTGTAGCTGTAGGCATCGCCAGTCTCTTTACGGTGAGAGCGTACATCTGGCATTGCCTGTTTCATGATTTTCGCAGCGCGTGCTGGGTCATCAATCACGATCTCATAGTGTTTTTGCGCATCAGGCCCTAAGGTTTCGCCGATGAACTTGTCGATAGAACGGAAGTAAGCTTCACTCTCTTTTGAACCTGTTAAAACAATCGGCATTGGTTGGTCGACGTTATTTGGGTGCATCATGATCCCTAAGATATACAGCAGCTCCTCAGCCGTACCTGGACCACCGGGGAAAATAATGATGCCATGCGCCATACGAACGAATGCCTCAAGACGCTTCTCGATATCTGGCATGATCACCAGTTCGTTCACTATCGGGTTTGGTGGCTCAGCCGCAATGATTGATGGTTCAGTTAGCCCTAAGTAACGGTGGTCTGTATAGCGCTGTTTCGCGTGACCAATTGCAGCCCCTTTCATTGGCCCTTCCATTGCCCCCGGTCCACAACCGGTACAGATATTCAGCTCACGCAGGCCAAGTTCATTACCCACTTCGCGAGTGTACTGGTATTCAGTGGCATTAATTGAATGACCACCCCAACACACGATCAGGTTAGGTTCGATACCTGGCGTAAGTGCGCCTGCATTTCTCAAAATGCCAAATACAAGGTTGGTAATATGAGTGGCATTGGTCAGGTTGAGTCTTTGGTTATCTGCAAGGTGCATGTTGACGTAGACAATGTCGCGCAACACTGAGAATAAGTGTTCTTGGATACCCTTGATGATTTCACCATCGACAAAGGCATGCTCTGGTGGGTTGCTCAGTTCAAGCTTGATCCCGCGCTCACGACGGACGACCTCAACATCAAACGATTGATATTTATCGAGCAGCTCTTTGGAGTTGTCGGTGTGGCTACCCGAGTTGAGTACCGCTAACGTACAGTTACGATAAAGCTGGTACAGATCACTAGATGCGGTTTTCTTAAGACGCTCAACTTCAAGTTGAGAGAGTAAATCCATGCTACCGGCAGGGCTGATATGAGTGATCATAGTGCCTCCTTGTTGAAAAGAACTAGGGGAGGTTGAAAGTGGCCCTTTAGTTCGAGATGAGAAGCTAACGTTGAAAGTGTTTGGTTAAAGGCGAGAGAATTAACCAGACGAAACGATTACGACAGCGTTGCTCTTTTAAATACAGCATTGCTTGCCAAGAATGCTTGTTAAGCGAATGTTAATCATTAGCTTAGCAAACATTGAGGGATATGGTATGTGATAAGTATTTGAAAAAATGAAATAAATTAAATCTAGGGCTGTCTTAGTCCCAAACAAGTTGGTTGTTACCGCGCTGTTTGGCTTTGTTAAGTGTTTTATTGAGTCGTTCTAATACTTCTTCAGGTGTGTCTGACTCTTTAAACGGAGTACTTGCTGCGCACAAGGTAATTGTGATTTGTTGGTCACGGAATTTGAAAGGTAAGCGGCTGACTTGATTCTGGATGCTTTGAGTCACTTGATGGCAATATTCATCGCTTTGCTCGGGAAGTAGTAAGATGAACTCTTCACCAGAAAAGCGAGCGACAGTATCGGTAGTACCAATTTCTTTGGTGATCGCTCTTGCGATGATCTTGAGTGCTTTGTCACCAGCGGTATAGCCAAAGCTATCGTTAATTGCTTTGAAGTTATCGATATCTAGCAGCACGACTCTTAGTGAGTGTTGTGCACGAATCCAGCGACGATATTCTAACTCTAAACGATCGGTGAAGGCGGTACGGTTGTAGATCTTAGTCAGAGGGTCAAGCAGCATACGCTGAGCCTGATCTTCTAGACGCTTGCGGTAATCTTGGGTGACTTCATAGAGCGAATCTAATTGGTTTTTTCCGTAGCTCATTCTTTCTATTAGAGCTTGTTCTTTCTGTTCTGCGTGATTCAGTCTTTCTGAAAGAGAGGCAATTTCACTGAGCAGCGGGTTTATCGAAAGTTTTAAGTTATCAATATCCGTTGCTTTATCAACAGAGCTTTGGCTCTTAGTAACAAGTTCATTCAACTCCGAATTAAGACCTTGGCGATGTTCAAAATAGCTTTGGCTCTGGTCGGCGTTTTGATCGGCTGTTTTGATACTAGAAGCGAGCGAGGAATTGAGTTGTTCGATAAATTGTTCAGACTGCTTACGCTCTAGGCTCGTGCCATCAATCACCAGTTTGAGGATCTGAAGTGCTAGCTCAAGTAGGTTTTGTGTTGAAACACCAAGTAGTAGCTTCGCTCTAATATCGGTCAGTAGATCCCCCGATTCACCCTCGAAGTCGAGTTCAGTGATCAGGTGTTGTAACTCGTTTGATAGTTCGGAAAGGAGTTCTTGTTCAGTTGATTGATCTACGTCGGCAAAATGAGTGCGTGAGTTGTTTGCCATAATCTTAATGGCACGCTCATAAATGCTGAGAAGCTTCATCGCATGGTCGACTTTTTGACTGCCATGACACTCGGAGAAGCTAAGTAAGTTTCTTAGATCGCGCTTTAGCTGAGCCGGAAGGCCAGTTATACGCTGCAGCGTTTCCCCACTGTGCTTAATACTATCATCCAGATATCCGTTCTGTTTATCCATAGCCAACGTTTTTTGCTTGAGCATCCTTTCTAATACTGCCAACTTGGGGATCATTGAGCTAATGTCTTTTTGCTTTTCGAGCTCTTCCCTAAGGGCAATGAGATTTTCATCTAAATGAGTGTTGCTGCCAACACATGCATCACTTAAAGACGCAACGATACGCTTGAGAACTTTTTGTTCTCGAATAAATTTGAACGAGGTATCTCTTTGCGTCAAGCGGACTTGATCCAACTGATATTTCAGCTGGTGGAGTTGCGCCTGAATGTCTTTTTCAAGAATGCCCATAGATGTATTAATTAGCGCCGCGTAGATCGTACTCGATCGTATAGATGAAATTCCGTGACCTTGATAATAACAAAACTAAAAATAAGGTCACGACCTACGACGTTTAACCGCTCGCAAATCAGTCATCTTTTAGCATTTTTTTGATATTGTCCTCATTCTGGTGTGAGGATTGTATCTTTATTAACCCTTGATTAATCGCATGTTTACAAGCCTCTCTTATGTTACCCGTTGCAAGGCTTGCTGCGGGGGCATTGTCGATGGCTTTAAGGTAAACCCATTGGCTACTGCGTTCTTTGAGGCTGATTTCACGTGCCAGGTTGGTCGACATTAATAGTACATCGAGCAGCTCTTGGTCGTTAATCGCGGTATAAGCGCGTGGCAAGAACGGGTAGTCAGCGATGCCCATGCGGACGGTTCGATTAATGTTTCGCTCTGGTTCGAAGTGATTAATCCAAGATTGAATCTTTCTGAACATAGCCTCAGGCGATGTATCACGGTCAGCATTTGGTTCGATATAAAGCAAGTTTGCATCCGAGAAGTGGTAGACGCGCGCAGGACCTTCAAGCTTAGATTTAAGGAACTCGCCGAAAGCATCTTCGAGCTCTAAACCTGCTTTATAACCGTTCTGAGTGTACATATTGCGTAGGAACGGTAAATCTATCATCACAAAGCGTAAACGGTCGTTGAGTGGTTCATGAATCAACTCACCAAGTTGCCATTGTTCGAAGTTTTGGCTGGTTTGTTCTAGAGAATTTGATAGCTTCGCGTTCAGCATTCTTAGATTTGGAAGCTTTGAGCGTGAGTGTGTAAATAGGTCGGTACGCAGTGAATCCATTTCCGTGACTAAGGTTTGAATGATGTAGCCTCGGCGTAGCACAAAGAAGAACAAGACAATGCTGAACAAAAATAAGGCGAACGATATTTTCTGGAACTTATGGTGCTCAAGTTTGTATTTCTCTAATTCTTGTTCTTGACCTGCATAGTGGAGCGTTTGCTCGGCAAACTCTTTTTGTTGGCGGAATGCGTCTTCACCAACACGGTTGAGTTTTTGTTGTTCCAAAGAGACAAGGATATTGTATTGTTTGAGATTTGCTAGCGCTTGTTGTGGACGCCCTGCTTGCTCATAACCTAAAGAGAGCAAGTGGTAGGAGTGTTGCGACAGGCGCATGTTCTCTACCTGACGCGAAATCTTGAGCGCACGTGTCGCATGCTTAATTACATCTTCGCTTTCTTGTAGGTGGTATGCCAAACCTGCGGATAAGAGTGCAGCGCGGCCTTCCAATTTAGGAATGTCGGAATACTCCAGCAGTTCAAGAGCTCGTGCTAGGTATTGCTCGGCTAGAGGGTAGTTATAAAGTCGTAAGTAAGTCGCAGATAAACTTAGACGAATGTCAATGACTTGGTGGATGTCTCGGTCGGTACTCTCATGATCAAGGACATTGAAAAAGTGCACGAGGGCAAGGTTATATTTGCCTTGATTGAAGTACACATCCCCCATCTTTTTTAGTACTTGCGCTAATATGGGAGAGCTTTCAAAATTATCGTAAAAGTCAGCAGCTTGAGACAGGTGCTCTAGAGCTTTATCTAATACTTGGCGTTCAAAGAAAAGCTGTGCAAGTAGGCGGTTTACTTTGGCCAAGCGCGAACTCAGGTTACCTTCTACTGATTTCCAGTAGCCGTACAATAACTCAGATAGTGCATGGTTGTACTCTTTATGGGTAAGATAAAACTCGCCGACGGTGATGTGATAATCAATGACGACTTTTTCCGAGTGACGCTGTTCTAGGTAAGTTTTTGCTTCTTGATAGAGTTTTTCTGCTTCCCCTACGTTGTTGTTATAAGAGGAAATGTCGGCTTTCAACATGATTAAGCGATAGGTAATTCCTTCCGTCAGGCGTAAGGTTTTATTAACCGACTCTAAGCTTGTTTCTATTTTTTTTAGCTCTGATTCTGCTTGGGCAGATTTTCTGTCCGTAAGCCAAAGTAACCTAACTTTAAGTATTTCCAGATCTAACTTTAGATACTCAAGCTTATAGGTTTTTGCTAGCTCAGAGGCTTTGTCGATGTGCTGAATCGCAATACGAATGTTGCCTAGATTAAACTCTGCTTTCGCTAAGATCTTATACGCATCGATACTGCTGTTCGGGGTTCTAATCGAAGAGTCGGCCTCTTCACGAGAAATAGCTGACGGGCTCTTCTCGCGTTGATCTGAAAGGATACGTAGCGTTAGGTAGCTGTTGGCCATTCGTTTTGCTTGGCTCGGTTCTATCTCAACCAAGTTATTGGCTTCATTGAGGAGCGCCGACGAATAGACCGACGCATTAACCGATGTGCTTAAGCTTAAAATGAATAGACTAACAACGTATAACCAACGCATTTCAATGTCCCTTTAAAGATTTTGTAGGTTCAAATAAGTTTGGGCGGTTCACGCCGATTATTGGCGAGCCATACGCTTATTGTGGCTTGGTCTATCTTGCTCAGTTGAACGGTATGGATTGATATCCAGACCGCCACGACGCGTGTAACGTGCAAATACGGTTAGCTTCGATGGTGCACAGTATTTCATGATGTCAGTGAAGATACGCTCAACACATTGTTCGTGGAATTCGTTATGTTCGCGGAAAGAAACTAAATAGCGTAGCAGAGCTTCACGGTCAATTTGCTTTCCGGAATATGCGATCTCTACGCTGCCCCAATCCGGTTGATTGGTAATTAAGCAGTTTGACTTCAATAAGTGACTATGTAGAGTTTCTTCTACTTCTTGCTCGCCAGCAGCCCCTTCAAGCAGTGACGCTTCAAAATCATAGCTCGTGATTTGGATGTCTTGATTGTCGATACAGTCACCTTCCATCGTCACGATAGGTTGGTTGGTGTAATCGGTTACTGAATTTACATTCACAATCACAGATTCGCCTGCACATGCTGACAAATCTTGAGTTAGACGCTCAGTGACTTGATCCCAGTTTTCAAACTGAGTTTGGTTGTAGCTGTTTAGGTACAGCTTGAAAGATTTTGACTCAATCAAATTTTGGCTAGTTGCCGGAATGAACACTTCACCAACAGCCACTTGTGGTAAGCCATTGGTGTTTAGCCACGAAAGCTCGTACATCGTCCAAATATCATGACCAACAAAAGGTAACTCTCCGTTTAGCGCAAGATCATTACGATTAAGGCTACGAGGTACTGGTTGCAATAAACTTGCATCGTATTGGTTAGAGTACTCAGTTTTTTGGCCTAGGGTTAAACCCGCTAGCTCTTTTGCGTCAGAATATTTGCTCATACTTTCGTTTCAAATTCGATTAGAATGGGGTCGATTTTACTGAATCCCCATTATCCTGTCATTAAGTCATCGCTTAATCGGCACGGAAAGGGCTCGGATTCTATTTATTATTTTGTGTTTAGGAGATTTTCATGACTCAACGCGCTCAAGACGCACTACTTTCTTTCAGTCAGCGATACGTTGACGCGTGGCAGCAGCAACACCAAAGCTTACCTCGTAATGAGGAGTTAGTGGACATCGTATCGCCATGCGTAGAAGAAAAGAGTGGTGATGCCGTGTTGTGGAAACACTATCCACGTGAGCAATTCGCAGATTTCACCAATGTTGAAACGGGTATTGAGTTGACTCTGCATGAAGACGTCAAGACTTTCTACGGCGCACAATTTAGTGCGGATATGAACGCGACTTTTGATGGTAACGAACTGACTCTGTTACAGATTTGGAGTGATGAAGATTTCGAATGCCTACAAGAAAACATCTTAGGACACCTAGTGACTCAGCGTCGTTTGAAGCTAAAACCAACGGTTTTCATTGCCGCGACTGATGCTGAACTGGATGTTATCTCTATCTGTAACCTAACGGGTAACGTAATCCTAGAGCGCTTAGGCACCAAAAATCGTGATGTACTAGCCGAGACATTGGCAGAATTTTTAGAAAAGCTACAACCAGCGGTATAAATAGATGTACGTACTAGAACTTCAATTTGAGTGTTTTGATAACACAACGGTAAGCGCTGTCGATAAGGCGGTTAATGGCTTAATGGATGCACTTCGTTATAACGGACAAGTGTTAGGTCGTGAGTTTCCAATCGTGATGGGTGACGGTGAATTCTATGTTCGCGTTGTGTGTCCGGAGCAAGATAGCTTACACCCACGTAATCATTCAGACTTCGTCAAAGTCTGTTTCGAGCGCTTATCTGCGGCGAGTTTATTAGCGCCTAAGATGCGTCTGCTTGGCCGAGATCTTAACTCCGAAGAAGTAGCCGAAGATGAAACGCCGAGCTGGCAAGTGTTGTACACGACGTTCGTGCATACCTGTTCACCGCTGCGCAGTGGCGACAGCTTGTTGCCTATTCCACTATATCGTAACCCGCCGACATTTAATGGCGATCATAAAGCCGTACTGAAATGGCAGACCGAATGGCAAGCCTGTGATGAAGTGCAAATGGGTGGTGGTTGCCGTGCTGAACATGCAACGCTAACCGAGATCAGTGATACTAAGAGTGTGTTGTTTAAACGCGGTTGGGGTCTAAGAGGGCGCATTGAATTTCTGACTAAGATTCCAACTTACTACTACTTATATCGTGTCGGTGGGATCAGCCTGAAAGATGAAAAAGAGCGCAAATGCCCACAATGTGGTGGTGAATGGCTGTTAGATGCGCCAATCCACGATATTTTCTATTTCAAGTGTGATGATTGCCATCTGGTATCCAACATTTCTTGGGATCATCTTAAATAGACATCGTTCATTTTTTATGAGTTGGGCCTATGAACTTTAGAACCATTTAAATGGAACATGAGTTTATTGTTATAGGGTAATTTTTAATGCTAAAACTTTGAGAGCTTATTTTTATGAACAAAATTAAAATATTCAATATTTTTTTATCGTTATCTGTGGTTTTGCTCTTTGGTTGTTCTTTTTCAAAGTGGGAACAGATTAATTTGGATTCGGAAAATTTTGAGTCGTATGGTAACGAGAGTTCAGAGGTGGTTATCATTAACGCACAGGGTGGTGCTTTCCCTGATTTAGAACGAAACTTCCTTCGAGAAATGTTTTCTTGGTTAGATTTGGGTCGTTATATGCTATTGAACGTCCATCAAACTCAAACTAAGCCTGGTAGTGATTTTGAATCTAGAGAAATCACATTCGAGGACGCTAAAGAAGCGGATAAGCAAAGTGTTTTGTGGTTATCGGAAACCATTAACAAATTTAAAGATAGCGGCAAGCGTGTTTATGTCGTAGGTGCTTCATTTGGTGCGTTTATGGTTCAAGAGTCGCTAGCAACTCAAGGTAATGTTGCTGATGGTTATCTCTTGATGGTCGGACGGTTAGATATGCCAAGTGAAGTATGGACTGAGTTTGCAGGTGGACGCATGGTGGGGTTTGAAGATAACAATACTATAGTCGACTTTTCAGCGCAGGAAGCGGGAATGGGGGGGGATGGTCTTTACACCGATATCAACATGGCTAAACTATCTGCAGGGTTAGCATACAATCGTTATTCTGAGACCCTAAAAGGTCTCGATATGAGAAATGTTACATATGTTTACGCAGCGTCGGATGAGCAAGTTGGGGCATTGACGGAGGCTGAAACCTCATTTCTCAGAGAGCATGGTGCTAAGGTCATAATAAAAGATACTGATCATGTAGAAACAGCTCTTTCAATAAAACCCATACTACAGGCGATGATAGAAGAATAAGTTAAAAAAAAGCTGATACAGAAGGTATCAGCTTTTTTTGTATTACACGTTAATTATCAGCCTTAATTTACCAACCTTTAACTACGCCACCTTGGAAGATGTCAGAAGCTGCGTTGTACACTTCTTCAGTTTGATATGCTTTAACGAAGTTTTGTACGTTTTCTGCATTTAGGTTGTCTTCACGAGAAACGATTAGGTTCACGTATGGAGAATCTTTGTCTTCAACGAATACGCCATCTTTTTGTGGAGTCAGGTTGATAGAGCTCGCGTAAGTAGTGTTGATGATAGATAAAGTTACATCATCAAGAGAACGTGGCAGTTGAGCTGCGTCTAGTTCAACAATCGTTAGGTTCTTAGGGTTACCAACGATGTCACGAACGGTAGCTAGAAGACCTGCACCTTCACGAAGTTCAAGTAAACCTTGCTGCTCAAGAAGCAGTAGAGAACGACCTAGGTTTGTTGGGTCGTTTGGTACAGCGATACGAGCACCATCTTGGATTTCGTCTACCGATTTAACTTCTTTAGAGTAACCTGCAATAGGGTAAACAAAAGTGTTACCTGCGACCGTTAGCTTGTAACCACGGTCAGCAACTTGCTGATCTAGGTACGGCGTGTGTTGGAATGCATTGATGTCGATAGAACCATCATCTAGCGCTGCGTTAGGTGTTACATAATCCGTAAAAGTGACCAGTTCAACATCCAGGCCGTATTGCTCTTTCGCGACTTTAGCTGCTACTTCAGCAACTTGTGCTTCTGCACCTGCCATTACGCCAACTTTGATCTTAGAAGTATCGACTTCTTTATCACCACAACCTGCTAGTACTAGCGCTGAAGCTGCTGCTGCAATAGTAAGTAAACCTTTAAGGTTAAATTTCATAATAATCTCCTTTTAATAAATCTATTTAATTTGGTTCAGACGACTTTGATTTTGGTCTGTAAGTCGTTATCTGTGGTCAACGCGGCGAACTAATGAATCACCGATTGATTGAATAATTTGTACTAGCACAATCAACATGACGACTGTTACTGCCATAATGGTCACATCGTAGCGGTGAAATCCGTAACGAATCGCGACATCACCTAGGCCACCACCACCCACAGTTCCAGCCATTGCCGAGTAACTCACAAGAGTCACTAGCGTAATCGTCACTGAGTTGATGATAGTCGGCAGTGCTTCAGGAAGCAGAACCTTATTGATGATTTGTGTGGGTGTTGCGCCCATTGACTGAGCTGCTTCCACTAGACCTGTTGGTACTTCAAGTAGTGCACTCTCGATAAGTCGAGCTACGAATGGGATAGCACCAATCGTCAGCGGAACAATCGCTGCGGTTGTTCCGATGAAGGTACCAATCAGCATCTTAGTGAGAGGGATGATCGCTACCATCAATACTAAGAAAGGCACAGAACGGCCCACGTTCACAACCGCACCAAGAATTTTGTTTAGCTTGGTGTTCTCTAACAGGCCACCTTTTTTAGTCGTGTGTAGAATAACGCCTAATGGAATACCGACAGCGAAACCAACGATGCCAGCAACAGCAACCATGTAAAGTGTCTCGCCTGTTGCTTCCAATAGAAGGTTGCCGTTAAGGCTGATCCAGTCAGCAATCTCGTTGAAACTAAAGGACATAACCAAGCACCTCTACTTTTACATTGTTGTCGCGTAGGAATTGGATAGCAGCATTATCATCGGCTTCGTTACCGAACAGCTCAGCGACCATCATGCCGAACTTCACGCCGCCGGCGTAATCGAGGTCAGAGCTTAAGATGCTGACATCGATATTGAATTTACGAGCAATTTGCGTCATCAGCGGAGCATCAACCGTTGCACCAGTAAACTCAAGACGTACTAATGGGTAGCTACTGTTAACACGAGTTTCTTGAAAACGCGCTTGATAATCTTCAGGGATAGATAGGTCTAGCGTTGAGCGAATAAACTGATGTGCTAGCTCTGTCTTAGGGTGTGCGAATATGTCGCCAACTGTACCTTTCTCTACTAGCTCGCCACCGCCAATGATTGCGACTTCGTGACAAATGCTCTTAACTACGTCCATCTCGTGCGTAATAAGTAGGATCGTGATGTGTAGCTTGCGGTTGATTTCACGTAGCAGCTCAAGAATAGATTGAGTCGTTGCTGGATCCAGAGCACTGGTCGCTTCATCACACAGTAGTACTTTCGGGTCTGAAGCTAGCGCACGAGCAATCGCGACACGCTGCTTTTGACCACCACTTAAGTTCGCAGGGTAGGTATCACGCTTATCCGATAGGCCGACAAGCTCAAGTAGTTCACTCACTTTCGCTTCAATCGCAGCTTTATCTTTACCAGCAAGCTCTAAAGGCAGTGCTACATTGTTAAATACAGTACGAGAAGACAGCAGATTGAAGTGTTGGAATATCATGCCGATGTTACGGCGTGCTTCGCTAAGTTCTGATTTGCTGAGTTTTGTCAGGTCGATACCGTCAACAATCACTTCACCTGATGTTGGAGCTTCCAACATGTTTACACAACGGATAAGGGTACTTTTGCCTGCACCTGAAGAGCCGATGACTCCAAAGATTTGACCTTGAGGTATGTGGAGGTTGATATCAATTAAGGCATTGATTTCTTTAGTGCCTTGATAAAAAACCTTATTGACTTGATTCACTTTAATCATAGAGAAACCCGTGCAGGTGGAACAGAATAATATGTCGATAGCTCGCTCGATTTACAGACGATGCTATGGTGTTCTATGATCTAAGTCAATAGATATTTTTACGTCTAGACGGCTAAACGTCGATTGTGTTGCTAAGGTAGAAACAAATCGTTAACGAACGCAAAACTAAATAGATAGTGATGAAGCAAATAAAGCGTGTAATAATTAATGATTAATAGAGAGTTGATAGAGAACTAAATTTTGTCTAAACCTGCTGTTTTTATAGATCGTGATGGTGTGATTAACGTTGATCATGGCTACGTACATGATGAGCATGACTTTGAATACATCGATGGTGTGTTTGAAGCGGCAAAAGCGTTTAAAGATATGGGCTATTTATTGGTACTTGTGACCAACCAATCTGGTATTGCTCGTGGCAAGTTTAGCGAAGATCGTTTTCTTTCTTTGACGCAGTGGATGGATTGGAACTTTGTCGATAATGGCGTTGAGTTAGATGGTATCTATTACTGTCCTCATCACCCTGAACACGGCATTGGCGACTACAAGCAAGATTGTGAATGTCGTAAGCCTAAACCTGGTATGTTCATTTCTGCGCGTGACTTTCTCAAAATTGATATGGCTAACTCTGTCATGATTGGCGATAAAGCTGAAGACATGATGGCCGCAGAAGCCGCTGGTGTTGGTACCAGAGTATTGGTGAGAACCGGTAAACCCGTGACTGAAAAGGGTGAGGCACTTGCCAGTGTCGTGCTAGATAGCATTAAAGATGTACCAGCTTTCCTGAAAGGCTGATACATTTTCCTACCGTTAACAGGCTTACTTATTACGTGGGTTCTAACCAGTCAACTGGGGTGCTAACCTATCAATAAGATATCAGCGCCGTTAACTATATAAAGATGAGGAACGCAGTATGAAAGCATTGTTGGCAGCATCTCTATGTACGGTAGCGTTAGTCGGGTGTTCTAAATCCGCGGCGCTTGATGGTGCAGTCTCGGACGATCAATTCGTGACTTATCAATGTGAGTCTGACGCTTCATTTAAGGTCGCTTACCTTGGTAATGAAAAAGCGGTATTACGTTTGCCAGAGAATGAATATCGCCTAACTCAAATAGCGGCAGGTTCAGGAACGAAGTACATCTTAGATGATGGAACCTCTGAACTGATCAATAGCGTCACTTTACGCACTAAAGGTGACAACGCACGTCTAGAATTTGGTCGTGTCGTCTATAAAAACTGCCGAAAGTAGGTCATAGTTATCTACTAGGATTTACAAACAGTTAAGTGAGGGAGTTCGCCCTCACTTTTTCTTTCTCTTCCCTTTAACGTCAGACTTTTTATGAGCAAAAAACTCACTATTCTCGATATTGCTAAGCTGTCCGGTGTTGGTAAGTCTACCGTATCTCGCGTTCTGACCAATGATCCCAAAGTAAAACCTGAAACCCGTGAAAGGGTGGAAAGAGTAATTCAAGAATCTGGGTACACGCCTTCGAAGTCTGCGCAGTCGATGCGTGGTGGCAGTCAAAAAGTCATCGGTGTCATCATCTCTCGTCTGGACTCTCCTTCTGAAAACAAAGCGGTAAGTACGATGCTGGCCGAGTTGTATCGAGCGGATTATGATGTGGTGATCATGGAAAGCCAGCTAGATAGAGAAAAAGCCAATGAGCACCTTCAGGTTCTCAAGCGCCGCAATGTAGATGGCATCATTGTGTTTGGCTTTACTGACTGTGATATTCCTGCAATCGAAGCTTGGGAACACAAAGCGGTGGTGATTGCTCTGGATACCGAGAACGTGACGTCGATTAACTATGATAACCAACAGGTGATCAATAGTGCGTTAACGCATCTAGCAGAGCAGGAAATCTCTGAGGTTGGTTTCATTGGCGTTGATCCTAGCGACAAATCAACCGGTGAACTGCGTCTTAAGGCCTATCTAGATTGGTGTGAAAGCGCTGGAGTGATTGCCAACTATCGTACTGGTCAACTTCATCATGAAAGTGCTTATCAGCTGGTGGATGAGGTACTGACTCCTACAACTCAAGCGATTGTGTGTGCCAGTGACACATTGGCTCTTGGTGTAATCAAACGTCTGCAAGAACTACAACGTGAAGATGTGGTGGTGACCGGTGTTGGTGGCAATGATCTTCTCTCTTTCTTGTTCCCGCGAGTATTTAGTATTGATCCTGGGTATCAATCTGCGGGTAAGTTGGCCGCTAATTTATTGATCTCTCAGCTTTTAGGTAATGCAGAGATCTCTCATCACACTCAATCACCTATTCTATAATCCACTCAATCAAGCGAAATTGAACCGCTTAGATTAAAATTAGAGTGTGATCTCTTTCAATTAATGGGACTGTTCCCATTTTAATTTATCATTCATGTGGGCATTATAATAATCGTGATTGGGAATGTTCCCATAAGTCTAAATCCGAGTGGTTATCGCTGCATGGTTTAGATGAGTAATTGAATGAAACCAGGGTGGGGTAGTATGAGTAAGATAGCGAAGCAAGACGTTGCGCGTCTTATCGAGTTAGTCGGTGGCAAAGAGAATATTGCGAGTGTCAGCCATTGTCTGACTCGACTGCGTTTTGTATTGAATGATACGGAACAAGCGAACAAAGCAGAATTGGAGAAGCTTAAGCTGGTAAAAGGCTGCTTTACTAACGCAGGTCAATTTCAAGTGGTTATTGGCACCGAGGTTGATGAGGTGTACGCCCTTCTTATTGAGCAAACCGGTAAAGATGCATCATCAAAAGATGAGGCGAAACTAGCGGCTCGCCAGAACATGAACTTCCTTGAGCGTGGTATCTCCCATTTAGCCGAAATTTTCGTACCACTGCTACCTGCCATTATTACGGGTGGTTTGATTCTTGGTTTCCGTAATGTGATTGGCGACATTCGCATGTTCGACGGCAAAACCTTGGTTGAGATAAGCCAATTCTGGGCTACCGTTCATTCTTTCTTGTGGTTGATTGGCGAAGCGATCTTCTTCTTCCTACCGGTTGGTGTGTGTTGGGCAACGGTTAAGAAACTCGGCGGAACCCCTATTTTGGGTATCACGCTCGGTGTGACCTTGGTTTCCCCACAATTGATGAACGCTTACATGATAGGTAAATCGGTACCTGAGGTGTGGGACTTTGGTTTGTTCGTGATTGAGAAAGTCGGTTATCAAGCTCAGGTGATCCCTGCGATGTTAGCGGGCGTGGCTCTGGCTTTCATTGAGACCAACCTTAAGCGCATTGTACCCTCTTATCTGTACCTAGTTGTCGTGCCATTTGTCTCGATCATCTTGTCTGTGATTCTGGCTCACGCCTTTATTGGCCCATTCGGTCGTATGTTGGGTGATGGTGTGGCATTCACTGCCAAAGTGGCAATGACAGGTGACTTCGCGGTTCTTGGTTCAGTGGTCTTTGGCTTCCTATACGCACCTTTGGTTATTACGGGTATTCACCACACAACCAACGCTGTGGACTTACAACTGATGCAAGACTTAGGTGGCACACCAATCTGGCCTTTGATTGCGCTATCAAACATTGCACAAGCTTCAGCGGTTGTCGGCATCATCATTTTGAGTAAGCGCGAAGGCGAACGAGACATCTCGGTACCTGCGGCAATCTCTGCGTACTTAGGTGTGACGGAACCAGCGATGTACGGCATCAACCTTAAATACAAATTCCCAATGCTGAGCGCAATGATCGGCAGTGCCGCAGCGGCTGCAATCTGTGGTAGTGCAGGTGTGATGGCGAATGGTATCGGTGTTGGTGGCTTGCCGGGCATCTTATCGATTCAACCTCAATATTGGTCGATTTACTTAGTCGCGATGCTGGTGGCGGTTGTACTGCCGATAACGCTGACATTGTTCTTCTATAAACGAGCACAGATGAAAGGCGAGCTAGAAACCGCCAACGCGTAATGCATTTAACAAGCGATGATTCAATTGAGTCATCGCTTTTCTCTTAGTTATAGCTTTTTCTCTCAGTTATAACGGCTATTCGACCATGATTTGCATGGTGATTTTTATTTTATATTTTCTGGTAAGTGAGTGTTAGAGATGGCGATGACTGAACATGATGAAAGCTGGTGGAAAACCGCGACCATCTATCAAATCTACCCAAAGAGCTTCTGCGACAGTGGCAGTAAGGGTACTGGCGATATCAAAGGGATCATTTCGAAACTGGATTACCTCAAACATTTGAGTGTAGATGCGATTTGGCTAACCCCAGTTTACGCGTCACCCATGATCGACAATGGTTACGATATCTCAGACTACTACGCGATTAACCCTCAATTCGGCACTATGGAAGACTTCGACTTATTATTGTCTGAAGCGCACCAACGTGGCATTCGCATCGTGATGGATATTGTGGTCAACCATACTTCAACAGAGCATGCATGGTTTCAGTCTGCACTGGGTGACAAAAACAGCCCATACCGTGATTATTACATCTGGAAAGACCCAGTAAACGGTCAAGCACCAACCAACTGGCAGTCTAAGTTCGGTGGTAATGCATGGGAAATGGATGAAGCCACTGGTCAGTATTTCTTACATCTATTTGCGAAAGAACAGGCCGACCTCAACTGGGAGACCCCGGTTGTACGCGAAGAAGTAAAAGACGTTATCAGCTTCTGGGCAGAGAAGGGCGTCGATGGTTTCCGCCTTGATGTCATTAATCTGATTTCAAAGCAGCAAGATTTCTCTAATGATGATATTGGTGATGGTCGTCGTTTCTATACCGATGGCCCACGTGTGCACGAATATCTAAAAGAGATCAGCGAAGCGGTATTCCAGAAATATGGTAGCGTGACCGTAGGTGAGATGTCTTCAACCACGTTGGAGCATTGTCAGCAGTATTCAAACGTTGATAACAGCGAGCTATCGATGGTGTTTAACTTCCACCACCTTAAGGTCGATTACTCCAATGGTGAGAAATGGACCAACGCTCCCTTCGATTTCTTACAGCTCAAGTCGATCTTTAACCACTGGCAAACTGGCTTGAACGGAAAAGGTTGGGGCGCACTATTCTGGTGTAACCACGACCAACCAAGAGTCGTGAGCCGCTTAGGTAACGATCAACAATATCGTGTTGAATCGGCTAAAATGTTGGCTGCTTCTGTGCATATGATGCAAGGCACACCTTATATCTATCAAGGTGAAGAGATTGGCATGACTAACCCGGGTTACACCGAGATCAGCCAGTATCGTGATGTAGAGAGTACCAATATGTACGATATCATGGTTAACCGTGACAGTGTTACTCATGAAGATATGATGGCGATTTTAGCGCAGAAATCTCGTGATAACTCTCGTACACCAATGCAATGGAACAGTGAGCCTTACGCTGGCTTTTCGCTATCACAGCCATGGTTAGATGTTTCGAATAACTACACTGAGATCAATGCTGAGCAAGCGCTTGAAGATAAAGACTCGGTCTTCTATTTCTATAAGAGTTTGATTGAATTGCGTAAAGAAGTGCCGGTGATTACTCATGGTAGCTATCAAGACCTACTGCCTGAGCATCCATCCATTTTTGCGTATGTTCGTGAGAGTGAAGAACAAACTCTGCTGTGCATTAACAACTACTATGGTAAAGAGGCTGAATGCGTTTTACCTGAACGTTTTGAGATGGCGAAGGCTAAGAGCTTGTTGTCTAATTATCAAGTGAGCGAGAGTTTAGTGGCGTCTCATCATCAAGTTTTGCGACCTTACGAGACTCGCATTCTCTTGATCGAAGGTTAGCCTTGTTTTTATTTCAATCGGCTTGATTCTTATTCCCCTTAAAGGATTCGGCTGTTAAAAGGCTTTGGAGTGCTCCCCAAAGCCTTTTTTATTGTTTGCGGTTTCGCGGTCAAGTTTAGGTTTAGTGAATCTAAGTCAAGGCTAGCTAATTGAGGTCAGTATCGCTGCTGATTCTTCAATAGTAGATTGCTCTACAGACATCAATTCAATATGTTCAATTAAGCCGATACTTGGGTTGAACCAGCGCTCTGATGATGTGCCAAATTCTGCGGAATCCATGCCTTCACAGTTGATGTTGTAGGTGTTTTTCTCTGTTAGGTTCGCAGCTTCGATTAATTTATCAGAGATCTTGAAACTCTTACGTACACCTGTTTCTTCAATCTGTTGTTGCCATGTGACTCGGCACGAGGCGTCAGTTGGAAGGCTTGCTACCCACGAGTGATCTTCAAAGTCATTCAGCATGTTAGCGACTGCTTCGCCATCTAACGTGACTTGTAACGAAACGGTTTCCTCACTGATATCAATGATCGGGTTGCTCTCTTTTACGTCTGTTCCTTTCAAACGGAACATTGGGCTGCTGTACATCATTCTTGTGATGTATTGGCTACCAATGAAGTAAGCGTTGGTGATTTCGTGTAACCCACGGTCGGGGCCTGCAAAATAAATGCTGCCGTCTTCTTGTGTACCTTCAGCATTCGTCATGATGTCTTCAGAAACATAAAATTCGGTGATGCCGTAATTGATTAGGTCGTTGATAACTTGAACTACCGCTTCATTACCTGTCTCTTCTTTTAAACCAGCAATGATGAGTTCACCGCTTACAGGTGTGAAGCTCATTATCATCACGCCTTCAGTCTGACCATCTTTGGTAAATGAGTAGCCTAATGTTGTTTCTGATTTAGGGGCAAATGCAGAGCTCTCAATAGGGTAATCAACCTGATTGTTTGGACCTTTGTTACCATCTGTTGAACCAGAAGAAGAGCCGCCTCCGCCGCCACAACCATAGAGAGCAAAGAGAGAGGTTGCTAGCAGCGTCATTGTTTTTTTCATGTTGAACATTCCTAAAGTTGGAAGCCCTTGGTGGGCCCGATGTTTTTAGGAATGCTATTGTTTGAGGAGTGAATAGGGCAAAAAACGAAGTCACATAAGATCTTAATTTATATTTAAGTTATTTATCTGAAAGGTTTTTTTGTTTTCCTTTGAGAATTGTTGCCCGACTGCGGTGCAGTAGTTAAGCATTAAGTTTTCCCACTGCTTTATGATCAGAGGCTCTTTAACGCTTAGCTTTAAGCTCTTCCAAGGTTGTAGGCAGGTCGATTTTGATTCAGGTTTGGATAGTCGAGCGAATAGATCTTCGGATGGAACCACTCTTAATAACGCAACCAGAGACTCCATGTAGTTCAGGCGGAACTTCTCCATGTTGTCTTGCTTATAAGCAATGTGAGAAACCATCATATAAACCAACGCATTTTCGATCGTAGAGTTGCCTGAGGTATTGGTCAGAAGCTCTTTTGCGGTTTGCAGGTCTCTTAGTTTGAAATGAATGATACCAAGCCACAGCTTCAGTTCGTCTGGTAGTCGGTTAAAACGAGTTTGAACAAGGTTAGTGAACGCGACGAGCTTCTTCTGATCTGTTTCAAATAGCGCAAGTTGACGCGCAATCAGAGTCGACGTCATGGTATTGAGCTTGATGCCATCCAGCGCTATGGCTTTTCCACTTAGCAATTCGCTGACTTCGGCATTGTCGACTGACCATTCTGGTGGTAATGGTGCTGGCAGTGCAAAGTAGTTAGCTAGCTCTCGGTTGATCTCCATAAGGCTGCTGCTGATATTATTGACATCAATAGAGTAAACACCACCAAATGCGAGCTTCCCTGAGTTTGGGTAAATCAGGCTTATCTTTGCGATAAGGCGTTTGTCCACTTCTTGATCTTTGAGCTGAATGTTAAGCAGGTAATCACTGGTACGCATGTTCTTTGCGCCCGGAAAGAAGGGAGAGCTATCAATAGGGTCAAGGAAGTAGCTTGGCGCATCTTGGTTAGCAAGATCGGTGTAGGCGTATTCAATCTGCTGTTGAAGTAATAATGCTTTTACGACTTTTCGGTATTTTCTGGAATTATCACCAATGGCATCCAATCGATTCAGGAGGAGTTCGACCTTAGGAATCAATCGTTGGTCGCGTTCAACTTCGGAGGCTCGAGTCGAAGATTGCCAAAGCATATAACCCATTACCGCAGTGCTGATCAGCAAAGCCAAAGACACTACAACAAGCCAGGGGTTAACTGGATTGGAGGCAAATCCTTTTTGTCTGGTTGGAGGTTCTATTGTGGCATCATCCGCTGCGGTTTCAGGGGGAACCGTGGAAAAGCTAACCGAGCTAGGGTTAAGGAAGTAGCCCTTGCGCGGGTAAGTCACCAGTATTTTGGTCGCATCGCTATTAGGCAAATGTTTTTGAAGTATTGAACGTAAGGTACTGATTCGGTTTGTCAGAACATTTTTGGAAATGAAGCTACTTTGCCATATAGATTCAATAATGTACTCGGCAGAGAGCGGCTGACCAACGCTGGTAAGAAATAACTCTAAGAGCTCGATAGAACGAGGTTCTAAATCAATGACCTGCTCGTCGCAGCTAAAGACTCGTGTGTTGGGGTTGAATTCCAAACCTTCAATATAAATAGAGGCTTGTTGGTCTTTGGCGCTAGAGAGGTAATCTTGCATAGAAAAGGCGACGGTTTATAAAACCTAAATTCTAGCTGTTTTTGTTATTAAAAACAGCTAGTAATTCATAGGGGAATTGGTATTAAGACGCGTAATTCACCGAGTAGCGAGTTGGTTTGTGGTTCATTGCCAATACGATGTTCAATACTGCGGTGCCTAATACAGATACGGCAATCACCCAAGGTGATACAAAGAAGAAGGATGCAAACAGAATAC
Source organism: Vibrio sp. 10N.222.54.E6 (assembly GCF_041473955.1). Lineage (NCBI taxonomy): Bacteria > Pseudomonadati > Pseudomonadota > Gammaproteobacteria > Vibrionales > Vibrionaceae > Vibrio > Vibrio sp. 10N.222.54.E6. The sequence goes on along the minus strand of NZ_JBFRTD010000008.1, from coordinate 73,971 downwards.
AGGCATCAATGGCCATTTGGGTTTTGCCTACTGAGATACCGTAGCGATCTTGAATGAACAGACACAATACGTTGAAGCCACCCAAGCTCGAGCGATGACGGAACAAGATCAACATGCCTAAGCCCATTAATAAGCCGCCAGCGACTGCACAGTAAATTTCATTATGAACGTCTAACGAAATCACCAAGTATAAATGGTCGGCAAATACAGACACTAAAAATCCAGAGATGGCACTGCTTATTGCGAAGTGACGACCAAATCGTTTCCAAGCTAATAAATAGAATGGACAGTTGGCAACAAAGTACAAAATACCAAAGGTTACAGGTAAGAATTGACTCAAAAGCAGAGCCAAGCCAGTAGTACCACCGGTAAGCAGATTTGCTGACTGTAAAAAGAAGACGCCTAACGCCACTAAAAACGTGCCAGTAAGAATGGCTACCCAATCTTCTTTACGTGAGTGTTTTTCCATCGTTTTTATAATTACCTAACCAATAAAGGCGTGCATAGTAGAGAAAAACCTTAGCTTTCGGTAGCTTGAGGTGCAAAATTAAGGTAAACCTATGTAATCTGCGTTTTACAGGGTGTAAAGCGTAAAATTGACAGTAAGCGTCATCTTTGGTTGGATAAGCTCAATAACCATGATGAATCTTATTTGTGATTATGAAAAAACTGCATGATAAAATTGCAATTAGCTCTTTATGACCTAGATCAAATTATGTAGAATGCGTCACATCAAAACGGTGACGGAAACGTTTGCTTTCGGTCGTTGTGTGGTTTTTTTGAAACTTTCAGTACAATCTGAGTCAGGAGATACAGATGCTTAAGCGTGACATGAACATTGCTGATTACGATGCGGACCTATTCGCAGCTATCCAAGAAGAAACTCTTCGTCAGGAAGAGCACATCGAACTTATCGCTTCAGAAAACTACACAAGCCCACGTGTAATGGAAGCTCAAGGTTCTCAACTTACAAACAAATACGCTGAAGGCTACCCTGGTAAGCGTTACTACGGTGGTTGTGAGTTCGTAGATAAAGTTGAAACTCTAGCAATCGAACGTGCATGTGAACTGTTTGGCGCTCAATACGCGAACGTACAACCTCACTCAGGTTCTCAAGCAAACAACGCTGTATACATGGCACTACTGAATGCTGGCGATACTGTTCTAGGTATGAGCCTAGCGCACGGTGGTCACCTAACTCACGGTTCTCCAGTAAACTTCTCTGGTAAGCTTTACAACATCATCCCTTACGGTATCGATGAAGCAGGTCAAATCGATTACGAAGAGATGGAAGCGCTAGCTATCGAGCACAAACCTAAGATGATCATCGGTGGTTTCTCAGCTTACTCTCAAGTTTGTGATTGGGCGCGCATGCGTGAAATCGCTGACAAAGTAGGTGCTTACTTCTTCGTAGATATGGCGCACGTTGCTGGCCTTATCGCTGCAGGTGTTTACCCTAACCCAGTTCCACACGCTCACGTTGTTACAACAACAACGCACAAAACGCTTGCTGGTCCTCGTGGTGGTCTTATCCTTTCTAACGAAGGCGAAGATCTTTACAAGAAACTAAACTCAGCAGTATTCCCAGGTGGCCAAGGTGGCCCTCTAATGCACGTTATCGCTGGTAAAGCAGTAGCGTTCAAAGAAGCTCTAGAACCAGAGTTTAAAGAATACCAAGCTCGCGTAGTGGCTAACGCAAAAGCAATGGTTGCTGAATTCCTAGCTCGCGGTTACAACATCGTTTCAGGTTCTACAGAGAACCACCTGTTCCTAGTTGATCTAATCGACAAAGACATCACAGGTAAAGAAGCAGATGCAGCACTGGGTTCAGCTAACATCACAGTTAACAAGAACTCAGTACCAAACGATCCACGTAGCCCGTTCGTTACTTCTGGTATCCGTATCGGTTCTCCTTCTATCACTCGTCGCGGTTTCTCAGAAGCAGACGCGAAAGAGCTAGCAGGTTGGATGTGTGACATCCTAGATAACATGGGTGATGAGTCTGTTATCGAAGCAACTAAAGCGAAAGTACTAAATATCTGTAAGCGTCTACCTGTTTACGCATAATTTTTCTGCGTAGTAATTTGAACTTCGTTGTCGAGCATGCTCACTTACATCCGTAAGCTCCGCGTGCTCTCCTAGAATTTCAAACGACTACTTTGAAAAGTACTTTTAAAGGGGCTCATTGAGTCCCTTTTTGTTTTAGGGAAAGGTGCTGAAAACTCCGTGCCTTTTCCTTGAACTAAATCTATTTGATTGAAACATACGATTTGAAGGGCTCCTGTATTGGGGCCTTTTTTGTATCTGTAGGTATGAGATTTAGGTTATCTGAGAATACAGAAAGGCAGGTACTAAAAAGGGTTAATGCTTTCACATCAACCCTTTATTGCTTTATCGCTTTCTTGTGTAGCTTCTACTTTTTAATGCTAAGTAGGGTGCCTGACTTACACTTGAAAGAGTAGTAGTGACGGCTTTCGTTGAATTTACCTAAGCCTTCGCCATCACAATAGTCGATGTTGATATCGCGCATAATTTCTAGCGTATCTTCACTGTTTAAGGCAAATTTAGAGCCGTCAGAGCAGACGATACGTACTCTTTCATCATGGCTTACAGAGTAGATATCGACTTCAGTATTACACAGCTCAAAAGAGGCTTCACGGAAGTTGTCTTGTTGAGTATTTGAAGCACAACCTGCGGTAAATACGGCTGCGATAACGGCTAAAAGTCCGAGTCTTTTCATTGTTAGTCCTTCGATATCATCGAATTTGGTGATGAGTTTTATATGCTGTTTGGAGTAGCCTATACAACAACACGCTTTGATTCAAGGAGTGTTGGCTGACTCTAGGATATAAAAGTATAGGTACAAACAGATAATTTATAATAAGTTTATTCGTGTTTAGCCTGCCCTAGAAACAAAAAGACCAACACAGAGGTTGGTCTTTAAAATTTAAGTTTGTTCTAAATGATTATCGAAACTGTTTTGCTTCAGGAAGAAACTCAAAACCGGCAGACGCAAGTTTTGCAGTCAATGCCGCTTTGTCGATTTCATAGAAGTTGACTACTCGATCCAAGTCACCGCCGAAATCGTCACGCAGTTTCATGTTGACGATGCTCATCAACATCACAGGATCCATCTTTTCAAAGTTAGCGAGGTTCATATTAGTCCTCGAAATCTGAGATCAGTAGATTCGCTGCGGCAAATGCAGCACGATCTCTTGCTTCTTTAGGAAGAGATTCATCTGCAGCAAGGTCGTTCAATGTTTTTACCGCGCAGGTGATCGCTTTAGGGATATAGCCTTGGTCGCCACTGCCAATTTGAGAATACAGTTCACGCACCAAATCACAACAATCGTATACTTTCATTTTTATACCTAACCAAATGATAACTGATCTCAATATACACATAGAGATAAGCAAAAACAAAGTGGATCTGACTAAGTTCCGAGTTAGTTTGTTCTTGCTCAATATCTCATTCTGTTGATGCTCAATGTATCACTTTGCTAACTTGTTACTTAGCGTGATATTTACTGATTCGCCTGATAATTACCGCTTAACTAGAGATCTGCTGTTCAAGCTGATAAGTGACCTCATCAGCTAAGTTGAGCTGCTTTGCTAACTCTTTGAGGTAAGCCTTCTCCATAAAGTTCTGCTCATCCGCTACAATCAAAGAGGCTAAGTAGATCTCACTCGCTTGTTGAGGTGACGTTGCTAATTGAGCAATTTCGCTTGGATCGAGTGGCTTGTGCAATTCTTCAGACACCAATTTAGTCAGCTGATAATCGGCGCCCATGTTCTCGACGGCTTGTTCAATCTTAGCCATCTCTTCTTCATCAACATGCCCGTCAGCTTTGGACGCAGCAATCATTGATCTTAGAATCAGTACGCTATGGTTTGAATCGGTCTCATCAAATTGAGCTTGTTCGGAATTCGGTGCTTGGCCTTGTTTAGACTGATAGTCGTTATAGACCTTGTAAGCGAGTGCGCCAAGTGCCGCAGCGCCACCAATACCAGCGGCTTTCTTACCCATTTTATTGGTTTTCTTAGAGCCCATTAACGCACCTAAGAGTCCGCCGCCCACTGCGCCAGCGCCGAAGGCTCCGAGCGTGCTTTTGTTGATATTCTTACCACTGCCGCCTTGAGTTAGGCCACTTAAACTTGAAGAGCCTTGGGAAAGCTTCTGAGTACCTTGTTTTACGAGATCTGACTTAAGTGCTTGGTTAAGTAAGCTTTTGATATCCATCGATACCTCCAATGTAATCGTGTCTAAAGAGTTGATGAACCAATATACGGATTTAAAGATGAACAGGGGATTAACTTACGTTATTTACTCTGGTGATAAATAGAAGGGAGTTTGAAGAGAAACGACAGGCACAAAAAAGGCCACCTAATGGCAGCCTTTCAATGTATATCTAGCGAGTAATCGGATTACTAAGCTAGTTGAGCTGTAAGGTGCTCGATAACCGTGTCCATAGCGATTGCTTCTTTATCACCAGTACGACGGTTTTTGTATTCGAAGTTACCTTCGTCCATGCTGCGATCACCGATGACGATAGTGTGAGGGATACCCACTAGCTCGATATCTTTAAACATAACACCTGGGCGCTCTTTACGGTCATCAAATAGTACTTCGATTCCCATAGCCGTTAATTCAGCGTATAGCTTCTCAGCGGCTTCTTTAACGCGCTCAGATTTGTGCATGTTCATTGGTACGATAGCAACTTGGAATGGTGCTAGTGCGTCTGGCCAAGTGATACCGAATTTATCGTGGTTTTGCTCGATAGCAGATGCAACAACACGTGAAACACCGATACCGTAACAACCCATTTCTAGGATTACGCTCTTACCATCAGGACCAAGCACGTTACAGTTCATTGCTTTAGAGTAAGTATTACCTAGTTGGAAGATGTGACCAACTTCTATACCGCGCTTAAGTTGGATGGTACCTTGACCACATGGGCTAAGGTCGCCTTCAACTACGTTACGTAGGTCTTCAACTTGAGCAAGCTCAACGTCACGACCCCAGTTAATACCGAAGTAGTGCTTACCGTCTACGTTTGCACCAGCACCGAAGTCGCTCATTACAGCAACAGAGCGGTCAACGATGAATGGTAGCTCTAGACCAACAGGGCCAAGTGAACCAGGACCTGCACCAACAAGTGCACGGATTTCTTCTTCAGAAGCCATCTCTAGTGGAGTAGCAACCTGTGGAAGGTTCTCTGCTTTCACTTCGTTAAGCTCGTGGTCACCACGGATGATTAGCGCGATGATGTCTGCATTTACTTCATCAGAAGCTTTAACGAATAGAGTCTTAACTGTCTTCTCGATTGCTAAACCGTGTTGCTCTACAAGTTCTGCGATTGTTTTTGCGTTTGGCGTATCAACCAGTTCCATCTCTTGAGTTGGCGCTGCCGCTTCAGTCGTTGGAGCTAGTGCTTCTGCTTTCTCGATGTTCGCTGCGTAATCAGATTCTGAAGAGAATGCGATTAGGTCTTCGCCGCTTTCAGCAAGAACGTGGAATTCTTGAGAGCCGCTGCCACCGATTGCGCCAGAGTCTGCTAATACTGGACGGTACTCAAGGCCCATGCGGTCAAATGCTTTACAGTAAGCATCGTGCATCGCTTGGTAAGACTTTTCTAAGCCTTCTTTATCGATATCAAAGCTGTACGCATCCATCATAGAGAATTCACGAGCACGCATTACGCCAAAACGAGGGCGGCGTTCATCACGGAATTTAGTCTGGATTTGGTACAGGTTTAGAGGTAGCTGTTTGTAAGAGCTGATCTCGTTACGTACTAGGCTCGTTACCACTTCTTCTGCTGTTGGGCTAAGAACAAATGGACGAGAATGACGGTCTGTGAAACGAAGTAGCTCAGGACCCATCTTTTCAGAACGGCCAGTCTCTTCCCAAAGCTCAAACGGTTGAACTACGGGCATCAAGATTTCAACGGCACCTGCATTATCGATCTCTTGGCGAACGATATTTTCGACTTTACGCAGTACACGTAGACCAGTAGGTAGCCAAGTATATAAACCTGAAGCTAGCTTACGGATCATACCTGCACGTAGCATCAGCTGGTGGCTGATAACTTCTGCGTCGTTTGGAGTCTCTTTCAGAGTAGAAAGAAGGTAGTTACTGGTACGCATTCTATGGTATCCGTTTCATCATTGATAAAAGAAAACTTGCTGTCGTTCGTAACCACAGCAAATCTGATATAGCCGCATATAATATCAGCCTATTTGGGATCTCAAAAGCGTTCAATGTCAGTTACATTGATGAAAAGCGTTTCAACCACGAATTTCACGTTAAGATCGAACAAATTTACCGCATATTCCTTATTGTCAGGCTTACCTTTCTTATAGGCAGGGCGAGGATCTTGGCCTAATACTTCTTTGATCACCTGAATGATATGGCGTGCTTGTGGGTGGTTTGCGAGCTTACTTTGGGCTTGCTGCGAGAAGTTCACATCTAGCACTTCAGGTTCATCGGCGGCAAACCCTCCTAGTGCATCGGGAATTGAATCCGAGTAGGGGATATAAGGTTTGATGTCGATGATCGGTGTGCCGTCAACGAGATCAACACTGCCCAAGTCCAACCAAGTTTGTCCCTTTTCTTGAGATACACCTTTGAGCTCAACCGCGGACATACCCACTCCATTCGGTCTGAATGTGGCACGAGACGCGAATACACCAATACGTTCGTTCCCGCCAAGGCGAGGTGGCCTCACGGTTGGTTTCCATCCTGCTTCAAGGTTCTTATCGAACAAAAACAACAACCACACATGACTAAATTGTTCAATATCACGAACAGACTCAAGGCAGTTCGCTGCTTCAACTAGCCTGACTCTTGAGGTAGAAGTGGGTACTAACCTAGGCTGTCTTGGCACAGCGAACTTCTCTTTATAAGGAGACTCAATAAAGCCAACAGGTTCAATGGTGTACATAGCAAGGTGTTCTCTGGTTTCAGTTAAGACGGAAAAATATCATAAAATCACTTGTTTTTCTTTTGATAATAATTATCATTTGATATGTTATAACATATCAAGTTAGTTATTTAAGGGAAATACAATGAAACCGAATATCCACCCTGATTACCGCCCCGTGGTTTTTCATGACACCAGTGTCGATGAGTACTTCTTAATCGGATCAACATTGAAAACAGATCGCACTATCGAATGGGAAGACGGAAATACTTATCCTTACTTCACGATTGAGGTGTCGTCAAAGTCGCATCCTTTCTATACGGGTAAACAGCGAGTGCTACATAAAGAGGGACGCGTTGCGAACTTCACTCGTCGTTTTGGTCAATTAGGTAAGGGAGCTAAATAGAATGAAAGTTGTGAAATCACTGAAAAGTGCGAAAAGCCGTCACCCAGATTGCCAAATAGTAAAGCGTAGAGGTCGTCTCTATGTCATCTGTAAATCCAACCCGAGATTCAAAGCGGTTCAAAAATAGTCAGTCAATTTGATGTGACATGAGTGTAAAAACGAGGGGAAAGTCAAACTTCATTCATTTGTCTGTTTTTCTTTTCCTTCGAGAGGAACTTTGCAGGAGAGTATGTGCTCACTTAGCGTACGTTGTTTCTTATTTGTCACTTTATCAATAGCTTACAAGCGCAAGCATAAACCGAACGAATGCATCCATACCAATTATAAACCTAACTTTTATACTTTAATCGGAGTTATTTGCTAATTTTTTGTTTTTATTAAGTTAAAAAGAATGGTTTATTACACACTTTGTAACATTTACGATTTCTAATTGACCCTTTTGTCGAGTAATCTGCGCGGGCAATTTAAACATCTTTGTCACAATTGCACAGGAATCACTACAAGGAGGGAACTGATGAGTTCATCAGCTTCAATAAAAAACAATTCGCCTAAAAAACCTATTTTTACTCGCTTTTTAGATGGCGTTGAATATTTGGGGAACCTATTACCCCACCCAATCACTCTTTTCGCAATCTTCTGCTTAGCAATCCTCGTTACTTCAGGTATTGCTGGTTACTTCGAAGTGTCTGTTATGGACCCTCGACCAGAAGGTGCTAAAGGTCGTGCTGCTGACGGCATGATCCACGTTGTAAGTCTGCTTAACGCAGAAGGTCTACAACTTATTGTGACTAACTTAGTTAAGAACTTTGTTGGTTTTGCTCCACTAGGTACTGTACTTGTTGCTATGCTTGGTGTAGCGATTGCTGAACACTCAGGTCTACTATCTGCTGCAATGCGTGGCATGGTAATGGGTGCTTCTAAGCGTATGGTTACAGTAACTGTTGTGTTTGCAGGTATTATCTCTAACACAGCATCAGAGCTTGGCTATGTGGTACTTATTCCACTAGCAGCAATGCTTTTCCATTCTTTAGGTCGTCACCCTCTTGCTGGTCTTGCTGCGGCATTCGCTGGTGTGTCAGGTGGTTACTCTGCAAACCTACTTATCGGTACGGTTGACCCACTGCTTTCTGGTATTACAGAAACAGCGGCACAGATGATTGACCCGTCTTACACGGTTGGTCCTGAGTCAAACTGGTACTTCATGTTTGTTTCTACTTTCTTCATCGCGATTACAGGTGCATTTGTAACTGAGAAGATTGTTGAACCTAAGTTGGGTAAATACAACGACGAAGAAGCTTCTGAAGATTTATCAAATGATTCGATGGGCAGACTGACGGATGTTGAGAAGAAAGGTCTAAAACTAGCAGGTATTGCTGTATTGGCTGTTTCTGCACTTCTAGCGTGGACTATCGTTCCAGCTGACGGTGTTCTACGTTCAGCGTCTGGTACGGTTTCGGGTTCTCCATTCTTGAAGAGTATTGTTGCGTTTATCTTTGTATTCTTCGCTATTCCTGGTTTTGTTTACGGTAAAGTTACCGGTTCAATGAAGAACGATCGTGATGTGATCAACGCGATGGCAACGTCTATGTCTTCAATGGGCATGTACATTGTTCTTGTATTCTTTGCTGCACAGTTTGTTGCTTTCTTTAAGTGGACTAACTTTGGTCAAGTAATCGCTGTTGGTGGCGCTAGCTTCTTACAAGATATCGGTCTTACTGGCCCAATGTTGTTCTTTGCATTTATCCTAATGTGTGGCTTCATTAACCTAATGATCGGTTCGGCTTCTGCTCAGTGGGCAGTAACAGCACCTATCTTTGTACCTATGCTAATGCTTGTTGGTTACGCACCAGAAACGATTCAAGCAGCTTACCGTATCGGTGATTCAACGACGAACATCATTACACCAATGATGAGCTACTTCGGTCTTATTCTTGCTGTAGCGACGCGTTACATGAAGAACCTTGGTATCGGTACTCTGATTGCTACAATGCTTCCATACTCAATCTGCTTTATGTTCGGTTGGAGCATCTTGTTCTACCTATGGGTGTTCGTATTTGGTCTTCCAGTAGGCCCAGGTGCAGCAACGTTCTACACGCCGTAGTAACGTTAGTACAAGTCATATTGTTAGATTTTAAAGCCTGCTTCGTGCAGGTTTTTTTTGATCGAAAGTATGGTGTACCAATCACGGAAAGTGATCTGAAAGAGTGTAGAAAATTGGGATGATTTAAAAAGAAGAGATGGTGACAAGGTGGATCATCAATACTCCGTTAAAGTAGCACTTAGTATCAAGTGTTAAGTAACAAAAACGGAGTATGTCGACAAACATATCTACAGGTTCACGGTTATGGCTATGAACGAATCTCAATGTTTCTTAATGATTAGCGCTTTGCTAGCAGGCGATCAAGATGATTCGCGAACTCACGACGATCGGTCTGTGAGAGGGCGCTTGGTCCACCCGTTTGGATGCCGCTTGAACGCATGGTATCCATAAAGTCACGAATGTTCAGGCGCGCTTTGATGGTTTCTTTGGTGTAGAGCTCGCCACGAGAGCTAAGTGCTTGACCACCTTTGGTGATCACTTCATCGGCGAGAGGGATATCGGATGTAATCACGAGATCACCGGGTTCAGTGCGTTTTACGATTTCATCATCTGCAATATCAAATCCGCTTGGGACTTGAATTGAGTGGATGTTATTGCGTTTAGGGACAGGAACCAGATGGTTTGCCACGAAGGTACATTCAACCCCAGTGCGCTCAGCTGCGCGTACGATTGTTTCTCGGATAACCTTAGGACAAGCGTCCGCATCAACCCATATTTTCATAGTGTTCTATTTCTCTGTTAGCTTATTGCTCAGTTAACTTATTGTTCCGTTAACTTGGCTTCTAGCGTGGCAACGCGGGTGGTAAGTTCAAGGATTTGCTTTTCCAGTTGGCTAACACGATCGAGTGCTGGCTCTTCTTGTGTCGCGACTTCAACTTTAGGAACGCGATTCGCGCTTTTCCAGCTCTTGATGGTTGTGATTAAAGCGGGCATCGGAACCGATGTACTCATACGAGCTTTAACTAAAGCAACTGTAGGCTCTTTCCCTTGTGCTTGCAGTCCTTCAAGCACTGATTTCAACTCTTCAGACACATCTTTTGTCAGCATGTTGACCTCCATTTTTAGTCTTCAGCCATTTTACTCGCTCTGGTGAGTGATAGCGAATCATAAAACCGCCCATAGCTTGTGAGAGATCTCTTACAAAGGTTGTGAGATAACACGAATACATCGCTAGAGAGATTGAGGTGCATATGATTAAGTGGTTGATTTTTTGTTGTTTTATATAATTAACAACTTTTATGAATTCAAAGTGTGATGCAAATCTATTGTCCCAAATCGTAAATCGCGTAAATTAAACCTTGTCGGAAGGATTCTGACACGGAACAGGAAAGCACCAAGGATTTGGTTATCTTCAGGATGAAGATTTGGTTACTTAGGATTGAGTAGTCAAGCATGGAGCGTAAGGACATTGTAGGGATACAGTCAGTTAACAGGAAGTTAGCTGCAACGGAATGACAATGGACACCTTTAGGATTTAAAGGGTTGGATTAGCATCAGGACGATGTAAAGGACACCGCTCACGGAACAAGTGATGTGCGCTAACTAGGATTGTTAGCTTTCAGGATGATTGGACACCGCTAGGACGGCGAAGTAAAGGAAAGAGCTGAAGGATTACAGCCACTATTATGGATGATGCATGGAGCATTTATTAGTAGCCGGACTGCTGCGAGTAAGACCCTAGCCCTGACACTTCGGTGTCGGGGCTTTTCTTTATCTGAGGCTTTTCTTCTCTCTAGGGGGCTCTTTAATTCAGGAGCTTTTATCTAAGATCGCGACATCTGCTTTTCTGCTAATGGTCAACACAAGGAGTGTTTTATGACGATAGCAACCTCAAGAACGCTGTTGGTACCTTATACCGAACAGCTACAACACGACTTTATCAAGTTGAATTGCTGCCCCGTTAATCGTTCTGAAATGAATGGGCCGCACTCTATTGCCTCTGCGAAGTTCTTATTTCAAGAGATACTGCAAGACAACGTCGGCTTCTGCCGCGCTATCATCCACAACCAAACCCGTGAATATCTTGGGCATGTCTTTATTTCATCAGAAGAGGGTAGGCATGAGCTTGGCTTTATTTTGGATAAAGAGTATTGGAATCGCGGCTTTGCTAGTGAGGTGCTAAAACCATTTTTAAGTTTGGTGTGTTTTGAAGAGCGCCTAACGAATGTTGTTGCGACTGTGAATGTCGGCCACAACCCATCGATTAAGTTATTAGAAAAACTAGGATTTGAATTTAAGGAAACCAAACAAGATTCGTTTGGCCCTTATCATGAATATAGCTATAACGCGCACTGCGACGTTACATTCTATGAGGCTGTAGCTCAAACCGCATAGAGCGGAAGCCGACCATGGTCAGTTTTCCTTGGTATAGGTCATCACCTAATGCCGAAAATTCAAAATGGTACACAGTATGCCAGCGCCAAATGGTCGTGAGTTCATGGCGCATCTTAAGTTTATGACCGTTGAAGGCAACGCTTAATAGCTGCAAGTCGAGCTCTTTACACTTTCTCGCAATGGCAGCTTTCGCAAGCTCGGATTGCCTGCGCTGCTGCCAAAACAGAAAGCAAAAGAAGCACAGCATCAAAATAGCCACTAAGTTATCTATCATTTAGTCCATACTTCCTTTTATCTTTCTATTCCAATTGTGTTTTGAGCTCGTTGTTACGAGCTACTGAGCTGTTCTGTCTAGTTTTTATTGCGACTTAGCCGCTTGTTGTAACTCAATCAATGCATTTGCGAGTTCTGGTGATGGGTTCGAATTCAACAACGGCAAAAATACCATTCTTAGTGTCGGAATCATCACTAAATCTGCAAATAACTGATTGAACAGGTTTTGGTTGCCTGTTTGTGCGAGACGTAACAAGAATTGCTCGGCAATCGCTGGATCTTGTAGTGCGTGCCAGCTGCGACCCGCTAAACCAATTAACACCTCTTGGTGGCTTAAGCGTGGACTAGCGAGAACTTGGTTAATGATGTTATTCGCGATTCCTTGTTCTGCACCGGAAAGGGCACGAACCAAAGCTGACAGTAAGAACAGATCCGGCTCTTGACTGTTAATCTCATTGTCTGCCATCTCTTGTAAGCGTTGAGCGAGCTTATCATTGATTTGCGTGTGCTCAAGCGCCCCTAGTGTTGCGTATAGCGGCTCTGATGGCAGTTTATTCAATGCCTTGCGAATAGCGACACCGTTTTGCTGACTGCCTAAGCGAGCACACATATCGGTGATGCCTTGAAGACCAACGGTTTTCCAGTTGTCCCAACCTAGGTCGCCAGTGAAGTAGTGTTGAGCGTGTTCGTAATATTGGCTCGTCGCTAGGTCTAACCCTGCTCTTACTTGGCTATGAAATACGGCCATTTTGTCTTCTGAAGGCTTGAAGGTATATGGGTTGTTAGACAGCTTTTGTTGTTGCTCTTCGCTGATATCACCGTTCAAACGTGTGCCCATCGCTTCGATAACAAACTTAAGAAAATTACCCACATCCCCTTGATGCAGTAAGCCTCTTTCATCGAGTTTGAATTTTAGGAACCAGATCCAAGGTTGCTTGTGTTCGTTCCAGTAGCTAATCGCTAAGTGAGCTTGTTTCTGAAGTGGAAACGGGTATGGCTGTTTCCCCTGCTCAACATCAGAGAATAGGGTGTTGTCGATTTTCTGGATACGACGACCTAGGTCGTAGATGTCGTATTGGCAACCGCTATTCTTTAGTAACTGAGTGAGCGTGTGAATGGTTTCCATAGTAATAAAGCTCCTAACTTTCTTTCCTAAATAGATGGTACTCTATGCCCCAATTTCAAGGTCACTAGATAAATAACTTGGTGAAAAATGACAGCTGCCACAAAGTTACCTCCTTTACTTCAACAATTAGAACAACAAATGCGCCAATGTTCGCTATGGAGTGAACTTCCGCCTTCGAATGAAGCTTTGGCGAGCGTTGAGCCTTTTGCGATTGACTCGCTACAACCAGAAGAGTGGTTGCAGTGGATCTTTATCGTAAAGATCAACGCAATGATGGATGCCCAAATGAGCCTACCGAAAGGCTTTGCGATTCATCCTTATTTTGGTGAAGTGTGGAAAAATGAGGCAGACAAAGCTGAACTGCTAGTGACGATTCAGAGCATTGATGAGGTATGCGCGTAATGTTAGAGATCATTTATCAAGATGAGTATTTTGTCGCGGTGAATAAGCCAGCGGGTATGCTAGTGCATCGCTCATGGTTGGATAAACACGAGACTCAGTTTGTGATGCAGACTCTGCGCGACCAAATTGGTCAGCACGTATTTCCTCTGCATCGCTTAGACCGTCCAACGTCTGGCGTATTGGTGTTCGCACTGTCGAGTGAGGTTGCCTCAGAGGTGATGCCGATGTTCGCCAACCATGAGATGCAAAAGACTTATCATGCGATTGTCCGTGGGTGGATAGAAGAGGGCGATACGCTCGATTATGCACTCAAGGTCGAGTTGGATAAGATCGCCGATAAGTTCGCGAAAGAAGATAAAGAACCACAAGAGGCCGTCACTGTTTACGAGCCGTTAGCGAAAGTCGAAGTGCCGTATTCAACAGGCCGTTTTCCTACCAGTCGTTATTGCTTAGTTGAGATGATGCCAAAGACAGGACGTAAACATCAGCTGCGTCGTCACATGGCTCATCTAAGACACCCAATCGTGGGCGATACTTCACATGGTGATGGTAAGCATAACCGACTGTTCCGTGATGATTTAGACTCACACCGTCTGTTGCTGCATGCTTCTGAATTGCGCTTCATTCATCCTTTCACTAAAGAAGAATTGGTGATGAAGGCGAACTTAGATGAAACGTGGTTAAGGTTGTTTGAAACTTTTGAGTGGGATGCCAACTTAATCGATGCTCAAACTTGCTTGTCGAAGTAAGTCACGCGTGTTTAAGCAATCGCGAGTCTAAGTGAATAGAGAAAATAGAATAAAAACAAAGGGCTGATAGTGATATCAGCCCTTTTTGATGTCTGTGCGACCTTAACGGCATAACTAATGTAGGTTAGTTAATCGTTAATTGCTAACAGTTAATCGCGGGATCATTTAAGTTTTTCTAGATCGGCTTCGATCTCTGCGATCTTGCTTGATACCACTTTTTCTAGATGGCGTAAGTCAGTAAGGATCTTCTGCTTCACATCCACCTCAGCCGTTGGCGTCGGTTTGGTGATTTTGTTGAGTTCATCAATCACAAGAGTGAGGTTGCGGTTAATCTCGGTCACTTCTTTGTATTGATTATTGCCGCCGCTAACAAGCACACTTTTTACTTGTCGTGGGTACTTAAACTTAACGCTTTTCGCGAACAGTTCACCTTTCTGCTTACGAAAGTAAATCTTCAGGATATCTTTGTGCGCTTCTTGGCGAAGGGAGTAACGTTCAATCTGTTTAGGTTCGTGGATACCTAAGCCAGTGAGGTTTGGATACATAAGCGACCTCTAGGTTATGAATGTAATACTTTTATGTAATTGACTTGATCAATGTAGCAGCCTAACGACGAGCTAGATAGTTGATATCTGTGAATTGATTGTAAGTTGTGGGCAAGATCGCTCTCTATCTTTGCCCACACTTATTTGGCTATTAAAGCAGCTCCTAGAGCTAAACTTGTTTCCTCGTCACAACTTACTTCTAGCTCTAAATTAGCTTTCTAAGGTGCGAGTTCTGAAACGTGCTCGGTTAATCTTTCTCTTAAGGCTTGTTCTTGTTCTTCAGACAACCTTCCTCCCGCGTCACTGGTCAGAATAAACAAATCTTCTGCACGTTCGCCGATGGTGGTAATTTTAGCGCCGTGCAAATTGATGTCTAACTCAGCAAAGGTTGCGCCGACTTGAGCCAACAACCCCGGTGTATCAAGAGCTCTCAACTCCATCAAGGTGCGCTTCTTGCTCTTAGTTGGTAGGAACTCAACCCGAGTTTTTACCTTGAAATGCTGCAAGTTTCGAGGCGTGCGACGTGTCTTAATCTTAGTTGGACGGCCATCAGCCAGAACATGAGTTAGATGCTTCGCAACGGCTTTGTGCCTTGCTTCATCAATCGCTTCACCATGTTGATCAAGTACGATAAAGGTATCCAAAACGTGACCATCTTTACTGACCATGACCTGTGCGTCGTGAACGTTAAAGTTACGTCTGTCGAGCTCGGCAACAACGGTGGCGAAAAGTGCTGCTTGGTCTTTACAGTATACGAATACCTCTGTACCACCTCGTGTTGCTTTTTTGCTGATAAGTACTAAAGGTTGGCTCGGATCTTCTAAGCGAAGTAAGTGCTCACAGTGCCAAGCAATTTGAGTGTGTGTATGACGCAAAAAATAGTCAGCTTTAAAACGCTGCCACAACACTTCAATTTCACGAGCGGAGAAACCTTCTTTACGCAGCAGTGCAGATGCCATTTGTTGATTGTGACGAATACGGTCTCTGACATCGACTGGGTTTTCCAAGCCGCGACGCAGTGCTCGCTGCGTAGAATGGAATAGCTCTGCGAGTAGGGTACGTTTCCAGCTGTTCCATAGCTCTGGGTTGGTAGCACAGATATCAGCGACAGTTAAGCAAACCAGCAGCTCAAGTGACTCTTCATCGCGAACTTTTTTGGCGAATTCGGTAATCACATCCGGATCGTAGATATCACGGCGCTGAGCGGTCACTGACATTAATAGGTGGTTTTGTACTAGCCACGCAACTTGTTTGGCTTCAGGCTTCGATAGCCCATGCTCAATACAGAAAGAGTAAGCCTCAACGGCGCCGATTTCCGAGTGGTCTCCACCACGGCCTTTTCCGATGTCGTGGAAGATAGCGGCGAGGATCAGGAGTTCTTTTTTCTGAACTCGAGGGTACACTTCACAACAAATTGGGTGTTTGTCGTGGTTCTCTACTTGGCTAAAGCGGTTGATGTGCTTGAGCAGGCGAATACTGTGTTCATCCACGGTGTAAACGTGGAACAGATCAAACTGCATTTGGCCGACAATTTGGCTCCATTGCGGTAAGTACGCCGATAGCACGCCCAGTTTATGCATCAAGCTAAAAGCTTTGTGCAGTGCGTTGGGGTGGCGAACTAAATCCATGAACTTGTCACGAGCTTCAGGAATGGTATGCAGGAAGCGGTTCAATCGGCGACGCGCCGTTCGCAGTTGTCGTAATGTTGGTGGGCTTACCCCTTCGATCGTCGAGTCATTCGCGATATGGATAAACATATCGAGAATCGTTTCTGGCCGTGCTTGGAATAGGGCTGGCTTACGCGCTTCGATTAATGAACCTCGACGTTGGAAGTCATTGTCGAGAATCTCGGCTTCTTGTGTTTGACCACCGTTAATGATTGCTTGGTCAAACAGCTTAAGCAGCATCTTGTTGAGCTCTGCTACACGACGAAGTGTTCGGTAGAACTCCTTCATCATCATTTCTACGCCGCGATTGCCCTCACCAGTGTAACCAAGGTGTTCGGCTACTTGAGCCTGATGCGCAAAGGTAAGTCGGTTGTCATAACGGCGCAGCTCTATGTGCAGTGCAAAGCGAACGCGCCATAAGAAATCTTGGCACTCCACGAGTTCACGATATTCGGCATCGGTAAGAAAGCCATACTTGCTCATTTCTAACAAAGAAGTCGCACCGAAGTGGCGACGTGCTACCCAACTCAGAGTGTGGATGTCTCTGAGCCCGCCCGGAGTTGATTTGATATCCGGCTCTAGATTGTAAGTTGTGTCGTGATAACGAGCGTGACGCTCTCTCTGTTCTTGAATCTTCGCCTTGTAGAAGGTCTCACTTGGCCAAAATGAATCGGAATGAATCTTTAGCTTTAACTCTTGAAAGGTGTCTTCGCTTCCGCATAGTAAACGTGACTCTTGTAAGTTGGTCGCAACGGTTAAATCATCGATGCCAATCTCAAGACACTCGGCAATGGTACGGACTGCGTGGCCGACTTCTAGCTTCAAATCCCACAGTAGGGTGATGAATTGACTGACTTTCTCACCTAGTGCTGATGGTAGAGTTCTTTGCGAGACGATGAGAATATCAATATCGGATAAAGGGTGTAGTTCACCACGGCCATAGCCGCCTACTGCGACCAACGCAATATGAGGCAGTTTGCTAAATCCGAAATGCTCCCATAAACGGTTGAGAAGCAAATCCATGTATTCGGAGCGCAGCAGAACCAAATCGGTAACTGGATGATGATTTAGAAATTCACTCTTTTGATACTGCGTGAAGATTTCGAGCTGATTTTTTAATTCGCAGATTTCAAGTTGTTCGTCATTGAACGTAATAGGGCATTGATAAGGCATAGTCTGCTATCCGTGCAAGCAAATGAGAATAGTAAACAATTTAACAGAAGCTGATGCAAAATCGAAATTGAGCGGATAAAAAAATATCCTCGGCAATGCGAGGATATTTTCAAAAGTCTGAGGTGTTCAGTTTGTTGAACTAAGCGTTCTTCATGATACGTGGAATCGTATCATCACTGCGTAGTGTTAGTACTTCACAACCAGTATCAGTAACAACTAAAGTGTGTTCCCACTGAGCCGAGTTCTTGCTGTCAGCTGTGTACACTGTCCAGCTATCTTCGTCATCTAGACGGCAACCAAATTTACCAGCATTGATCATTGGCTCGATTGTGAAACACATGCCTGCTTTTAGCACTGTGCGATCGCTGTTTTTGTAGTGAACGACTTGTGGATCTTCGTGGAACTCAGAACCAATGCCGTGACCACAGTAATCTTTTACAATAGAGAACTTAGCGCGTGGGTTATTCTTGTTGTTTGTCTTGATGTACTTCTCGATAGCAGTACCAACTTGGCCAAGTTGAACGCCTGGTTTAACCTGACGCATGCCTTCGTAAAGTGCTTCTTGAGCAACCATGCATAGACGTTTGTTTGCTGGTGAAACTTCACCCACAAGGAACATTTTAGATGTGTCACCATGGTAACCTTGCGGACGAGTGCTTAGGTCTGCATTTTCGTCATCAGGAACAATCACAGTGATATCAACGTTTAGAATATCGCCATCTTTCAATACTGCAGGTTTGAATTGACCTGTGCTACCAGTCTCATCTTGTGATGCTGGAATACCATGACACACGATGTGGTTGATAGACGTACAGATAGACTTAGGGAAACCGTGGTAATCAAGTGGTGCTGAGTATGCGCCTCTCTCTAGAGCGTACTCGTGACAGATTTGGTTAAGCTCTTCTGTCGTTGTACCCACTTGGATGTGAGGTTCAATCATCTCTAAAATTTCAGAAGCCAGCTTGCCGGCGACGCGCATTTTTCCAATTTCTTCAGCAGTTTTAATTTTTACAGCCATTGCATATCTCTTAATTTGGTAGCACCTAAGTGTGCATATTGGGGCTATTCTATCAGTGCAGCATTTTAGCGCAACATTCCCATATCCATACAATGCTGGTGGATACTACTTAATTTAAGCCGATATTGCTCTGTAAGACGATGCTGAATCGATTTGATTAGGCCGCGATTTATCGGTGAAATCCGCTAATAGGCTAGAGTATAGCAGTCGCCATTTTTGGATTTTTTTCTAGCCATAGATAGACAAAATATGGTATAAAGCGCGCCGGACATCAGGACTGTTTTCTCCAATTGGCGAAACAAGCTTTGTGTCCACTAACTTATTTCTTTAAATCACACACATTCCGACACATGTTCCGGGGTGCCTCAACAACACAGATAACGGCTGAAAAGTGGTTAGTTGTTAGGGGTCGGATTCATGGGGGATGTGGAGGCCTAACCCCATAGAGGATTTTAAAATGGCAACTGTATCAATGCGCGATATGCTTAAAGCTGGTGTTCACTTCGGTCACCAAACTCGTTACTGGAACCCAAAAATGAAGCCATTCATCTTTGGTGCTCGTAACAAAGTACATATCATCAACCTAGAAAAAACTGTACCAATGTTCAACGACGCTCTAGCTGAAATCGCTAAAGTTGGCGAGAAGAAAGGTAAAGTTCTTTTTGTTGGTACTAAGCGCGCTGCATCTGAAGCTGTTAAAGAAGCTGCTATCAACAGCAACCAGTTCTACGTTAACAACCGCTGGTTAGGCGGTATGCTAACGAACTACAAAACTGTTCGTCAGTCTATCAAGCGTCTGAAAGAACTTGAAGCGCAAGCTCAAGACGGTACTTTCGACAAGCTTACTAAGAAAGAAGCTCTAATGCGCACTCGTGAAATGGAGAAGCTAGAGAAGTCTCTTGGTGGTATCAAGAACATGGGCGGCCTTCCAGACGCTCTATTCGTTATCGATGCTGATCACGAACACATCGCAGTTAAAGAAGCAAACAACCTAGGTATCCCAGTTTACGCTGTAGTTGATACTAACTCTAACCCAGACGGTGTTGACTTCGTTATCCCTGGTAACGATGATGCAATCCGTGCAGTACAGCTTTACCTAAACGCTGCTGCAGACGCGGTTAAAGAAGGTCGTAACAAAGATGTTGCTGCTGTAGCTGCTGAAAAAGACGGTTTTGTAGAAGCTGAATAATAGCGGCTCTGAGCCATATTTAGTTCATATTAAGCGGTCATAATCGATGGCTTAAGAACTGAATACAGTCAATATCAGGGGCCAATTAATTAGGCCCCTGTTTTTTATCTTTTTTAGAATTTACTGAGGAATAGAGAATGGCAACTGTAACTGCAGCTCTAGTTAAAGAACTTCGTGAACGCACAGCTGCGGGCATGATGGAATGTAAAAAAGCGCTTGTTGCTGCTGAAGGCGACATCGAGCTAGCAATTGAAAATATGCGTAAATCTGGCGCAGCGAAAGCAGCTAAAAAAGCTGGTAACGTTGCTGCTGAAGGCGCAATCATCATTAAAGAAGAAGCTGGCGTTGCTGCTCTTCTTGAAGTGAACTGCCAAACTGATTTCGTAGCTAAAGATGCAGGTTTCCTTGCATTCGCTAACGAAGTTGCTGAAGTTGCTCTAGCTGAACGTCTAGACATCGTTGCACTTCAAGCTAAGTTTGAAGACGCACGTATCGCTCTAGTAACTAAGATCGGTGAGAACATCAGCATCCGTCGTGTTGAGCTTGTTGAAGGTGTTGCACTAGCTTCTTACCGTCACGGCGAGAAAATCGGTGTTGTTGTTGCTGGTGAAGGCGAAGCTGAAACGCTTAAGCACATCGCTATGCACGTTGCTGCTTCTAAGCCTGAGTACGTTAACCCATCTGACGTACCTGCTGACGTAGTAGAAAAAGAAAAAGCTGTTCAAGTTGAAATCGCTATGAACGAAGGCAAACCACAAGAGATCGCTGAGAAAATGGTTATCGGCCGTATGAAGAAATTCACGGGCGAAGTATCTCTTACTGGTCAAGCTTTCATCATGGAACCTAAGAAAACTGTTGCTGACATTCTTAAAGAGAAAGGCGCATCAGTTACTACCTTCGTTCGTTTAGAAGTTGGTGAAGGTATCGAGAAAGCAGCTGAAATGAGCTTCGCAGACGAAGTTGCAGCGGTACAAAAAGGTTAATCCTTAGCGTATTGTTTGAAAAGAGACCGTGGCAAATGCTGCGGTCTTTTTATGAATAATGAATTATTTCCGGCTTTTAGCTGTTATGAATGCAAACTGAGCTCTTCAGTTTTTATCCATGACTGTTAATCATCAACTCTTTGGAAGGTAAGCTCCATGACTACGAACCCTAAACCAGCGTATCAACGTATTCTGTTAAAACTTAGCGGTGAAGCGCTACAAGGCGAAGAAGGTTTTGGTATTGACCCAACGATCCTTGATCGTATGGCTCAAGAAGTAAAAGAATTAGTTGAACTAGGCGTTCAAGTTGGTGTTGTTATCGGTGGTGGTAACCTTTTCCGTGGCGCAGGCCTAGCAGAAGCGGGTATGAACCGTGTTGTTGGTGACCATATGGGGATGCTGGCAACGGTAATGAACGGCCTTGCTATGCGTGACGCACTACACCGTGCTTACGTAAACGCACGTGTAATGTCAGCAATTCCTCTTAAAGGTGTATGTGACGACTACAACTGGGCAGATGCAATCAGCCAACTACGTCAAGGTCGTGTTGTGATCTTCTCTGCTGGTACTGGTAACCCATTCTTTACTACAGACTCTGCTGCATGTTTACGCGGTATCGAAATCGAAGCTGACGTAGTTCTAAAAGCAACAAAAGTAGATGGTGTATTTACTGCTGACCCAGTAGCAAACCCAGACGCAGAGTTGTATGATACGTTGTCTTACAACACCATTCTTGAAAAAGAATTGAAAGTAATGGACTTGGCCGCATTTACGCTAGCACGTGACCACAAAATGCCAATCCGTGTATTTAACATGAATAAGCCAGGCGCACTACGTCGCGTGGTTATGGGTGAAACTGAAGGTACATTAATCAGCGACGCTGACTAATTTTTCGGGCTTACTGAAGTATAATGCTTCGGTAAGCTTATCCTTATCACTCCAAATAAAAAGCTTTCTTGAAGAAAGAACATAATCAAGGTGAAATTGTGATTAACGAAATCAAAAAAGACGCTCAAGAGCGCATGGTAAAAAGTGTTGATGCACTAAAAAACAGCCTACAAAAAATCCGTACAGGCCGTGCTCACCCGAGCCTACTTTCTGGTCTTACTGTTGAGTACTACGGTGCACCAACACCTTTGACTCAAGTAGCTAACGTTATTGCTGAAGACGCACGTACACTAGCAATTACAGTGTTTGATAAAACACTGACTCCTCTTGTTGAAAAAGCAATCATGACTTCTGACCTAGGCTTAAACCCTATGTCTGCAGGTACGGTTATTCGCGTTCCACTTCCACCGCTTACGGAAGAACGTCGTAAAGACCTAGTTAAAATCGTTCGTGGCGAGGCTGAAGGTGGCCGTGTTGCTATTCGTAACATCCGTCGTGACGCGAATGGCGATCTAAAAGCACTTCTTAAAGACAAAGAAATTTCAGAAGACGAAGATCGTAAAGCACAAGACGAAATTCAAAAGCTAACTGACGCTGCGGTTAAGAACGTAGACGAAGTTCTAGCAGTTAAAGAAAAAGAGTTGATGGAAGTTTAATTTTCCATATTCTTTTCTTTCAGGAAAAACGCTGTACTCACGGTGCAGCGTTTTTTTATGCTATTCTGTTCGACTATTAGAATTTGATTCACTCTTTTATGCATAATTCTCAAGCGTTCACAGACTCTCTTCCTAAACACATTGCTATCATTATGGATGGTAATGGTCGCTGGGCAAAAGCTCAGGGTAAGCCTCGTGTCTTTGGTCATAAAAATGGCGTTCAAGCTGTTCGAAAAACCATATCTTCAGCAGCCAGACTTGGCATTAAAGCCGTAACTCTTTTTGCTTTTAGTAGTGAAAATTGGCGTCGTCCTGAAGAAGAAGTGGGTCTCTTGATGGAACTGTTTATTTCAGTGCTATCGAGTGAAGTAAAAAAGCTTCATAAAAATAATCTACAACTTCGTGTTATTGGTGATAAAAGTCGTTTTAATGAGCGACTACAAAAGAAAATAGAAGAAGCGGAAGCTTTGACTAGCACCAATACGGGTATGGTTATTAATATTGCGGCTAACTACGGCGGTAAGTGGGATATCCAGCAAGCGATGACTTCGATTGCTCAACAGGTTAAGTCTGGCGATATTAATGTAGAAGACATTGATGAAGCTATGATTACACAACACCTGACGATGGCAGATATTCCAGAAGTCGATCTACTTATCCGCACCAGTGGCGAGTGCCGCATTAGTAACTTTATGCTTTGGCAATTAGCTTACGCCGAAATGTATTTCACTGAACAATTCTGGCCAGACTTTAATGAAGACAGCTTAGTAGAAGCTGTGACTTGGTTTGTAAACCGCGAGCGTCGTTTTGGATGCACCGGTGAGCAAATTAAAGCTCTGATGGACAGTTAATAAGGATTTTTTTGGTTTGAAACAACGAATTATTACGGCGTTGATTTTAGCTCCCCTAGTTATTCTAGGTATTTTCGAGTTATCACTTCCCACGTTTATTCTTTCACTAGCAGTAATCTCGCTATTGGGTCTTTGGGAGTGGACTCAGTTTGTTGAAAGCAAATCACGTTATTTAGCGTTGATTCCAACAGTTGTGGTAAGTGCTGCAAGTTTTGCTTTTATACCTTTTGATGCATTTAGCCTTAATAACTTATCGGGTGCTCACTACGCCATTCTAACGATTGGTTCAATTTGGTGGGTAATCGCGAGTGGTATGGCAGTGACTTATCCTAAGTCTATGCCAGCATGGAAAGACTCATCCATTCTTCGTCACGCATTTGGCGTGCTGACTTTGCTACCATTCTTCTGGAGTGTGGTTATCCTGCGTGCTAACGGTATTGATGTTGATCCTTACCACGGCGCAAAATTGGTGATGTTCGTTTGCTTGCTTGTTTGGGCTGCGGACAGTGGTGCTTACTTTTCAGGAAAGAGCTTTGGCAAGCGCAAAATGGCCCCTGCGGTGAGTCCTAATAAAACGATTGAAGGTCTTATTGGTGGCATCATTACAGCAGTGATCGTGGCCTGGATCTTTGCTGACTTGTTTGATATCCAATTCACAAGCCCTCTCCACATGATTGTTATTACTCTTGTGACCGTCGTTATTTCTGTTCTTGGTGATCTTGTTGAAAGCATGTTTAAACGTGTTTCTGGGGTGAAAGACAGCAGTAATCTGATTCCTGGTCATGGTGGTATACTTGATAGAATAGATAGCTTAACGGCTGCGTTCCCTGTCTTTGCTCTGCTTTATTTAGCATTCTAATAAAAAAGGGCAGTGATTCTGCCCTTTATTACATTTCTACGGTCATATGTGATGCGAAATCTAACTATCCTTGGCGCTACCGGCTCAATTGGTGCAAGTACACTAAAAGTCGTTGAACAAAACCCAGAACTCTATTCGGTTGTAGCAATGGCTGCAGGCTCGAATGTTGAAAAGATGCTGGCGTTAGTTGAAAAGTGGCAACCAAGCTATGTTGCTATGGCTTGCCCTGATGCAGCATCTAAGCTGACTGAAGTGTTGTCTACAAATCACCCAAACATCAAAGTTCTTTCTGGTTCTGAAGGCATGTGTCAGGTCGCTTCTCTAGATGAAGTGGACACGGTAATGGCTGCTATTGTGGGTGCGGCAGGTTTGCTTCCTACGATGTCTGCGGTTAAGGCTGGTAAGCGCATCTTGCTGGCTAACAAAGAAGCGTTGGTGATGTCTGGCCAGTTGTTTATCGACGCCGTAGAGAAGTACGGCGCTGAACTGCTTCCTGTCGACAGCGAGCATAATGCTATCTTTCAGTGTTTACCTCAGAATGTGCAAACCAAACTAGGCCGTTGTGACCTTGAAGAAAATGGTATCAACCATATTCTTTTGACTGGTTCGGGTGGCCCTTTTCGCTATACGGATGTTGCAGAGTTAGATTCGGTCACACCTGAGAGAGCGATTGCACACCCTAACTGGTCAATGGGCCCTAAGATCTCTGTTGATTCAGCTACGATGATGAATAAAGGCTTAGAGTACATTGAGGCGAAATGGCTATTTAATGCCTCTCAAGAGCAACTCAAAGTTATTATTCACCCTCAGTCTGTGATTCATTCTATGGTTCAGTACAAAGATGGCTCAGTATTGGCTCAAATGGGTGAACCTGATATGGCGACGCCAATTGCTTTGACCATGTCTTATCCTGATCGTACTGAAGCGGGTGTTAAGCCTCTGGATTTCACCAAAGTGGGCGAGCTTACCTTCTTAGAGCCCGATTTAACTCGTTACCCATGTTTGAGATTAGCCATTGAGGCGTGCTATTTGGGGCAGCATGCAACAACAGCAATTAATGCGGCAAACGAAATTGCAGTCGATGCTTTCTTGAACAATCAAGTGAAGTTTACCGATATTGCTATCATTAACGAGCATGTTATGAACAAAGTATGTGAACAACATAACTCTGAAGGCTTAGATAGCTTGGAAAGCCTTCTCGAGCTCGATAATATGTCTCGTCAAATAGCCATTCAATTTATAAAAGAGCAGCTAGCATGAGTGGAATTCTGTGGAACTTCGCATCCTTTATTGTAGCGCTTGGTATTCTGGTCGCTGTTCATGAATTTGGACACTTCTGGGTTGCTCGTCGCTGCGGTGTGAAAGTAGAAAAATTCTCGATTGGTTTTGGTAAATCGATCTGGAGTAAAGTTGGCCGCGATGGAACGGAATATAGCTTGTCAGTCATTCCATTGGGTGGCTACGTTAAGATGCTTGATGGTCGTGTTGATGACCTTTCTGAAGACGAACAGCAATACGCTTTTGATAAGAAACCGTTGTGGAAACGAACAGCGATTGTGGGTGCAGGTCCAGCATTCAACTTTATCTTTGCCGTGTTCGCATATTGGCTGGTATTTTTGATTGGCGTGCCTGCGGTTAAACCGGTGATCGGTGAGGTCACCCCGCAATCTATTGTTGCACGAGCCGGAATTGAAACTGGAATGGAACTTAAATCTATTTCAGGAATCAAAACCGCAGATTGGGAATCAGTAAACTTGGGTTTGATATCACATATTGGTGATGAGTCCATGACTGTAACGGTTTCTTCTCAAGACGACATCGGCTTTGAACAACAGATAACATTGGATATTTCTGACTGGTCGTTCAACCCAGAAACTGAGTCAGCAATGACAACGCTTGGTTTTAGACCCTATTCTCCAGAGATATCGACAGTGCTCGCTCAAGTTATTGATGACGGTGCTGCCTATTCTGCAGGGCTAGAATCTGGCGATAAAATTGTCGAAATTAATGGTCAGCCTATTGAACAGTGGAAGTCGGTTGTTGAATTAATCCGTTCACACCCAATGATGCCCTTGGACCTTGTCGTATTACGAAATGGTATTGAGCGGTCATTGGTTATGACGCCCAATAGTCGCGAATTTTCTGATGGTTCTACAATCGGCTATGCGGGTATTGCTCCCGAAGTCGCAGAATGGCCAGAAGATTATCGCTTTGAGTTACAATTTGGTGTAATTGAGTCTGTAGGAAAAGCATTTAATAAAACAGGTCAAATCATAGGTTTGACACTGACAATGCTTAAGAAGCTTATCGTTGGTGATGTTGGCTTAAATAACTTGAGTGGCCCAATTTCAATTGCTAAAGGCGCAGGGGCAACCGCCGATTACGGTTTAGTTTACTTCTTAGGTTTTTTAGCTCTGATTAGTGTTAACTTGGGTATTATTAATTTAGTTCCGCTGCCTATGCTTGATGGCGGACATTTGCTCTTTTTCGCTATTGAGGCCGTTACTCGTAAACCTGTACCTGAAAAAGTTCAAGAAATGGGATATAGAGTGGGAGGCGCAATCCTCTTCTCTTTGATGGCTCTGGCAATATTTAATGATTTTACTCGTCTGTGAATGGTTTCTCACAGGCATTGGTAGTAGCAAGGAATAATTAGAATAAGTATGGCGATTAAGCAAATTCTGTTCGCAAGTCTATTGGCCACTAGTGTGGCTGCGAACGGAGCACAAAACTTTGTAGTTCAAGATATCAAGATCGAAGGTTTACAGCGTGTTGCACTTGGTGCAGCTCTACTGAAAATGCCAGTACGTATTGGCGATGAAGTGGATGACGGCGATGTGTCTGAGATCATTCGTGCACTGTATGCTTCAGGCAACTTTGAGGACGTTAAAGTTCTTCGCGATGATGATGTTTTAGTTGTTCAAGTCAAAGAACGACCGACCATCGCAAGTATCTCATTCTCAGGTAACAAGGCGATCAAAGAAGAACAACTTCAGCAGAACCTAGATGCATCTGGTGTTCGTGAAGGTGAAGCCCTTGACCGTACTACACTGAGTAACATTGAGAAGGGCCTTGAAGATTTCTACTACAGTGTTGGTAAATACAACGCGACAGTAAAAGCTGTAGTGACGCCTCTGCCTCGTAACCGTTCTGACCTTAAGTTTGTATTTACTGAGGGCGTGTCCGCTAAGATTCAGCAAATTAACTTTATCGGTAACGAAGTTTTCTCTGACGCTGATCTACTTAGTCGTTTCAACTTGAACGTTGATGTTGCATGGTGGAATTTCCTTGCGGATGAAAAATACCAGAAGCAAGTACTGGCTGGTGATATCGAAGCGTTGAAATCTTACTACCTTGACCGTGGTTACCTTAAATTTAAGGTGGATTCGACTCAGGTTGCGATCTCTCCTGATAAGAAAGGTGTTTACATCACGCTAGGCCTAGATGAAGGCGAAGCTTATACCGTTAAAGATGTCTCTTTCCGTGGTGAGCTTATCGGCCGCGAGGCTGACTTCGAAGCGTTAGTGCCATTCGAAGATGGCGATACATATAACGGTTCTTCTGTAACGTCTTTAGAAGAGGGCGTGAAACGAATTCTAGGCGAATCTGGCTATGCGTACCCACAAGTTCGTACGATTCCTGAATTTGACGATGAGACCAAAGAAGTGTCGTTGGTTATCAATGTAGAAGCGGGCAGCCGTATCTACGTTCGTGATATTCGATTCACGGGTAACAACTCAACGAAAGATGAAGTACTGCGTCGTGAAATGCGTCAAATGGAAGGCAGCTGGCTGAACTCCAAGTCGATTGATACAGGTAAGAACCGTCTTAACCGTTTAGGCTTTTTTGAAACGGTCGATGTGCAAACGGTACGTGTTCCTGGCAGTGAAGACCAAGTGGATCTGGTTTACAACGTTAAGGAAGCGAACTCGGGTAGCGTCAACTTCGGTGTTGGCTACGGTACTGAATCGGGTGTCAGCTTCCAGGTTGGTTTACAGCAAGATAACTTTGCAGGTTCTGGTAACCGTGTTGGCGTAAGCGCCATGATGAACGATTACCAAAAGAATGTGAGCTTAGACTACCGCGACCCATACTGGAACCTTGATGGCGTGAGTATGGGAGGGAAAATCTTCTACAACGAATTTGAAGCCTCTGAAGCGGGTATTGTCGATTATACCAACCAAAGTTATGGTACGAGCTTAACATGGGGTTTCCCTATGGATGAGCTGAACCGTCTCGAGTTTGGTTTTGGTTATACGCACAACAAAATCGGTAACGTTCCTACCTATATTCAAGTTGAACAGTTTGCGAGAAGTATTGACCAATACGGTGATGAGCATATCTTAACCGATGACTTCGATATCAATATCTCTTGGACGCGCAACAACCTTAACCGTGGCTTCTTCCCTACTGAAGGTAACCACCAACGTGCTTTCGCGAAAATAACCGTACCAGGCTCGGATGCGAAATACTTCAAAGCGCAATACGATGTAAAACATTACATTCCGTTGACTAAAAAGCATGAGTTCACACTATTGATGCGTGGTCGATTAGGCTATGGTAACGGTTATGGTCAAACGGATGGTAATGATAACTTGTTCCCATTCTACGAAAACTACTACGCGGGTGGTTTTACAACACTACGTGGTTTTGGTTCGAACTCAGCTGGTCCAAAAGCTGTTTACGGAAATAGCACGGGCAACAACCCGACGTACAATTCTGCAACCGATGATTCGGTTGGTGGTAATGCGGTTGCTTTGGCTAGCGTAGAGTTAATCGTACCAACACCGTTTGCTTCTGATGAAGCGCGCAGTCAGATTCGAACTAGCGTGTTCTTCGATATGGCAAGTGTATGGGATACCGAATTCGTAGACCGTGGCGTACCTAATAGCGGTCAACAGTACTACTACGATTACTCTGACCCAACAAATTACCGTTCATCTTATGGTGCCGCTCTTCAGTGGATGTCACCGATGGGACCATTGGTTTTCTCTCTAGCGAAACCAATTAAAATCTACGAAGGCGATGACGAAGAATTCTTCACATTCACCATTGGTAGAACTTTCTAATCTTTAAAGGACAATATTTTGAAAAATATGATTAAAGCAGCAGGTTTAGGCCTTGTAGTTCTTAGCTCTTCTTTCTTTGCAACAGCGGCTGAAGCTGCGCAAAAAGTGGGCTATGTAAATACTGCACAAGTATTCCAGGCTCTACCTCAGCGTGAAGTTGTTCTTCAAAAAATGCAGGAAGAGTTCAAAGATAAAGCTGCTGAGCTTCAAAGTATCCAAGCTGAAGCTAAGACTAAGATTGAAAAGCTTAAGCGTGATGGTGAGCTATTAGGGCCTGATGAAGTAGAGAAACTTCGTATTGAAGTCGGCCAACTAGACAGCAAATACAAAATCAAAGCTCAAGCATTAGAAAAAGCAAGCCAACGTCGTGAAGCACAAGAGAAGCAGAAGCTATTCAAAGTAATTCAAGATGCTGTAACTAAAGTTGCAGAGAAAGAAGGCTACGACATGATCGTTGATATTCAAGCTCTGCAGTACGGTAAGCCAGAATACAACATCTCTGAAAAAGTAATTAAATCACTGAAATAAGTTTTATGAAGAATCTGACCTTAGCCGAATTGGCAACGATTACCGGTGGAGAGCTACACGGAGACGGTGCAGTTACCGTTTCAGCAGTCGCTCCTATGGATAAAGCGCAAGAAGGAAATATTACGTTCCTTTCGAACGTGAAGTACAGCAAGCACCTTGGCGACTGTAAAGCATCCGCTATTATGGTTAAAGAGAGCGAGCGTGAACTGTGTAAGACCAACGTTATTGTGGTCAGCGACCCTTATGTTGCTTTTGCTAAGGTTGCTCAAGCGCTTGATACCACGCCAGCGCCAGCTGCTGGTATTGCTGATTCTGCTTCAATTTTAGGCGACGCGACCATTGGACAAAATGTGTCTATTGGTGCCAATGCTGTGATTGAAACTGGCGTAGTGCTTGGTGATGACGTCGTTATCGGTGCTGGTTGCTTTATTGGTCAAA
Organism: Vibrio sp. 10N.222.54.E6; assembly: GCF_041473955.1. Classification (NCBI taxonomy): domain Bacteria; kingdom Pseudomonadati; phylum Pseudomonadota; class Gammaproteobacteria; order Vibrionales; family Vibrionaceae; genus Vibrio; species Vibrio sp. 10N.222.54.E6. The sequence goes on along the minus strand of NZ_JBFRTD010000008.1, from coordinate 43,796 downwards.
ATGCAAAAATTGGCGCAGGTACTAAGCTTTGGGCTAACGTAAGTGTTTACCATGAAGTGGTGATTGGCGAAGCATGTTTGATTCAATCTAGTACAGTGATTGGATCCGATGGTTTTGGTTATGCGAATGAGAAAGGCGAGTGGGTTAAGATCCCGCAAGTCGGTTCAGTTCGTGTTGGTAACCGCGTAGAAATCGGCGCGTGTACTACCGTTGACCGTGGCGCATTAGATGACACTATTATTGAAGATAACGTTATCTTAGATAACCAACTTCAGATAGCTCATAATGTTCACATCGGATATGGTTCTGCTATTGCAGGTGGTACTATCATTGCCGGCAGCACAACGATAGGTAAGTACTGTATTATTGGTGGCGGTTGTGTGATTAATGGTCATATAGAAATCGTTGACGGCGTTACAATCACCGGTATGGGGATGGTAATGCGCAGTATCACCGAAAAAGGCATGTACTCTTCAGGTATTCCTTTACAGCCAAATAAAGATTGGCGTAAAACAGCAACGCGAGTTCATCGTATTGATGAAATGAACAAGCGTTTGAAAACCGTTGAAAAACTTATCGAGAACAGCGCGGAATCATAATTCCAGCATTTCTAATAAAAGGCTCGCGTACAGCGAGTCTTTTTCGTTTATAATCCTTCTCATTAAATAAAGAATATACATAGGAATACGACTTTGACTACTGAACAGACAACGATGAACATTACTGAAATTCAGGAACTATTACCTCATCGCTACCCATTCTTAATGGTTGATCGTGTGACTAGCTTTGAAAAAGAAAAGACACTGACTGCGATTAAGAATGTTTCTGTTAACGAACCTCAGTTCACAGGCCACTTCCCACAACTTCCTGTATTCCCAGGTGTGTTGATCTTAGAAGCAATGGCGCAAGCAACAGGTCTTCTAGCATTTAAATCTTTTGGTGCTCCTTCTGGTAATGAGCTTTACTACTTTGCTAGCGTAGATAAAGCGAAGTTCCGCAAGCCAGTAGTGCCAGGTGACCAATTGGTTATCGAAGTTGAGTTCTTAAAAGAACGTCGTGGCATTGCATCGTTCAACGGTGTAGCGAAAGTTGACGGCGTAGTTGTATGTTCAGCTGAACTTAAATGTGCTCGTAGAGAGTTTTAATATGATTCATGAAACAGCGAAAATTCACCCGGCAGCAGTAATCGAAGGTGATGTAACTATCGGTGCTAACGTGACGGTTGGTCCTTTCACTTACATTGCTGGTAACGTGACAATTGGTGATGACACTGAAGTGATGTCGCATGTTGTGATCAAAGGTCACACGACAATTGGTAAGCAAAACCGAATCTTCCCACACGCAGTGATTGGAGAAGAAAACCAAGATAAGAAATACGGTGGTGAAGACACGACTGTTGTGATCGGTGACCGTAATGTGATTCGTGAAGCAGTTCAGATCCACCGTGGTACAACTCAAGACAAAGCTACCACTGTGATTGGCGATGACAACTTACTTTGTGTAAATGCTCACGTAGCGCATGATGTTATTGTTGGTAACCATACTCACATTGGTAACAATGCTATTCTTGGTGGCCACGTAACCGTTGGCGATTATGCGGGTGTTATGGCGCTTTCTGCTATTCACCCATTTTGTTCTATTGGTGCTTATGCGTACATTGGCGGCTGTTCTGCGGTTGTTCAAGATGTACTGCCGTACGTGCTTGCACAGGGTAATCATGCCGCTCCATTCGGCCTCAACCTAGTGGGCTTGAAGCGTAACGGATTTGAGAAACCAGAAATTCGAGCATTACAGAAAGCGTACAAAGAGTTATACCGTTCAGGCAAAACACTTGAAGAAGCGAAAGCCGCTTTAGTTGAAATGGCGAAAGAGTTTGCTTCGGTAACTCCTATGTTAGAAATGCTAGAGAGCTCTGAGCGCGGTATTATTCGTTAATACTTGATGTGGTTATGTACCAATCAATATGAGTATGACAATAGTTACCTCGTTAGATTGGTATAACAAAAAGATCGCTACTCGTTAGGCGATCTTTTTTGTTTTAGGCAAGAAGGGAATTAGAAAACTATGGCACAGCAAGAAGCAGCAACCAATAGCTTGGACTTTGTTTCGAATGAACCTCTGCGTGTAGGTATCGTTGTCGGAGAACTCTCTGGTGACACGCTTGGCGAAGGCTTTATTAAAGCGATCAAATCACAATATCCGAATGCTGAATTCGTGGGTATTGGCGGACCAAAAATGAAGGCGCTTGGTTGTGAGTCTCTTTTCGAAATGGAAGAGCTTGCCGTGATGGGGCTTGTAGAAGTGCTTGGTCGTTTACCTCGCTTGCTAAAAGTGAAAGCGGAGCTAGTTAAGTACTTTACTCAAAACCCGCCAGATGTCTTCGTCGGTATCGATGCGCCAGACTTTAATCTAAGACTTGAATTAGATCTTAAGAACGCGGGCATTAAGACTGTTCATTATGTCAGCCCTTCAGTCTGGGCATGGCGTCCAAAGCGTATCTTTAAAATCGACAAAGCAACCGATTTGGTACTGGCTTTCTTACCATTCGAAAAAGTGTTTTATGATAAATATAACGTTGCTTGTGAATTCGTTGGCCACACGTTGGCTGATACCATTCCACTGGAGCCGAATAAGAAAGAGGCTCGCGATCTTTTAGGTTTAGATCAAGATAAGCCGTGGTTAGCGGTATTGCCAGGTAGCCGTGGTGGTGAAATGAGTTTGATTGCTCAACCATTTATCGAAACTTGTCAGCGCATTAAGCAAAAGTACCCTGATATCAATTTTGTTGTTGCATTGGTTAATGAACAGCGCAAGAAACAGTTTACAGAGATCTGGCAATCGACGGCACCTGAACTTGAATTTACCTTGGTAGAAGATACGGCTACCAATGTGATTACTGCTGCTGATTCTGTTTTGTTAGCTTCTGGTACTGTTGCTCTTGAGTGTATGTTGCTGAAACGACCGATGGTCGTTGGCTACAAGGTCAACAAGCTCACTGGCTATATCGTTAAGAAATTGTCGATCACAGAATTTGTCTCGTTACCGAATATCCTAGCGGGTGAAGAAATCGTAAAAGAACACATTCTTGAGGAGTGTCACCCAGATTACCTTTTCCCATCGGTCGATAAGATGCTTTCAACTGACAACGCGCCACTTATTGAACGCTTTACTGAAATGCATCACTGGATTCGTAAAGATGCTGACAAACAGGCAGCTAACGCAGTTCTGAAATTGATCGGTCGAGAGTTTGTTGAATCATAAAGTGCTTCTTTCAAAAGCATTTGCTTAAAAGTTACAAAGAGAATTGTCATGGCAGTAAAAGAGAAAAAAGAATTTCCTCCTTTTGAGTATCCTCAAGGCTACCAGTTATTCGCTGGTGTTGATGAAGTGGGGCGTGGGCCGTTAGTTGGTGATGTAGTTACCGCCGCGGTTATCCTCGATCCGAATAACCCAATCGAAGGCTTGAACGATTCAAAAAAACTGTCTGAGAAAAAGCGCCTTGCTCTGCTTCCTGAAATTAAAGAGAAAGCCTTGGCATGGTCTGTGGGGCGTTGTTCCCCACAAGAAATTGATGAGTTGAATATCTTACAAGCGACTATGGTAGCTATGCAGCGTGCTATTGCCGGGCTGAGTGTTCAACCTGATATAGCGCTAATAGATGGAAACCGAGTCCCTGAGCTACCGATGGCCGGTCTGGCTATTGTGAAAGGGGATTTACGGGTGGCTGAAATCAGCGCAGCGTCTATCATCGCTAAAGTGGTTCGTGACCAAGAGATGGAAGAACTTGATAAGCTTCATCCAGAGTTTGGTTTTGCTAAACATAAAGGTTACCCGACAAAAGCGCATTTTGAAGCGATTGAAAAACATGGCGTAACCGAGCATTACCGCAAAAGCTTTAAGCCAGTAAAACGTATTCTTGGCATAGATTAGAGCGAATTGAATAAGCTCTATATAGATTAGAGCTTTACGTAAACTAGAGCTTAGCATCGAATAAAGTTGCTTAGTGACGCTAGAAAAAAATAGAATACACACAGTTGTAATCCTAGGCTCAAACCTAGAACTCAGGAAAAATAATGTCAGATCCAAAATTTGTTCACCTACGCGTACACAGTGACTTTTCGATGGTGGATGGCCTATCCAAGGTGCCACCATTAGTTAAAAAAGTCGCTGAAATGGGTATGCCTGCTCTAGCATTGACCGACTTTACCAACCTGTGCGGTTTGGTGAAATTCTACGGTACTGCTCATGGGTGTGGGGTTAAACCAATTATTGGTGCTGACTTCTTGATGCAGTCTCCTGATTTTGGCGATGAATTGACAAAACTCACCGTTATTGCAACGAGTAATAAAGGCTACAATAACCTAACGTTATTAATATCAAAAGCTTACCTTCGTGGCCATGTGCAGCATCAGCCTGTTATTGATAAAGAGTGGCTGATTGAACATGCGGAAGGCCTGATTCTTTTATCGGGTGCAAAAGAAGGTGAGATTGGTAAAGCGTTGCTGAAAGGCAATAGAGAGTTGGTTGCAAGCAGCGTTGAGTTTTACAAAACACATTTCGCAGACCGTTTTTATCTGGAGCTCATTCGAACTGGACGTACGGACGAAGAGTCTTATCTGCACTTTGCGCTGGAATTGGCTGAGCAAGAAGACCTGCCAGTTGTTGCGACCAACGAAGTGGTATTCATTTCTGAAGACTTGTTTGACGCTCATGAAATCCGTGTGGCGATTCACGACGGCTTTACCATGGTTGATCCACGTCGACCGAAAAACTACAGTCCACAACAGTACCTCCGTAGCGAAGAAGAGATGTGTGAGTTGTTCTCAGATATCCCTGAAGCATTAGAGAACAGTGTTGAGATCGCTAAGCGTTGTAATGTCACCGTTCGATTGGGCGAATACTTCTTGCCGAACTTCCCGACGGAAGGTTTGGCGATTGAAGACTTCTTGATCAAAAAATCAGAAGAAGGTCTTGAACGACGTTTAGCATTCCTATTTCCTGACGAAAAAGTCAGAGCTGAACGCAGGCCTGAATACGATGAGCGACTTAAAATCGAGCTAGAAGTAGTTAATAACATGGGTTTCCCAGGTTACTTCTTGATCGTAATGGAGTTCATCCAGTGGTCAAAAGATAACGATGTACCAGTAGGCCCGGGTCGTGGTTCTGGTGCTGGTTCTTTGGTGGCTTACGCGCTTGATATCACGGATCTTGATCCACTTGAATATGACTTGCTGTTCGAACGTTTCTTGAACCCAGAACGTGTATCCATGCCCGATTTCGATATCGACTTCTGTATGGATAAGCGTGACCAAGTTATTGATCACGTGGCTGAAATGTACGGCCGTGATGCCGTTTCTCAGATCATCACCTTCGGTACTATGGCGGCAAAAGCGGTAATCCGTGACGTTGGCCGTGTATTAGGCCACCCATTTGGTTTTGTTGACCGAATTTCTAAGCTGGTTCCGCCTGATCCGGGCATGACGCTAGAGAAAGCATTCCTCGCAGAGCCTGCATTGCCTGAACTTTATGATGGTGATGAAGAAGTTCGTGAGCTGATTGATAAATGTCGAATTCTAGAAGGTTGTACGCGAAACGCAGGTAAGCACGCGGGTGGTGTTGTAATCTCACCGACCACGATTACTGACTTTGCACCTATCTATGCCGATGCGGAAGGTAACTTCCCAGTAACGCAATTCGATAAGAATGACGTAGAAACTGCTGGCTTGGTTAAGTTTGACTTCTTGGGGCTGCGTACACTGACGATCATTGACTGGGCATTAGGCCTAGTAAACCCTCGCTTAGCGAAAGAGGGGAAAGATCCGGTTCGTATCGAGTCGATTCCTCTGGATGATCAAGCGTCATTTAACCTATTACAAAATTCTGAAACCACCGCGGTATTCCAACTGGAATCGCGTGGTATGAAAGATCTGATCAAGCGTCTGCAACCCGACTGTTTTGAAGATATCATCGCATTGGTGGCCTTGTTCCGTCCTGGCCCTCTGCAATCAGGCATGGTAGATAACTTCATCGACCGTAAACACGGACGAGAGGCGGTCTCTTACCCTGATGAAACGTGGCAACACGAATCGCTTAAAGAGACACTAGAACCTACGTACGGCATCATCCTGTATCAAGAACAGGTAATGCAAATCGCTCAGATTCTTGCGGGTTATACGCTTGGTGGAGCCGATATGCTGCGTCGTGCGATGGGTAAGAAAAAGCCTGAAGAGATGGCAAAACAGCGCGGTACCTTCAAAGAAGGTGCTGAAGCCAATGGTGTTGATGGCGAACTGTCCATGAAGATCTTTGACTTGGTAGAGAAGTTTGCGGGCTACGGCTTTAACAAATCTCACTCGGCTGCATACGCACTGGTTTCTTATCAAACACTGTGGTTGAAAACACACTACCCTGCGGAATTCATGGCGGCAGTAATGACCGCGGATATGGATAACACCGAGAAGGTTATTGGCCTTGTCGATGAGTGTTTCCGTATGAAGCTCAAGCTCCTTCCACCTGACATCAACTCGGGCCTATACCGCTTTAATGTGGATGAAGATGGCGCAATTGTTTATGGCATCGGTGCGATTAAAGGGGTGGGTGAAGGCCCAATTGAAGCCATCATCGAAGCGCGTAACAAAGGTGGTTACTTTAAAGACTTATTCGACTTCTGTGCACGTCTTGATCTGAAGAAGGTCAACAAACGTGTTATCGAAAAGTTGATTCTATCCGGAGCCTTAGATAGATTAGGTCCTCACCGAGCGGCGATGATGGCATCTTTGAAAGATGCGGTTAAGGCAGCAAGCCAACATCACCATGCTGAGTCGTTCGGTCAATCTGATATGTTTGGTGTGTTGACCGACGCTCCGGAAGAGGTTGAACACAAGTATACCCAAGTGCCTAAATGGCCTGAAAAGGTTTGGCTAGAAGGTGAACGCGAAACGCTTGGTTTGTATTTAACGGGTCACCCGGTGAATGCTTACATTAAAGAACTTGCGAAATACACCAGCTGTCGTTTGAAAGATGCGACGCCGACTCGTCGTGACCAATCCTTAACGATTGCAGGTTTGGTCATTGCGGCTAGGGTCATGACCACGAAGCGCGGTACTCGAATCGGTTTGATGACTCTTGATGACCGATCGGGTCGGATGGAAGTGATGTTGTTCTCTGATGCGCTCGATCGCTACGCAGAATTGCTCGAAAAAGACAAAATTGTGGTTGTTTCTGGACAGGTCAGCTTTGATGATTTCAATGGTGGGCTTAAAATGTCCGCGCGCGAGGTCATGGACTTAGGAAGCGCCCGTGAGAAATATGCTCGTGGGGTGTCGATATCTATCGAGCAATCCCAAATTAACGGTCAATTTTTTGAACGCTTTGGTCAAATCTTAGAACCTTATAGAGCCGGAACGGTCCCAGTCAATGTATACTACCAACGTGCCGACGCTAGAGCGCGGTTAACATTGGGCACAGAATGGCGTGTGACGCCAAGTGATACATTACTAGACGAATTAAAACAGCTGCTTGGAAATAGCCAAGTAGAACTCGAATTTAACTAAAATTTAGCTCCGTAACTGCGGAGCTGAATCAACAAGGATTCATAGATGAGCCTGAACTTTCTAGAATTTGAAAAGCCTATCGCTGAACTTGAAGCAAAAATCGAAGCGCTACGTGACGTTTCGCGTCACGGTGGTGACACAGCGGTAGATCTAGACAAAGAAATTGAACAACTAGAGAAAAAAAGCTTAGAGCTTAAACAGAAAATCTTTAGTGACTTAGGTGCATGGCAGGTAGCTCAACTTGCTCGTCACCCTCAACGTCCTTACACCAAAGATTACCTGGAGCATGCCTTCACAGAGTTTGAAGAGATGGCGGGCGATCGCGCTTACGCTGACGACAAAGCAATAGTGGGTGGTATGGCTCGTCTAAATGGTCGTCCTGTTATGGTTATTGGTCACCAGAAAGGTCGTGAGACTAAAGAGAAAGTGATCCGTAACTTTGGTATGCCAAAGCCAGAAGGTTACCGTAAGGCACTTCGCCTAATGGAAACGGCTGAGCGTTTCAATATGCCAATCATTACTTTCATCGACACAGCGGGTGCATACCCAGGTGTTGGTGCAGAAGAGCGTGGTCAATCTGAAGCTATCGCTAAGAACCTAAAAGTGATGGCCGGCCTTTCAGTTCCAGTTATCTGTAACGTTGTAGGTGAAGGCGGTTCTGGTGGTGCACTAGCGATTGGTGTTGGTGATTACGTGAACATGCTTCAGTACTCTACATACTCAGTAATCTCTCCAGAAGGTTGTGCTTCAATCTTATGGCGTGATTCAGATAAAGCACCACAAGCTGCTGAAGCGATGGGCCTAGTAGCTCCTCGCCTTAAAGAGCTTGAGCTTATCGATGAAATCATCCCTGAGCCTCTAGGTGGCGCGCACCGCGATCCAATACAGACAGCTCAGAACATGAAAGACATGTTAGTTAAGCAGTTAGAAGAGCTAGAGCAATTTGACAACGAAGCACTTCTAGAGCGTCGTTACCAGCGTCTAATGAGCTACGGTTACTGCTGATAAGGGACCTTAGCAAGGTATAAGACCTGCTTTCCGTAACAAGTTGATGAAAGGGTTGGACTCAGTGCCAACCCTTTTTTATTATTAAAACATTCTCCTTTCTCATTAGTACACACGGCTCACTTAACCCCATGACTCACTTAATCGAAACTTTTACCTCTGCATTTCAACAAAGCGATCTCAAACCTCGTCGGTTAGTCGTTGCTTTCAGTGGTGGTGTCGATTCTCGAGTGTTATTGGAATTGGCCGCGAAATACGCTAAGTCCCATCACATTGAGTGCTGTGCGGTGCACGTTCATCACGGTCTCAGTAAGAATGCTGATCTTTGGGCTGAGCAATGCCAAACATGGTGTGATGCGTCGTCGGTTCCTTTAGCCATCGAGCGAGTATCTCTAGATATTAACAGCGGAGAAAGTGTTGAAAAGCTGGCTCGAGATGCTCGTTATGATTCGCTTCAGAAGCACCTTAGTTTTGGTGATGTTCTAATTACAGGCCAACATATTGATGACCAACTTGAAACTTTCTTGCTGGCATTAAAACGTGGCAGTGGTCCGAAAGGACTCTCTTCAATGGCGAAAGTGATGTCGTTTGGCGAAGCGTTTATTGTGAGACCTCTGCTGTCTGTGACTCGATTAGACATCGAAGCGTCGGCTCACGATATGGGGTTAACTTGGGTCGAAGATGAGAGTAATCAGGATCTGCGCTTTGATCGAAATTTCATTCGTCATCAAGTCACTCCGACGTTGACAGAGCGCTGGCCTAGCTTTCGAGAATCGGTCTGTCGCAGTGCTCAATTATGTGCAGAACAAGAGTCGCTACTCGACGAACTGCTTGAGTCTCACTTACAACAAGCTTTGGGAGGCTGTAACAGTAAGAGCCAGAGCTTAAGCATTGATTCGTTATCTCAGCATTCTGATTTGTTACGAGCACGTTTGATCAGAATGTGGCTCAGCCATTGCAATCAACCGATGCCAAGCCAAAAGCAGCTAAAACTTATTTGGGATGAAGTGGCTTGTGCTCAGGCAGATGCCAATCCTAAGCTGGTGTTGAATGATGTTGAGATTAGGCGCTTTAATAATCAGCTCTATTTGGTACAAGACACCAAAGATTTGTCGAGCTGGAAAAGTGAAATCTTGATTGATGAGAATTTATTATTGCCTGATGGTTTAGGTGAGATCCATTTAAAAGCGGTGTCGAGTGGTAGTGCATCTCATAACCGAGATGTACAACGTTTTTCCCTTACTAAAGCCAACGGAACCTTACGAGTGATCTTTAACCCTGAAGGAGTGTCGGCTCACCCAGTTGGTCGTGGTCATAGTCGAAAACTCAAGAAGCTTTTTCAGGAATACCAAGTACCCAGCTGGTTAAGACGTAGAACGCCGATATTAATGGATGGCGATCGAGTGATCGCTGTTTTAGGCCTATTCGTAGATAAAAACTACGAAGGTCAAGATTGTGAAGCGCTTTGGAGCAAGTAGAAAAAGTTTGTGTCACAATTCACCGTCACTTTAATAAAAATAATTAATGGAATATGCAATGAAGAAAATTACACTAGGATTAGTTCTTGGATTTGGACTATTGAGTGGTAACGCTCTGGCGGGTGATGTTGCTGCGGGTCAAGCTAAAGCGGCAATCTGTGCGGCTTGTCATGGCGCAGACGGTATCGCAATGATCCCAGGATATCCAAATCTTAAAGGCCAAAACGAGCAATACATCGCTTCATCAATTAAGGCATATAAGAACGGCCAGCGCACCGGCGGTTTGGCGGCTGTAATGCAGGCTCAGGCTTCAATGCTGAGTGATGAAGATATTGCTAATCTAGCTGCTTACTACTCAAGCCTTAAGTAAAATCTTCTTAAAGCGCTGATTAAACAAGATGATAAATTTCGAGCCAGAGCTTTAATGCTCTGGCTTTTTTCATTGAATGTTTACTATAGCTAACCGATAATGAGCTATTCGCACAGTTTAAGGGATGAACATGAAAAAGATTGAAGCCATTATCAAGCCATTCAAACTTGATGATGTACGTGAAGCACTTGCAGAAGTGGGTATTACGGGTATGACAGTATCTGAAGTTAAAGGCTTTGGACGTCAAAAAGGTCATACTGAGCTATACCGTGGCGCAGAGTACATGGTCGATTTTTTACCTAAAGTGAAATTGGAAATTGTTGTGACCGACGAAGTGGCTGACCAATGTGTTGATACCATTATCGAAACGGCTCAAACAGGTAAAATTGGTGACGGTAAGATCTTCATTACTGAAGTTGAACGTGTGGTACGTATTCGTACTGGCGAAGAAGACGAAGACGCCGTATAAAAAAACTATTACCTTAAAAGGAGCGTTTATCGCTCCTTTTTCATTTCTGGTAGGGTGCTGTATGTTTAAGAAAACCATCATTGTTATCACGCTATTGATAACGCTTGCTGTTGTTAGCTTTCATATTATCTTCGTGATCCCGAATAAACCCAATTTGATCACTTCTTCTCAAAATACTAGCAACGATATCTACAGCTGCTACCAAAACTCAGCCCCGAAAGCGATTGATGTGTCTGATGGCCTAGACATTACCGTGTGGAATATCTATAAGCAAAACCGAAATAATTGGCAAAGTGAGTTAAATCAGCTGTCAGCCGGTAGCGATTTAGTTTTGCTGCAAGAAGCGAGTATGACAGAAGGGCTTCGCCAATGGGTAACGAGTGGTCAATGGGGAAGTACTCGAGTGAATGCATTTGAAGCTTTTGAACAAAGTGCAGGCGTACTCAACCTAGCGACGCATCTACCGATTGAAGCTTGTGCTTATACTCATGAAGAACCTTGGCTTCAATTACCTAAATCTGCACTTTGGTCTCGCTATCTGCTAAGTAATGGCGAAGAACTGGCTGTGATTAATATCCATGCGGTGAACTTTACCTTTGGTACGGAAGATTATGAGGCTCAGCTCAAGAGCTTAACCGACAATCTCCAAAAGTATCGTGGGCCTGTTATTTTTGCTGGGGATTTTAACAGTTGGAGTGAAGCTCGCTTTGCTGTATTGAAAGATGCGTTGGAACAGGTAGGTTTGACGGAAGTTGCTTTTGAACCAGATAACCGTACACAGTTTATGACAGGGTTGGTGCTCGATCATGTGTTCTATCGAGGGTTAGAAGTAGACAAAGCAAAGGCGCCCATTACGGACGCCTCTGATCATAACCCTATGCGAGTGACCTTTAAGGCTAAATAGAAGAAGCTATCTAGCCTATTAGCCTATTAGCCTATTAGTCATTGGATCTTAGCTATTCACCATTCACACTGTGGTTACTTTGGGTAATAAGCAGGGGAATAAATAGGCTAGTGAATTTTCGCTAGCCTTGTTTTTATCTATTCAGCTTAAAAGATTAAAATGTAGAGAGCCCAGATTAGGTAATAGCCAACCCATGGCAAACCAGAGATGACCAGTGCCTGACCACGCTCAAACTCCGTCCAAGTTAATACTGCTGCATAACCCAATACAATGTACCAAGGCAACAAGAGTGGTAATGAGCTGGCAAATTGCGACCAATCATTGGTTAGTGGCAACTTGATTAAGCCGTTTAAGCTGTTCAAGTCGGCCGCGTAGCTCATCACATGCCCGTGCTTGAGTATCAGGCTTGCGTAGCTTGCTACATCGCCTAGAACGGCAGGGAATATCACTACCGATGCGGCTGCAAACCATCGCCAAAAGCTATGTTGGTGTTGGCTTGGCTTTGTTGCTAAGTTAAACCAAAATGCCAACAGAATGATGGTTAACGTACGGCCGAATACATCACTGATGATTTCACTCGCGAGTAGAGTATTACTGTCAAGTAACGCCAATTGGTCAGGGTTTGTTTGAGCCAGTTGCTGTGACAACTCAGCGCTTAACCATGCAAAATCTACATTCGAAAAATAGGCTCCCCAAAATAAGAATGGGCTGAGCATTAATACGACGTAGGGTTGCCATCCCCAAGCACTTCGTTGATAAAGCGCTAAGAAACACGCTGTTGGTGAACGGAATATATCCAACAGCATGACGAGTGGGTTACTTGACGGGTTCATACACTTACCTTAGTTACATCAACATACAGCTTCAGTTTTTGTCCTGGCTGTAGGTATTTCTTGTTCTGCAAAGCGTTCCATTTTACAACATCTGCGCTTTTTACTTTGAACTTTGATGCAATACCGCTGACTGTGTCACCTGATCTTACGTTATAAAAGACAGTTCGGATGATGGCACCGTCTGAACTATTCTTCCAAATGACCAGTTCTTGACCAATTCTAAGAGTATCACGTGGTCCCATGCCATTCCACTTAGCCAGTGATTGGTGAGATACCTTATTTGCGCGCGCAATCGTCCATAGGCTATCACCACTTTTTACGGTATGGCTAAGCTTATATTGACCACGACTCTTTGACTGTGTGCTTGCTAGGCGATTTGAAGCGCTTAGTGCGTATGTCTTATCGTCTTTGGTTGATGTTGGAATAAATAGGTGCTGACCAACACGAATATTATTGTTGCTCAAACCGTTTGCAGAGCGGATCACTTTGCTGGTGGTGTTGTATTTACTCGCCAGTACGCTGATGCTATCGCCAGATTGCACTTTATAGCGCACCAACTTCATGCCTTTGCCTTTATTGGCTGCCACTTCTTTGTTGAACTTCTCAACAGAGCTTAGAGGAAGCAATAATTGTTGGTGTTTCTCTGGTGCCGTTGCCCACTGGTTATAAGCCGGGTTGTAGCCTTGCAGCTCTTTGACAGGAATGTCGGCGTAGCTTGCGGCAATGGCTAAATCAAGTTGTTCATTTGGGTTAACCAGAGTCAGTACTGCCTTGTTCGGGATCGTAGGGATATCGATGCCATACTTTTCTTGGTTGGCAATCACGTCGGCCAGTGCAAGTAGCTTAGGTACATAGCTGCTGGTCTCTTTTGGTAAGTCTAGAGAGAAGAAGTCGATTGGCTTACCCAGCTTCTTGTTCTTACGGATTGCGCTGTTCACACGACCACCGCCACTGTTGTAGGCAGCGATTGCGTGTTGCCAGTTCCCATCAAAACGTTTGTTCAGGTCGGTTAAGAAATCCAATGCAGCGTCGGTTGAAGCGGCTACGTCACGGCGGCCATCGTACCAGAAGTTTTGTTCTAGTCCGTAAGCTTTGCCAGTACCCGAAATGAACTGCCATAGTCCAGCAGCGCTACCATGAGAATAAGCAAATGCATCAAACGAGCTTTCAACGACGGGCAACAGGGCCAGCTCTAAAGGCAAGTCTCTTTCTTCAATCTTAGTTGTGATCAAGTAAAGGAAAGGTTCAGCGCGTTTTGATACAGTTTTTAGATGACCAGGGTGCTTGAGGTACCAAGTGCGGTAGTAGTCGACTTTCTTTTGGTCCGGCACTTCCATTTCAAGTTGCATCGCAATACGTTTCCAAACATCTTGCTGTGTTTGTGGAGTAACGACGGGTGTTTCAACTTTTGGTTGTTCTTGGATCGCTCCCGATGAAACGTTCGCTTGAGAAACTTCTTTAGTAGGGGAGGTGTTGGTTTGCTCGGAAGCTTGGTCTGGATTCTCTGACTGAGTTAATTGGCAACCAGAAAGTAGTAGTACCAAAGCCCAGCTGTACTTAACTCGCATGTTACAGCCTTTTTAATAAACGGCCGATGATAATACTTGCCACTCCCTATGAGTGACAAGCCTGTATTTGTTAAAATTCGTTCTTCCACGCACGTAAAGCGGTAAAAACCGATAAAGGATCGGTCTGCTCAGTACGATTAGATACTGATTTCACTACACTTGGTTCTGTGTAGCGTAAGAAGGGGTTAACAAACTTTTCTTGTCTTAAATTTGTGGGGATGGTCGACTTATTTTGGGCTCGAAGCCGATTCACTTGGTCGCGGTATTGTTGCAAATGTTGGTTGTCAGGCTCAACAGCCAGTGCAAAAGCGATATTGGCTGCCGTGTATTCATGAGCACAGTAAACCTCGGTTTCTTGTGGGAGTGCTGTGATCTTGTTCAATGCATCAAACATCTGCTGTGGTGTGCCTTCCATGATTCGCCCACAACCAGCTGAAAACAGTACATCGCCACAAAACAGTTTGGCATCACCCACATAACCAATGTGCCCAGCGGTGTGCCCACTGAGCCCTAGCACGAGGAATACTTCGCCAAACAGCTCTAATTGGTCACCGTCATCAACGGGATGCGTTAAGGTCGGGATAGGTTCATTTTTGGGGCCAACGACATCCACGCCAGGGAATTGTCTTACCAGCTCTGGCACGCCACCAATGTGATCGTGGTGGTGGTGCGTAATCAAGATTGCATCTAAAGTTAGCTCATGGTGTGCTAAGTACTCTAATACTGGAGCTGCATCACCAGGGTCGACGACAGCACAACGGCGATCGCTATTTTGAATCAGCCAGATGTAATTGTCGTTAAATGCAGGTATGCTTTTGATATGTAACATTATTGGTTCTCCAGTCACTTTTAGTGAGACAGAATAAGTGAGACAGATTATTGATGAAGCCAGCACGTAGCAGAAAGAAGTTTGAGCGTCCTTATACTTGGGCACAATTGCACAATGGGGACTGGTTGAGAGAATCTATTCAAACTCGACTTGATGAGTGGTGCCCAAAACTATTTGGTTACCATATGCTCAAACTTGGTGGCCTCAGCAGTGAGATTTCTAGCTGCACATGCAACATTCAACATCAAGTAAACCTAGATATCCAGAACCCATTACATAATGTGATAGCAGATGGTTATAATTTACCCTTTTTAGAGAAAAGCTTTGATGTTGTGGTGCTGAGTCATCAGTTAGATTATAGCAACGACCCACACCGGCTATTGAGGGAAGTCGACCGAGTAATGATGGACGATGGCTATATTATTATCACCGGCTTTAACCCTTTTAGTGTGACTGGGCTTGCCAGTTTGATGCCTTGGCGAAAGAACAGCTTGCCATGGAGTGGACGTATGTACACGCCAAACCGAATTAAAGATTGGCTAGGCGTACTTAATTATGAAGTGATTCATTGTGACACCTACGCGTTGTTCCCGATGAGTAAATACCAAGCGATGTGGACGTGGTTGGAGAACAGCTTAGGCAGCTGTGCATCGTTCGCTGGTAGCCAATACTTTATTGTTGCTCGTAAACGTACTTATCCACTTAAGCCTATCAAGCCACATTGGCACCTTAAGCGACGCTTCTCTCCTGTAGGAGCCAGTTTTAGAACCAATACGCGTCGCACCTTGGACTCCGCTAAAACTTCGTATCCGTTAAAAGCAGAAAAAGCCGACTCATAGTCGGCTTTCCATTGCTATATCTGTTTTAGATACTGACATTTCCTTTAAGAAAATGATCAGCTTGGCTGATAGCCCGTATCTTCTTGGGTCGGGTTTTCAGCTGCACTTCGAGCTAAATCATCACACATTTCATTTTCTCGGTGCCCCGCGTGCCCCTTAACCCAGCGCCAATCAACGCTATGGCGCGCCGTCTCTTTGTCGAGTCTTTGCCACAGGTCTGCGTTTTTAACGGGCTTTTTATCGGCTGTTTTCCAATCGCGCTTTTTCCAGTTGTGAATCCACTGGGTGATACCTTGACGCACGTATTGGCTATCTGTGGTCAGAATGACAGAGCAAGGCTCTTTGAGGGCTTGGAGAGCCACAACAGCGGCGAGCATTTCCATGCGGTTATTGGTGGTTAAGGTGAAACCTTCGGCTAACGTCTTCTCTACTTTTTTGTAGCGAAGTACAATGCCGTAGCCGCCAGGACCTGGGTTGCCTAAACAAGAACCATCAGTGAAAATTTCAACTTGTTTCGTCATGATTTGATACTATTACCTCAAGCACATTATCGGCATAGTCTGACACAGTTATCCTTATGAATACCAGTAGCACTCCAGAACAAAGCACGAACGAAAAAAACAGTTCGAATGAAAACAAACGCATCGTTGTACTCGATACCGAAACCACCGGTATGAATACAGAGGGTGGCCCCCACTATATGGGACATCGCATCGTTGAAATTGGTGCAGTAGAGATCATCAACCGTAGGCTGACTGGGCGTCACTTTCACGTCTATATCAAGCCCGATCGTGCGATTCAAGAAGAGGCAATTGGCGTTCACGGTATTACCGATGAATTCTTGATTGATAAACCAGAATACCAAGACATACATAAAGAGTTTCTCGACTTTATTAAAGGTGCGGAGCTGGTGGCTCATAACGCGCCCTTCGATACGGGCTTTATGGACTATGAGTTTGAGAAACTTAACCCTGCTATAGGTAAAACGGATGACTACTGCAAAGTTACCGATACCTTGGCGATGGCGAAGAAGATATTCCCAGGGAAAAGAAACAATCTAGATATCTTATGTGACCGTTATGGTATTGATAACTCACACCGTACTCTTCACGGCGCATTGCTCGATGCGGAGATTCTAGCTGACGTCTACTTATTGATGACAGGTGGGCAAACTTCGCTGCAATTTAACGCTGGCCAACAAGAAGGCGAAGGCGAAAGCATACGAAGAGCAGAAAGTGGTCGAAAATCCCTAAAGGTTTTGCGAGCTACGGCCGATGAAGTAGAAGCGCATCAAAGTCGTTTAGACCTCGTCGAGAAAAGCGGAAGCTGCCTCTGGCGTCAGTAGGGAGAAAGTATGTTAAGGGCATTGGCTACCGGTTGTTTATTGCTGTTGAGCTTTGGCTTACACGCAGCAACAGAATCTGTAATGAGTTTATTGGATAATCGCTTTCGAGTTGATCCCAGTATCGAGCAAGTTACTTTTGTGATCTATCGAGCCGATAATTCTAAACCCGTCGTCTTGGTTCGTCCTGATGGCAAGAAGTATCACGCTTTGCGTCATGCTGATAATGTCCGTTGGTACCAAGAATCGTCAATGGATATTATCTCTATCGACAATCCGATGCCGGGTCCTTGGCAAGCGGTAGGTAAAGTCTCACCTAAAAATAATATCAAACTTTTATCTCATCTGGTTTTAGACGCCAATGAATTTCCAGACAAATTGTACCAAACTGAACACATTAAATTTACCGCTCGTTTGACATCCGATGGCAAGCCGCTTGTGCTGCGTGATTTTCTTGACCGTGTGAAGCTTAAAGTAACATTCACTAAGTTCGTCGAAAACGAAGAGTCCTTAGTGAGAGAAGCGCGGCCAATTCCGGTTGTCATGGGGGAATTTGCCGATGATGGCGTTGATCTTGACGAAAAAGCTGGAGATGGTGTGTTCACCGTGTCGTTACCAATGGACATTGAGCCTGGTAAATATCGAGCTCGAATTACTTCTGGTAATGGTGTGTTCCTGCGAGCACAAGAGCAAGAAGTCTTGGTCTACCCAACGCCAATCACAACCACCTTCATTCAGTCTCGCAAAGAAGGTTTATCTCATACTGTAGTGGCTTCTGGCGAGCCAGGTATGATTGCACCGAGCTCGTTAGCAGCTCACGTTGAGTATAAAGCCCCTGATGGGTATGTGATGTATAAGCAAGGCCAAGCCGAAGCTGATGCGATGAAAGTGTCTTTAACGTTGCCTTATAATGATGATTTGGGAATTTACACTTGGTCGGGGATGGTTTATGCCACCGATGCGTCAAGCCAGCGTCCACTGATCTTCCCGATTACCGAGCAGTCGTACAGCGTTGTTCAAGAGATAGACCTAGCAGAATCTCGACGTCTTCAAGAGGAAGCTCTTGCTGAGCAGAAACGTATTGCTGAAAAATTAATGATTCTTCAAAAAAGAGAAGATGACAGGCAGCGCAGCATAATGATTATAGCGGTAGGTAATGTGGCTGCGATTTTATTGGGCTTACTGATTTGGTTTGTAATACGTAAAATCACAGCGAAGAAGAGAGCGTTACCCGAGATGCAGCTCAAGGCACCTAAGTAACTAGTCTGCATTCCTAGAGTTGTCTTGAGGTTGTTGTCTTGAGTGAGTAAACCTCGGGACAACAAACCTCGAGAGACTAAATTTAGATAGAGCAAGCCTCGAGATAGTAAGCATTAAAATTTGTGACAATGAAGTGATGAATAAAAAAACGGGACTCATAGGAGTCCCGTTTTTGTTTCTGTCTCTGACCTTAAGCGACGTTATCAATCGATTGTTCTGGGTACTGAGTCTTTGCTGCAAGCTCCTCTGGTGAGAAGTCATCAACGTTAATTGTGTACAGTCTATGTTCCTCAGCGCTAATCAGAAGATTTGCTTCTTCTTGCGTTAAGATACCTTTCTCAAGTCCCAGCTGAGCGACAAGGTCGAGTCGTAAGAAAGCACGTTTTTGATGTGTTTCTTTACAAACCTTATCGAACAGAGGTTCAGCTTGAAGAATCACTTCTAGCGCTTTTTCAATCTTGCCTACAGGGTTGTATTCCGTTGCTTCCAAGTATTGGCCACGGCCGATACGAGAGCGTGTTTCACTTGGTGTTTGTAGGATTTGCGCGACTTGGCTATCCAACTTGTCGTTTGGTGCACGACGGATACGGCCAAATGGCATTAACACAACGCGAAGTAGTTGACCAATCACAGGGTTAGGGAAGTTCGCCAAGAACTCATCAATCGCGACTTCAGTTTGACGCAAGCTGTCTTGCATACCCCAATGGACTAATGGGAGATCTTCAGCATGGCTACCTTCGCTTTCAAAGCGCTTAAGTGTTGCTGAACCTAGGTAGAGTTGACTCAGGATATCCCCCAGTCTTGCTGATAGGCGCTCTCTGCGTTTCAGTGAACCGCCTAATACAGCCATTGAAATGTCAGACAGTAGCGCTAGGTTAGCACTGTAGCGGTTCAGCTGTTGGTAGTAACGCTGTGTCTGCTTATCCGTTTTATTGGATGGTGTTGGAGCGTCTGAACCACGACCGTCGGTTAAACCAAACCACAAGCTGCGGACTAGGTTACTCATAGTAAAGCTAACGTGTCCTGCTAATGCTGAATCAAACTTATCAAGTGCATCGCTGCTTTCCGAATAAGCCGCTTCCATTTCGTTCAGAACATAAGGGTGGCAGCGAATCGCGCCTTGACCATAGATGATCATTGAACGAGTCAGGATGTTTGCGCCTTCAACCGTAATCGCAATTGGTGAGCCTTGGTAACCACGAGCGAGGAAGTTCGATGGGCCTAAGCAAATGCCTTTACCGCCGACGATATCCATCGCATCGATGATGCTGCGTTGGCCACGGTGAGTACAGTGGTACTTCACGATTGCTGAGATAACCGAAGGCTTTTCACCAAGATCGATACCCGCAACCGTTAGGTTGCTTGCTGCATCCATTACATAAGCATTACCAGCTAGACGTGCCAGTGGCTCTTCAACCCCTTCCATGCGACCAATGGGTTGTTTGAATTGACGACGAATACGAGCGTAAGCACCAGTTGCTAATGCTGCAGATTTAATACCACCGGTTGAGTTTGAAGGCAGTGTGATACCACGACCAACCGACAGGCATTCAACCAACATACGCCAGCCTTGTCCTGCCATTTTTTGGCCGCCGATGATGAAATCGATAGGCACGAAGATGTCATCACCTTGAGTCGGACCATTTTGGAAAGGCACGTTGAGTGGGAAGTGGCGGTTACCAATCTCTACGCCTTTTAAATCGGTAGGGATAAGGGCACAGGTGATGCCAAGATCTTGTTTGTCACCAAGCAGACCTTCTGGGTCTCTCAGTTTAAAGGCTAAGCCTAAAACGGTCGCGACAGGCGCTAGAGTGATGTAACGTTTGTTCCAAGTTAGGCGCATGCCCAATACTTCTTCACCTTGCCATTCACCCTTACATACCACACCATAATCTGGGATAGAGCCTGCGTCTGAGCCTGCTTCTGGACTGGTCAGTGCGAAACAAGGGATCTCTTTACCTTCAGCTAGGCGTGGCAGGTAATGGTTTCTTTGATCTTCTGTGCCGTAGTGCTGCAATAGCTCACCAGGACCTAGTGAGTTAGGTACGCCAACCGTCGATGATAATACGCTCGAAACACCCGTTAGCTTCTGTAGAACTAACGACTGAGCGTAAGCTGAGAATTCTAAACCGCCGTATTTTTTCTTGATGATCATGGCGAAGAATTTATGGTCTTTTAGGTACTGCCAAACTTCTGGTGGTAAATCAGCAAGCTCATGTGTTACTTGGTAATCATTGACCATTTCACACACTGTATTGACTGGGCCATCTAAAAACGCTTGTTCCGCCTCAGAAAGTTTCGGATCCGCAATGTTTTGAAGCTTCTTCCACTCAGGCTTGCCTTTGAACAGCTCTGCTTCCCACCATACTGTGCCTGCTTCCAATGCCTCTTTTTCCGTCTGAGACATTGCTGGTAGAACCTTCTTAAACAAAGAAAGTGCTTTTTGGCTAATGAGGGTCTGGCGAATTGCTGGTACAGCAAAGATTGCAATGGCCAATAGATAACAAAGCCAGCCAGTGACTGCCACGCTGCCAAACAGGGTTAATGCGACCATTGCGCCAGTTAACACAATTAACGCACGGACCAGACTAACTCTATGGTAAAGACAGACGCCTAAGATGGCTGACATGCCGAGTAGGGAGAGCAATATGTTCATGATCGATTTCCTTTTCAGAGATCACTTATTGTTATTAAGTTTAGGTAAGAGGTCTAACCAGTCAAGTGTAAACAAAATATTAAATATTTGTAAAACTCCAAAGTGAATAAAAAGTGATCTCAATAGAGTTAAAGTTCTAATTGTGAGAGGTTGGTGGTGAATATTTGGACGGATCGGCAATGAGAGGTTAATAAAGGTGGCAATCTTTGGGCTTAAGTGTCGACACTATTTCATGTTTGTGGGTAAACTCAGTTATAAAGAGGGGAAAACCCTCAATTCTCATTTCACGCACTTTAAGTTGCGTCAAAAAACATAAGAGATAAGCCAAATGTACCAAGACCTAATCAAAAGTGAATTGAACGAAGCTGCTGACGTTCTGAACAAGTTCTTGAGTGATGACCATAACATTGCTCAAATTGAAGCTGCTGCAAAAATGATTGCAGATTCATTCAAGCAAGAAGGCAAAGTGCTTTCTTGTGGTAACGGTGGTTCACACTGTGATGCAATGCATTTCGCGGAAGAGCTAACAGGCCGATACCGTGAAAATCGTCCAGGTTTTGCTGGTATTGCGATTTCAGATCCGAGTCACCTGTCTTGCGTGAGTAACGACTTTGGTTACGACCACGTATTTTCTCGTTATGTAGAAGCCGTGGGTCGTAAAGGCGATGTGTTGTTTGGTTTGTCGACTTCAGGTAACTCTGGCAACATCCTAAAAGCGATTGAAGCTGCTCAAGCTAAAGGGATGAAAACCATTGCGCTGACCGGTAAAGATGGCGGTAAAATGGCAGGTTGTGCTGATATCGAAATCCGAGTCCCACACTTTGGCTACGCTGATCGCATCCAAGAGATTCACATTAAGATCATCCACATTGTGATTCAGCTTGTTGAAAAAGAAATGGAATAATAGTTTTACAGACATTTGGAGCCTAGGTTTGTGGCTCCATTGGTTTAAATAGGGAGTAGATTAAACCATGTGTGAATTGCTCGGTATGAGCGCGAATGTGCCTACTGATATTTGTTTTAGCTTTACTGGCCTTATGCAGCGTGGAGGCAACACTGGTCCACATCGTGATGGCTGGGGTATTACTTTCTATGAGGGGAAGGGTTTTCGTACATTTAAAGACCCTAATCCTAGTTGTGAATCAAAGATCGCTGAGCTGGTTCAAAACTACCCAATTAAGAGCCAAGCTGTTGTCAGTCATATCCGTCAAGCTAACCGCGGTGGCGTTAATCTAGAAAATACTCACCCTTTCACTCGTGAGCTTTGGGGACGATACTGGACCTTTGCTCACAATGGTCAACTAACGGATTATGATGATCTGATTAGTGGTCGATTCAGACCTGTCGGTGAGACGGACAGCGAACTCTCTTTCTGCTGGTTGTTGAAACAACTTGAAGACCGTTTTCCTGAACCTCCTCAAGATATGGAAGGTATGTTTCGCTTTGTCGCTGAGTGCTGTGACCAGTTACGAGAGAAAGGTGTTTTCAATATGTTGCTCAGTGACGGTGAGTACGTGATGAACTACTGTACGAACCATTTATACTGGATAACAAGACGAGCTCCTTTTGGTAACGCGAGCCTGATTGATGAAGATGTTGAGATTAACTTCCAAGAAGAGACCACGCCTAATGATGTGGTAACCGTCGTCGCAACTCAGCCTCTAACAGACAATGAAGAGTGGTTTAGAATGAAGCCGGGTGAATACGCGCTGTTTCATTTTGGAGAGTTAATTGGCAACAACCACCAAGCGTTGGAAGATGTCGCTTATGCTCCGAAGAAGGTGGCAAGCCAAGCGCCTACTGAACCATTGAGCTAATCTAGTCGATACTATTATTTGTCCTGATTAAAAAAGGCCGCTTACTGTACTAATAAGTCAGTGAGCGGCCTTTTTGTTTTCTGTTTTTTAAGGCTTATTCTTCCGTGATTTACTCTGGGAGAACAACCTTATTAATTACTCTTCTGCGTAACCGTGTGTACCTAATGTTTCACCGTCTAAGACAGCCCTCCCGTTTACCATCGATAAACGATCTTCAGCAAACCATTTACAAACCATCGGGTAAATACAGTGCTCTTGAGTCAGTACTCGGCTTGCTAACATGTCAGCATCATCATCTTCAAATACCGGCACCTTGGCTTGCAAGATTACAGGGCCACCATCAAGTTCTTCGGTAACAAAGTGGACGCTTGTACCGTGCTCTTTGTCTTGTGCATCAATGGCACGCTGGTGGGTGTGTAGGCCCGGGTATTTAGGTAACAGGGAAGGGTGGATGTTGACCATTTTACCGGCATAGTGACGAACAAATTCTGAACTCAAGATACGCATGTATCCCGCAAGTACGATTAAATCGGGTTGGTAAGCATCGATCTGAATCATCAATTCATGATCGAACTCTTCACGTGAACCATAGTTTTTTGGGTTCACAGAATGTGCGTCAACACCTGCTGATTTTGCTCTCTCTAGACCAAAAGCCTCTGCTTTGTTTGAGAAGACAGCTTTAACTGAAGCATCAATCATATTGCTATCACAGGCGTCCAAAATTGCTTGCAAGTTACTTCCGCTTCCTGAAACTAAAACGACGATGTTTTTCTTAGAGTGACTGTTATTCATAGAATGGCTGTTTTTCATAGAGTGGGTCATGCGATTGATTAACTGAACTGTTTACAATGTACCTACATAAACTAAGGTTTTCTGTGGGCCAAATAGCAAAATGAGGACCATAAGGTCCTCATTGATTAACTAAGTAAGTGAGCGTATCACTTATTTGATTTCAACTTGCTCTTCGCCAGCTTCAGCGTTTGCGATCTCACCGATAACCCAAGCGTTTTCGCCTTCGGCTTTCAGCAGTTCAACCGCAGCGTCTGCTTGATCTTTAGGTAGAGCAACAACTAGGCCTACACCACAGTTGAAAGTGCGGTACATTTCAAATGTCTCCACGTTACCTTTCTCTTGTAGCCAGTTGAAGATAGCAGGCCATTCCCAGCTCTTGCCATCAATCACTGCTTTAGTACCTTCAGGAAGTACGCGTGGGATGTTTTCCCAGAAACCACCACCTGTGATGTGCGAGATAGCATGAATGTCATGCTCTGCAATCATCTTAAGTGCCGATTTGATGTAAATCTTAGTCGGTTCTAGTAGGTGTTCACCGATAGTGCGACCTTCTAGCTCTTCACTCTTATCAGCACCAGAAACTTCTAGAACTTTACGAATCAAAGAGTAACCATTTGAGTGTGGACCACTTGAGCCAACAGCGATAAGTGCGTCGCCTGCAGCTACTTTAGTACCGTCGATGATGTCAGCTTTTTCTACAACACCAACACAGAAGCCGGCTACATCGTAGTCGTCGCCTTCGTACATACCTGGCATTTCAGCAGTTTCACCGCCGATGAGTGCACAACCTGCTTGAACACAGCCTTCAGCAATACCAGAAACAACATCTGCTGCTGTATCTACATCTAGCTTACCTGTTGCGTAGTAGTCTAGGAAGAATAGCGGCTCACCACCTTGAACGATTAAGTCGTTCACACACATTGCCACTAGGTCGATACCAATGGTGTCGTGTTTTTTCAGATCCAAAGCAAGGCGAAGTTTAGTACCAACACCATCAGTACCTGAAACAAGTACCGGCTCTTTGTATTTCGTTGGAAGTTCACATAGGGCGCCAAAGCCACCAATACCGCCCATTACTTCAGGGCGACGAGTGCGTTTAACAGCACCTTTAATACGGTCTACTAGTGCATTACCTGCGTCGATATCAACACCAGCGTCTTTGTAGCTTAGAGAAGAAGTATTACCACTCACGGGATAGTCCTCGAACTTAAGTTGGATGTGAAAACGGCGCTATTCTAACAGGGCTTGATTACGAAGAGCAAACGTTTGCGCGGTTTTTTTTATTAGAATAAAGATTCTGAAATAACCCCACAGTTCGTGTATAATCTACAGGTTTGTTTAAATATTGCCGGAGTTGGAAATGAAAGTTGTTGAAGTGAAACACCCGCTAGTAAAACATAAAATTGGCCTGATGCGTGAAGGTGACATTAGTACTAAGCGTTTTCGTGAGCTAGCGACAGAAGTGGGTAGCCTTCTAACATACGAAGCGACATCAGACTTTGAAACTGAACGTGTAACTATTGATGGTTGGAACGGCCCAGTAGAAGTTGACCAAATTAAAGGTAAAAAGGTAACAGTAGTGCCAATCCTACGTGCAGGTCTAGGCATGATGGATGGTGTTTTAGAGCATATGCCAAGTGCTCGAATCAGTGTCGTGGGTATCTACCGTGACGAAGAAACATTAGAGCCTGTACCATACTTCAACAAGCTAGCATCTAACATTGATGAGCGTATTGCTCTAGTGGTTGATCCAATGTTAGCAACTGGCGGTTCTATGATTGCAACTCTTGACCTTCTAAAAGAGCAAGGCTGTAAAGTATTTAAAGTACTGGTACTTGTTGCTGCCCCTGAAGGTATCGCTGCACTAGAAAAAGCGCACCCAGATGTTGAGCTTTACACTGCTGCAATCGATGAGAAGCTAAACGACAAGGGCTACATTGTTCCTGGTCTTGGCGATGCTGGTGATAAGATCTTCGGTACTAAGTAATTCGGTTTCAGCTTAAGTTACGCTAAACCGTTTCTTAACTCGCTGAATTAGCCGTATTAATAAAAAGGGAGAGCATTCGATGCTCTCCCTTTTTTGATCTTGCTAGCTTGTGATGCTCTTAATTGAGGATCACAAGCCTCTACAGTTTGTTGACTTGCAGTTAGTCGATTTGGGCTTTGTCTACTACGGTGTTGTCGCCTAGCTCTTCAGGAAGGACTAGGTTCAGTAGAATAGCAACGATACCGCATAAGCTTACGCCTTGCAGGCTAAAGTCGCCGATGCCAAATGCCATGCCGCCAATACCGAAGACCAAAGTAATGCCGACAATCACAAGGTTGCGTGATTTGTGTAGGTCAACTTTGTTCTGAATTAGAGTATTCAAGCCTACCGTTGCGATTGAACCAAACAGTAGAATCATGATGCCGCCCATCACAGGAACTGGGATTGTTTGTAATAGAGCGCCTAGCTTACCTACTAATGCTAGAACAATCGCTGTTACTGCAGCCCAAGTCATGATCACTGGGTTGAATGCTTTGGTCAGCATTACAGCCCCCGTTACTTCACTGTAGGTTGTATTTGGTGGAGCGCCCAACATAGAAGCTGCAATCGTTGCCACGCCGTCACCAGTTATTGTGCGGTGTAAACCTGGCTTTTTAAGGTAGTCTTTACCGGTTACATTCGAAATAGCAAGCATGTCGCCTACGTGTTCAACAGCAGGTGCAATTGCTACAAATACCATAAAGAAGATAGCGTTGATGTTGAACTCTGGCGCTGTGAAGTTAGGTAGAGCTAACCAAGCGGCCTGAGCGACAGGGGTAAAATCAACGACACCGTATACTAAGCTCGTTACATAACCAGCCACAATACCGCCGAAGATCGGCAGCAGCTTAAGAAAGCCTTTCGAGAAAACACTGATGACAATCGTTACCAGTAATGAGATAGAAGAAATCCATAACGCTGCGTCTGCATCGATAAGCTGAACCGCACCATCGCCTGTTTTACCTAGCGCCATGTTTACCGCAACAGGAGCAAGACCTAAGCCGATCACCATGATTACAGGGCCAACTACGACTGGGGGAAGCAGTTTGTGGATAAAGGCTACACCACGTACCTTAATTAAGGCACCCATTAATACATACACAACACCTGCCGCCATAAGGCCGCCCATAGTTGCACCTACACCCCAAGTTTGAATGCCAAACATGATAGGTGCGATGAATGCAAAAGAAGACGCAAGGAAAATAGGTACTGAACGGCGTGTAATAAGTTGGAATAAAAGGGTACCGATACCTGCACCAAAGAGCGCTACGTTGGGATCAAGGCCTGTCAGCAGGGGCACCAGTACAAGTGCACCAAAAGCGACAAATAGCATTTGCGCACCTTGCAGAGCATTTTTCATGTTATGTCCTTAAAAATGGTCGTTATATGAAAAGCGAAAAATAAAATTCGCGGGATTCTATCACTTGGCAATCGGTTGCTATGTCAGATAGATCAAATTTATTTATATTAGTTATGTTTATCTCTATCAAAATAAGAAAAATTCAGTTTACAAGTGAACGATTTATCATGGTCAGGTGATATTTTATGGTTATTAAACACAGTGGGGGCTAACGACCTTGCCCCTCAATCCATAGTTGCTTATCATCAAGGCACAAGCTTTGAATATTAGGATCAATATGCGCTACATAGCATTGTTGTTGATGGGACTATTAGCCTCTCCGAGTTATGCCTTAACTCAAGTAGATATCTTTAGTGCTGAAGTTGCGATTAACGCTGAAGACAAACAACCAGAACAAGTGGCAAGAAATACTGGCATGGAGCAGGTATTGATACGTGCTACTGGCCAAACTGATGTCGCGTCGAATGAGACGATTCAAAAGGCGATGCGTAAGAGTGCGCAGTACATGTCTCAAATGAGTTTTGGCGAAAGCAATGACCAATCAACATTGCGTATGCGTTTTAACGGTGCTCAAATTCGTTCACTACTGACTCAAGCGCAATTACCGTACTGGCCTGATACTCGCTCAAATATTCTTGTTTGGCTGGTAGAAGAGAGTAACTACGACAAGAACATTGTCTGGGAACACTCCAACTCACTGTTAGCTGTAGGCTTACAAGCCAATGCAAAAGAGCGCGGTTTGCCTTTGATGTTTCCTGTTGGTGATTTTGATGATGTTACGGGAGTGGCCACCTCGGATTTGTGGGGCAGCTTTGTCACACCGATTAGCAACGCGAGTCAACGTTACCCTGTTGATGCTGTTTTGGTGATTAAGGCACAGTCTTCTGGATTACGCTGGACTTTGTATGATCAAAAACCAAACCAACTGACGAGCGCGCCAACATCGCCTGTGAGTGGTTCGGTATCGGGCAACAGCGCGACGACTTCTAAGAAGCTTGTTGACCAAATCAGTAACTACTACGCGAGTAAGAGTGCAGTAACGGTGGCGAGTGAATCTTCGGAATCAATCTTAACGCAGTTTATCAGCCTGAATAACGCGCAAGACTTCTTCCAATTGGAGAATGCACTGAAGCGTCTAAACTCGGTGGCAAGCTTAGATATTCTACAAATTCAAAACAATGAAGTGACGTTCCGAATTCATTTGTTATCGACCCAACAAGAGTTTGAACAAGAAGTTGAAAGCATTCGCCAAGTCGCGAAGGTTGAAGAGTCTTATATCGAACCTGAAGTGAGCCCAGAATTTGAAGCGCAAGATAACATTATGTCTGTAGGCGATGACTCTGCTGTTGTTACTGATGCGATGGGCAATGAAACTACCCCAAGCGTTCAAGTGATGAAAGGCAGTGAGTTATCTACAGGTGCTGAGCTAACAAATACAACTGAGGTGACGCTAGGTGAATCTGATGAGGAAGCGCTACCAGTCACAGCGCCAGTGCACGCTAAGCCAAGCTTAGTATACGAATGGGTTCGCTCGTAATCGTCTACCGACATGACAGATTGATATGAAATCACGAAAAAAGCCCTGCAAGAGAAATCTCGCAGGGCTTTTTGTTTATCTGTTGTCATGTCAGATCTAGAGCATCGAACCAATATTATTGTTCGAACTTAGCTTTCTCTTTCTTTTCTACTTCGGAAAGGCGCTTCAACTTGATGCCTAACTCTTTGGCTCTAAAACGGGTAAATAATATATTGCCTGCGAAGCCTAGAGTCGTCAAAAGCAGTTCTACAGCGGCTAACAAGCGCTCTCCACCGTCTACATACATAATAGTTAACGCGTGTAGGAAGTAGAGCATTAAGACGAAATTCGCCCAAGCATGCGTATAAGGCTTGCCCGATAATATTCCCGGTAATGGTAGTAACAGCGGTATAGCCCAAGCAATCGCCAGTGTTACATTACTGAGGTGAGGGTGCGGTGAAAGTGTCATCTGCCAAGCAACCACCCAGAATAAAAGCGACAAATTGCCCGTTAAAGCAAGGTAGCGAAATAGCTTGGTTTTGGGAGACATCGGTCTCTCTGACATATACATCATTGAGGCATTCCCTTCTGGTTAATAGCGATGCGCGCTACGCGTTTGCCTAGGTTTTTCGCCAACTCAATTTCTTCTTTGCTTAATGAAGCGCTCTCTCCAGTGCTGCTTGCACCGTAAGGTGTGCCACCGGTTTGAGTGGTGTGCAGCGCAGGTTCTGAATAGGGGATGCCCACGACTAACATGCCATGATGAAGTAGAGGCAGCATCATGCTTTGCTGTGTCGTCTCTTGACCACCATGTAGTGATGAAGAGGAAGTAAATACACAAGCTGGTTTATCGATGAGATCGCCATTAATCCATAACGATGTTGTGCTATCCCAAAAGTGCTTCATTGGCCCAGCCATATTGCCAAACCATACTGGGCTGCCGAGTGCTAAACCATCGCAAGAACGGAGATCTTGTAAGGTCGCAATAGGATCTGTTGGTTGATAGCGCGAATCCGGCTGCTCTTCTACCGTATACACGTTGTTCACCGTTCTTAGCATGGCTTCGCAGTTCGGGATGGATTCCACCCCTCGAGCGATTTGCCTTGCTAGCGCTTGGGTGTTGCCGTGTCGACTATAGTAGAGA
Organism: Vibrio sp. 10N.222.54.E6; assembly: GCF_041473955.1. Lineage (NCBI taxonomy): Bacteria > Pseudomonadati > Pseudomonadota > Gammaproteobacteria > Vibrionales > Vibrionaceae > Vibrio > Vibrio sp. 10N.222.54.E6. The sequence continues at coordinate 14,035 of NZ_JBFRTD010000008.1, read as the reverse complement.
ACAAGAATGTTGATGCTCATATTGGATTACAGAATCTCTAGTACTTGTTCTGGTGGACGACCAATTTTTGCTTTGTTGTTCGCGACAACCACTGGACGTTCAAACAGTTTTGGATTCGTTGCCATTGCAGCGAAAAGATCTTCATCAGTCACTGATGCGTCACCAAGGTTCGCTTCTTTGTAATCCGCTTCTTTGGTACGCATCATGTCGCGAACACTCTCAAAACCAAGCTGAGTGAAAAGCACTTTCAGCTGTTCAACAGTCAAAGGCGCATCTAGGTATTTGATCACCTCTGGTTGTACGCCGTTTGCTTCAAGCAGTTCGAGAGTTTGACGGCTCTTTGAGCAGCGTGGGTTATGATAAATCACGACAGACATGGTTCTTCCTCATTATTATTTTTGATTTAATAGTTCAGCCGAAGCCAACTGAGTGGCTTCTTATTGTGTAACGTTGAGCTTTCTTTGTATTTTGGCAACGAGCTTCGCTACCAGTCATTATACTTATTGCAACGATAAGAAGCGTTCGCGCTGTATCATTAGTTGATCAATTCGAGCGTCATAACGTGCTTGTTTTAGGCTGCCTAGTTCTGCGATTTGGCTCGCCTGCGTGTAGTACTGAATCGCTTTGTTCCAGTTGGCTTGCAGTGCCAAGATCTCTGCCCTAGCAGACAGTTCTTCATCGCTGTTACCAAGGTTTGTATTTGCCTTTGAAAGCAGGTACCACCCATTGGTGTCGTTCGGGTTATCGTGCGTGTAACGTTGCAACACGCGAACGGCTTCCTGTAGGTCTTCATTTTCGATCAGTGCATTGGCGTAGTTTATGGTTAGAACTGAGTTGTTTGGTTGACGCTCAAGTGCTGACTTAAGTTCTTTAATCGCAATCTCAGGCTTTTTCTGTTCAATGTGCAGATCTGAAATAGCATCCAGATAGAACAAGTTGGTTGGGTCGCTATTCATCAGCTTGGTCAGAATTGGTTCTGCTTTATCTAATTTTTTTGAATCTAGGTAAACCAGTGCTTGCCCATACTCTAATGATGGAACCAAGGCTTTGGGGGCTTTCTTCAGCTTTCGCTCAAACCAATCAAGAGCTGCATCATTATTAATCCCTGCATAGCGCGCAACAATCCGGGCTCTTGCTAAATGGTAATCCAGTGACGGAGCCAGTTTTAGTGGGGTATAGCTGCGAGCACGGGCGCGTGAATCTGTGATTCGGTCTTCAGGCAATGGGTGAGTTAATAGCATTGGTGGCGGTGTGCTTGCATAGCGGTATTCATCAGCTAAGCGGCCAAAGAAACGTGGCATCGCGTTTACATCGAACCCTGCTTTTGCCAGCGTGTTGATGCCAAAGCGGTCGGCTTCTTTTTCATTACTTCGGGTGTAGTTTATTTGGCTTTGCATGTTACCAGCAGTTGTTGCAGTGATAGCTGCGATACCGGCTTCTGGTGCTGCAATCGCTAATAATACAGAAGCGGCCAGTGCTGCGATGGTTGCAGGAGAGCGGCGAGCTTGATCTTCCATACTACGTGCTAAGTGACGCTGGGTAACGTGCGCGATTTCGTGCGCCAATACGGAAGCGAGTTCACTTTCAGACTGTGCATGCAAGAACAAACCTGAGTGCAAAGCAACATAACCACCAAAAAAAGCAAAAGCGTTGATGTTTCGGTCACGGATCATAAAGAACTGAAAAGGTGTCTTTACATCATTTGCGTTCGCGACAAGGCGATGGCCAAGCGTGTCAATGTATTGGTTTAGAACCGGGTCGTTTACGATAGGCTGGCTGCTTCTGATGATGCGCATGTAGGCATCACCATAGATAAGTTCTTGGTCGATAGTGAGTGTGCCGCCTGCCGCGGTGCCGATATCGGGTAGCTCCAAACCATTGGTATTTGCCAACGTTGGAGTGCTTAATGTAGCTGCGATGCATAAGCAAGCAATTGAGCGAGCGCGTTTAAACATATTAGTCAGTAATACTCCGTTTCTTCTGACAGTAAGACAAGTGCAATGCAAATTGGTTCTCTATCTGATGTAACCTTTACCAAGTGCGTGCGCTATCATGAAGGAAGATGAATGAATGATGGCGCGTTTTCAAAAACAGATTACAATACGACCCTTATAATAAGCATCGAGCTAAAGAATGACACCTAATATTCTAGATTTACGCCAAGAGCGCTGTCCAATGGCACTATTATTAGCCAAGCGTCACAGTGTAAAGTTAGAAGTAGGGCAATCATTGTCAATTTATGTCTCTGATAACAGCTCGATGAAAGATATTGTTACTTTTTTGTCAAAGCAAGCCTATGACGTCATCGTAGAGGTTTGCTCTAATTACTATCATCTCCTCGTCACTAAAAAGGAATTGCAGTCAAATGCTTGAAATGGTCAATCGTTGGTATAAACGACGTTTCTCTGATCCCCATGCTGTCAGCTTGGTTGCCATCATTCTCTTCGGCTTTATTACGATCTACTTCTTTGGTCACCTCATTGCCCCACTTTTGGTGGCTATTGTTTTGGCTTATCTGCTTGAGTGGCCGGTTACTCAACTTCAAAGACTCGGTGTTCCAAGAACCCCATCAGTGATGTTGGTGATTTTAATGTTCTTTAGCGTGATGTTACTTGCGCTGTTTGGTCTAGTACCAACGATTTGGGAACAGGTAGGTAACCTTATCAATGATATTCCAAGCATGTATGGTGGCTTACAGAAGTTCATCGCAACCATCCCTGAGCGTTACCCTGAACTAGCAAACCTGCAGATCGTTGAATCGATTGTGTCTAATGCGAAAAACAAAGCATTAGGCTTTGGCGAAAGCGTTGTGAAGGGCTCTTTAGCTTCTCTTGTTAGTTTGGCGACGCTTGCGGTTTACCTGATTCTTGTACCGCTGCTGATTTTCTTCCTTTTGAAAGACAAAGAAGAGATGATCAGTATGGCTAGTGGTGTTCTGCCTAAGAACCGTCGTCTAGCGACCAAGGTTTGGGTAGAGATGAACCAACAAATCTCAAATTACATTCGCGGTAAGGTGCTTGAGATTTTGATCGTCGGTGGTGTCAGCTACGTAACCTTTGCGATTCTGGATTTACGTTATTCAGCACTGCTGGCTGTCGCGGTCGGCTTCTCGGTATTGATTCCTTATATCGGCGCGGCGGCTGTGACCGTTCCAGTCGCGATTGTTGGCCTGTTCCAGTGGGGCTTAGAACCTCAGTTTTATTGGTTGCTTCTCGCTTACGGTATTATCCAAGCGTTAGATGGTAACGTGCTCGTTCCTGTTCTGTTCTCTGAAGCAGTGAACCTACACCCAGTAGCGATTATTGTAGCGGTGTTGGTGTTTGGCGGACTGTGGGGGTTCTGGGGAGTGTTCTTTGCGATCCCTCTAGCCACGCTAGTGAAAGCGGTTTGGAATGCCCTACCGAGTCACGCTCTCGATGATGACCCTGAACACCAATCGTAATTGAACGCGCTATCAATTTGAATGCGCTATCAATTTTAATAAGTACAAAAAGGCCGAATATCCATGATATTCGGCCTTTTGGCATTTGGCTTAGTAGTGAGTAGTGTATTTAGATTCGCTAGGTGCGAATTTAGAGAATCAACTCACTAAAATCAACATTAAGCTTCTGGATTGAAGTAGTCTAGAACCACTTCGTGGTGAGTCTTTGTTTTGAACTTGTTGAAGACGTGTTCAATCTGACCTTCTTCATCAATTAGAAAGCTAATACGGTGCAGACCGTCGTACACTTTACCCATAAATTTCTTCTCGCCCCAAACACCAAACTGTTCAGCAACACTGTGGTCTTCATCAGATAGAAGTGTGAAGTTCAGAGATTTCTTCGCAACGAAATTTGGTAGGCGTTTAACTGGGTCAACACTCACACCTAAAACAACCACATTCAGATCATCAAGCTGTGCTTTGATATCACGCAGGCCTTCTGCTTGCACAATACAACCTGGAGTCATTGCTTTAGGGTAAAAATAGAAAAGGACTTTTTTACCTTTGAAGTCACCAAGAGATACGATATTGCCATCTTGATCTGGAAGAGAAAAAGCAGGTGCTGGAACACCAGCCGTTAGCGTATTCATGATATTTCCTTTTTAAAAACTGTTTTTGATAAAGTTGAGCGAGCCTTGTACGGATAGGCTCTGGCACAGCGCGTCGAATTCTTCTTGTAGCTGCATCAAATTACATTCTGATTGCACAGAAGCGGTAATAGAGATATGGAATTGGTCGTTGTCGAGCTGAACCTTAGACTTATTGATGGTTCGCGCACTTAACGAATCGAGGCCGATGTTTCGGTCTGCGAAGAACTGGGTAAACTGCTCAGTAAGGCCGATTTTATCGTCTGACTCAACGAACACCTCTACTGTGTAAGAGTTCTCAATAACATCATGAGTTGAGGTTCGCTTCATAATCGTAATCAAGTCGTGCTCTTGTCCAAGCAAGGGCAGGGTGGTTTCAACGCGGGTGATGTTGTTTGCCTTTCCAGACAGTAGCATGATAAGCGTAAATTCTTCGCCAAATTGAGCGATACGGCTATCAATAATGTTACAGCCTGATTGGGTGACTAAATGAACCACTTGGTTGCATACACCTGGGCGATCTGTGCCCACAGCTGTGATTACTAGATGTTGAGTCATAAAATCACGTCTCTTATATTCCATTGATTCATGCATGTTAGCACAGTTAGCTAGAGGAATAAGTGTGTGCTTGGGGCTTTTATGAGGCACTTTGCTTCAAATATGTAACAAGTAATAGGAATATTTAGAGTGTTCAAAATTCAAAGAGTGGCGTGAGAGCATTGCTTACTTGTTACTGACATCGAGTGCAGAGCTATTCGCTAGATTGAGTGTAGGTTACCCAAATTCTAGGTCGAACGCCGTTATAAGTCGTTTTACCTCAAACATACGACAATATTTACTGCAGATGTTGCTGGTAAGCCACTTTAATGTCTTGTGTTTATTGATTGGCTTACAGTAACATGCAAAAAGAATAAATTAAGGGAGATAGACATGTTTTCAGGAAGTATCGTTGCGCTAGTTACACCATTTAATACAGATGGTGAAGTGGATTTCGACAGCCTTAAAAAGTTAGTTGATCACCATGTTGCAGCAGGTAGTGATGGTCTGGTTGCGGTTGGCACAACTGGTGAGTCTTCAACACTCACTATTGAAGAGCATGTCAAAGTCGTCAATAAGGTCGTTGAATTTGCTGATGGCCGTATTCCTGTTATCGCTGGTACGGGTGCAAACGCAACTCACGAATCTGTACTTTTCAGCCGTTTGCTCAATGGTTCTGGTATTGCTGGTTGCCTGAGCGTAACGCCGTACTACAACAAACCGACTCAAGAAGGTTTGTACCAACATTACAAAGCAATTGCTGAAGTCAGTGACGTTCCACAGATCCTTTACAATGTACCTGGTCGCACTGCGGTAGACTTGTTGCCAGAAACGGTTGCTCGCCTTGCCGAGATCGAAAACATCGTTGCACTTAAAGATGCGACGGGTGATCTCGAAAGAATTGCAATTCACCGTGAACTTTGTGGCGAAGACTTTATCTTACTAAGTGGTGATGACTTAACTGGTCTTGAATTTGTTAAGCGTGGTGGCGATGGTGTGATCTCTGTAACGAACAATGTTGCAGCTGCTGATATGGCGACTATGTTCAAGCTAGCGAAGGAAGGCAAGTTTGAGGAAGCTGAAGCGATCAATGAGCGTTTGATGCCTCTACATAAGAATTTGTTCGTTGAGTCTAACCCTATTCCCGTAAAATGGGCGGTTCACAAAATGGGTCTGATTGCTGAAGGTGGCTTACGTCTACCACTGACTGAACTGTCAAAACCAGCTCAACCTGTTGTTGCTCAAGCAATGACTGAAGCGTGCATTTACTAAAAACGTATAAAGCAATGCCGAAGCGAACCTTCGGCATTTAGGAGTATAAATGAAGTATTCTCACCAGCTAGTGATCGGTTCACTGGCTGTTTTCGTTCTTACAGCATGTTCTGGCAGCCCGACTCAACGTCGCCAAGCCAAAGATGATTTTGAATACTTAGAAACACCTGAGTTTTCACAATGGCAATTGCCTGAAGATGCTCAGCCTCAGTTTTACCCAAACTTTGATATCCCAAACGGTGAATTCAGTGGTGGTACCGGTCGTCAAGTGGATATTCGTCCTCCTCAACAGGTTCTTGAACTGATCCCAGGTGCTCGTACTGAGCGTCAAAATGGTGAAGTGACGTTATGGCTCCTTCGTGCTGAAGAGGCTGACCGAGTATGGCAAACGGCTGTAGATATGCTAACTCAGCGTGGCATTGGCATTCTTGAACAATCAGATAGCGATATTGAGACCGATTGGGTAACTTGGGTTTCTGAAGATGAAGAAGTCGAGATTGGTAGCCGCTATTCTCTCTCTCGTTTCCAAGCGAACAATCGCCATGGCTTCAAGATTAATCTGATTGATTGGCGTGAAGGTTCTGAAGAGAAACCAGTATCGGCAACCAATAAAGAGCGTTACAACGCGTTCTTAACGAATCTAGTGATGGCTAAATACGATGCCAACCTTCGTGCTGAAGCTGCGTTGAAAGCGCAAGAGTTGGTGAAACGCATTCCTATCTCAATGGGTTCGGACCGCAGTGGTTTCCCTGTGATCATTGCTCGTACACCATACAATGTATTGTGGCAACGTCTACCTACCTTGCTACCGACGATGGGCTTCGAACTTGAAGAGCGTAACCAGTCTCAAGGTACAGTGAAAGCTAAGTATGCCGCGCCAGATGATGAATTCTGGGAAGAGATTGGCCTACAGCCTATTGACTTAGCGCCAGGTACTTACACCTTCTTATTTGGTGATCTTGGCAACCGTACATCGATTAACGTAACGGATGCAACAGGTAAGCCTGTAGAAGAAGAGCTACTTAAGTCAATGGTACCGGTATTAGCACACGTTGCAGACCAAACCAAAGACAAGAAAGAAGCAAAATCTGAATAAGCACTGAGCAAATTTAGAAGAAAAAAAAGAGGACATACAATGTCCTCTTTTTTATGTTTGTTAGTCAGTGTTTTATGTTTGTTAGTCAGTGTTTTATGTGCGTGTTGTCAATTTATGTTGTCATTTCGCTAACAAGGGGTAACACGCGCCTGACTTGTTGGGGCTAGCGTATCAAGGACTTTACGCTAAGTGCTTTTGCTGTCAGTAGACTCATCTTTTTGAGCTTTTTCTTGGTTCTGTTTATCCAATTGATTGAGCTTGTCTAAGTCTTTTTCTGTTTTGTTACGACCTGTCAGATCCATATTAGCGGTCTGTTTGAGCGCAGCAATATTACCCACCACAACGCTAACCACGATGATGATGATAACCCAAGGGTTTGTAAGCCACTCTAACATAAGCGCTCCTAATGACTGATATTCGCCACGAAGCGCGCATAGATCTCGTCTAGCTGCTCCGCAATAATTTCATACCCTAATATTGGCTTAGATTGGAGTTGCTTGCCAAGTAAAGTGGGAGATAACTGTGATAAACACAACTCCGATACTTTTCGATGGCTGATATGCCATGGTTCGATCGCCACACCGCCGAGGTCTTGGCTGTACGGAAAGAAGAACCCAAATTGAGATGCATTGGCAAAAAGCCATTGGTAAAACGCTTGCTGGTGGCCAGTAAGGTATTCCCATGGTTCCAGTTGCAGCTGTGTGCCTTCAGGTAAGTGATTACGAGCAAAGACATCAAAGTCACAACCCCAATGGTGACGACTCGCCCCAGGCAGTGCAGACCACCTCAGTATCGCTGACAACTTTTGATGTTCACTGAGTCTTGAAGCATCAAGTGGTTGGCTTTCTGAGTCTAATATTGGTGCTTCACCAGAAAACTTACGGTTCCAAATCAGAGATTGCCTTTCATAGTCGCGAAAGCCACTGGCAATCTCCATTTTGAAACCCGCGAGTTGAGCAGCTTCAATCAAATCGTTTAGGTCATCTTTGACCTCACTGTGAACCAAGAAGGTTTTGCTGCCAATGAGGCTAGGTTCTAGATGAGAATCTGATTGTCCGGTTAGCTGCTCTGGTGTCATAACGTGTCTCTCAATAATTAGATGCTATGAATCGCTGATGAAAAAACTACTTAGCGAACAGGTTCACTAATGTTCTTTCGTACATGTCAGTTAGTTTCTCTAAATCAGCCACTTTCACGCACTCGTTAACCTTGTGAATGGTTGCATTAACAGGGCCTAGTTCTACCACTTGTCCTTTCATGCGCGCAATAAAGCGTCCGTCTGATGTACCACCTGTGGTAAGCAGTGCCGGCTTAACATCATTCACGTGACCTACTGCATCGACAATAGCATCAAGCAACGAGCCTGCGTCGGTTAAGAACGGGTCGCCATTGAATGTCCATTTTAAATCGTATTCGAAATCGTATTTGTCGAGTGTATTTGTGATTCTTTCAACGATGATATCGTTGTTTAACTCAGTGCTAAAGCGAAGGTTAAACTGAACATTAAATTCACCAGGAATCACGTTTGATGCGCCAGTGCCCGCACTTACATTTGGGATCTGGAAGCTGGTTGGTGGGAAATAATCATTACCTTTGTCCCACTCGGTCGTCGCCAATTCATTGATCGCAAGCAGAGAGCTGTGTACCGGGTTGTTCGCAAGGTGAGGGTAGGCAACGTGACCTTGTGTGCCTTTAATCGTTAGATCGCCAGTGATAGAACCACGACGGCCGTTCTTTACGACATCACCTACGTACTCAGTACTTGATGGTTCGCCAACAATACACATGTCGATGTTCTCACCACGAGCCATCAATGCTTCGACAACGCGCACTGTCCCGTTGATGAACGGGCCTTCTTCATCTGACGTGATAAGGAAACCGATTGAGCCTGTGTGATCAGGGTGCTTAGCAATGAACTGTTCTACAGCCACAACCATTGAAGCCAGAGAACCTTTCATATCTGCCGCGCCGCGACCGTGTAGGAAACCATCTACGATAGTCGGTTCAAATGGCTTAGTGTTCCACTGCTCAATTGGGCCTGCAGGTACAACATCAGTGTGACCAGCAAAAGCAAATAGGGGGGCTTCGGTACCACGGCGAGCCCAGAAGTTCGTCGTATCTTCAAATACCATCACTTCGATTTCAAAACCTAGCGCTTTTAAGCGATCAATCATCAGGTCTTGGCAGCCTGCATCTTCTGGTGTTACCGATTGACGGCTGATTAGGTCTTTTGCCAGAGCCAAAGTTGGGCTGTCTGTCATCCTTGAGTTCCTTGTTTAAATTAAACGTCTAGTCATTAATTTCAGGCGTTGAACAGGGGAAGTTCAACGCTTTGTTATCTGTTCTAATACAGCTGATTACGCAAAAATAGCAGCGTATTGATCAGCTTTGAAGCCAATATGAAGCTTGCCATCGACTTTCAAGATAGGGCGCTTGATCATTGCTGGTTGTTCAACAAGCAGAATTACGGCTTTTTCTTCCGTTAATGTGTCTTTTTGCTCTTGAGAAAATTGGCGGTAAGTCGTACCACGTTTGTTTAACACAAGCTCCCACCCAAGATCTGAACAGAAGCTTGTTACCAACTCTTCGGTGATGCCTTGTTTACGATAATCGTGAAATTCGAACTCAATACCTTCAGCTTCGAGCCATTTTTTTGCTTTTTTGATGGTGTCGCAATTCGGAATGCCAAACATAGTGATAGTCATTATTCTTCCTTTGGGTGATTTTATTTCGTTGTTATGAGTTGAATCCTATCAGGAAGCGGCAATTCAGACAAAATAGAGTGAGGAATATTTCATAGAGTGAAAAAAAACAGTAAGAAAATGTCACTATTGGAGACTTATTGATCAGCCTCAACATGTTGTCAGCAAAAAAAGAAATAATTGAGTTGCACATATATAGGAGGTGTCAATGGAGTTGAGTCCTGTTTTTGCAAGGCGGCTATATTTAGCATTGTTAGTGGAAAGCCTTGATAGGCCAAATGTGCCTAAACTCATCGAAAAAACGGGGTGGCCTCGTCGTACTATTCAAGATGTACTCAAGGCGTTACCGGGGATCGGTATTGAACTTATGTTTGTTCAAGATGGGCGACGTCATAATGATGGCTATTACCAATTATCCGACTGGGGGCCATTTGACAGTCAATGGGTTATCCAGCGTAAAGGCGATATAGCAACAAGCCTTGGATTTAGTGCATAAGCCAGCGAAAGCTGGCTTTCTTCTTTCTTCTTTCTTCTCCTTACCGATTACCGATTACCGATTACCGATAAGTCGAATTAGCGACACCGATAAGCGGTGCCCAACATGGTTACGGAAGTCGCAAAATCTTGGGGAAGTGTGAAAATTACGGTGTCCGCACCTAATCCAATAGCATTGGACTTTAGCTCATTCATTGCGCCTTGAATCAGAGTGTCGTTCGGGTAAAACAGATAACTATACCAATGGCCTTCGCTGCCGGTGACTTCCCCTTTATATTCGCACTCGTTGATATCAATCAGTCCGTGGTAATCCATTTGTACTTGGTCAGATTTGCTATGTGGGACTGTTGTCGGTGTCGTGCACCCGACTAATATGCCTGTCATAGCTAAAGCGACTAATTCCTTTTTCATACATTTATCCTGCTATTTCATCAAATAAATCGCGAAACCTACCCAGCTTGCGATCAATAGTAACCACGGCAATTTGCTGGCGTGATTTGATGTTGTTTCAACAATTGTGTCTACATTGTTCTCTTCGTCTAGATTAGTTTGTTGAGTTTGCTTCTCTTTCTTTACGCGTTTTCTTGCTTTATCGGCTTGGCGGCTGCGTTCTTTTTGCTGTTTCTTGTAAAGTGCGATGCCTTTTTCGATACCTTGAGCAATTAATTTTGTTTGTTCTTTGGTTTGAGCTGGCTTTTGCGTCGCTTTGGCTATCTTCAGTGCTTCTTGTTGAGATTCAACAGACGGTGTATTAGTTTTCTTTTTCATACTGAGTTCGACAATTAAAACGGATTAACCAATAAGATAACGCAAACCTAGTTAAGTATGAATGATTTGCGTTAAAGTGTTGGTTTGAAAACAAGTGAAAGTGAGAGTTGTGCGGTACTCCATAGAACAATACGATAAACACGGCTTTTTGAAAGCCCCAATCTTATTATGGTTAGGTTGGCTGTTTCTTGCGAAAGCTTTGGTCGTTTTCATTGTTGCGGGCGCAAGCCGAGAGTCGGGAACGGATATTCTTGAGACCATCTATCCAGACCACCAGATGTTTTATGTCGGGATTGCGTTGAGTGTCCCTAGTTTGTTATTGATGTGGTTATTTGGACTAAGATCTCCAGATAGAAAGCGCCTTAACAAAGTCGTGTCATGGGGACGTTGGGTTACCATGATGGCTATCTTGGCACAGGGCTCCCACACAATTTATCTAATCTATTCGGATAACGGATGGTTCCGTTGGTCAAATGCTATCACCCTATTATTGCTCCTCTGGTTAGCGCTTTATTTAACCAATAGCCATGCCGCTAGGGATTGCTTTAAAGTGGTTGAGCACGAAGACTGATTCTCATCAAAACATTTGTACCATTCACAATTATACTTAGAAGCTAAAACTGGAAGGAATAATCTATGCTTAATGTTTCAAATGAGCAGCCTAACGTTCAAAGTGCTATTTTGCCTGAAGCTGGGCCTTTCGCTCTTTACGTTCAACTTAAAGTGAACGCTAATACTGCTAATGTACTAGCAGAAATTCAAAAGCTTCCGACTCTAATCGACGAGCTAAACCAAACTCAACCTGATGCGAACCTAACGGCGTCGGTAGCATTCTCAAAAGCTTTTTGGGATAAGTTCGAGCACGCTGCTCCCTCTGATCTAATTGATTTTCCTGCGCTTGGTGAAGGTGATATCACAGCACCGAGCACACTGTCTGATGTTCTGATTCACTGTCATTCAAACCGACATGACCTACACTTCTTCATCCTACGTAAATTGCTATCTGAAGTAGCGGCAGACGTTGAAGTAGTAGATGAAACTTACGGTTACCGTTTCCTAGACTCACGTGACATGACTGATTTCGTTGATGGCACTGAAAACCCGAAAGACGCGCAGCGTGCTGAAGTGGCGATTGTGCCTGAAGGTGAATTCGCAGGTGGTAGCTACGTAATGGTGCAGCGTTTTGTGCATAACCTGCCAGCTTGGAATAGATTAAACGTATCGGCACAAGAGAAAGTGGTTGGCCGTACCAAGCCAGATTCGATCGAGCTAGACGATGTTCCAGCGGCGTCTCACGTTGGTCGTGTGGATATCAAAGAAGAAGGCAAGGGCCTTAAAATTGTTCGTCATAGCCTACCTTACGGCACAGCAACAGGCGATCACGGTTTACTGTTCATCGCTTACTGTAATGTTCGTCATAATTTCGATGCGATGCTAGAGAGTATGTACGGCGAAACAGATGGCAAAACAGACCAACTGCTTCGCTTTACTAAAGCCGTTACTGGCGCTTACTACTTTGCTCCTTCAGCTGAGATGTTGAGTACACTAACGATTAAGTAAGTCGTCTCAAATAGAATAAACAAAGGGAGCCTCATGGCTCCTTTTTTTTAAAGTTTTATATAAATAGGTCGATACAAGAGCAATCGTAAGTTTTATTCATCTTTTTGTAAGTGAAGGTCTATGGCTATAACTGTGAATACGAATGTTTCAGCATTAGTGGCTCAGAGGAATCTCTCTAATGCCAATAACATGCTGAACCAATCTTTGGAGCGCTTGGCTTCAGGGAGTCGTATTAATAGTGCAAAAGACGATGCTGCTGGCTTACAAATCTCTAATCGATTAGAAGCACAGATGAGCGGCATCGATGTTGCGGTTCGAAATGCTAACGACGGTATCTCCATTATGCAGACAGCAGAAGGGGCGATGAATGAAACCACCAATATCATGCAACGCATGCGAGACCTGTCACTGCAAGCGACTAATGGTTCGAATAGCCAATCAGAAAGGACGGCTATTCAAGAAGAAGTAACCGCCTTAAATGATGAGTTGAACCGAATTGCGGAAACCACGTCATTTGGTGGGAAAAAGCTCCTTAACGGCAGCTTTGGTAGCTCGTCATTTCAAATCGGTGGCAGCTCTGGTGAGGCGGTGCATATAGGTTTGAAAAACATGCGCACCGATGATATCAACATGGGCGGCTTTAGCTATGTTGCCAATGGCATGGCAAGTGACTCGTGGGAAGTTAAATCCAACCAGACAGATATGACGATGGCGTTTACCGATCGTTTTGGTCAGCCTCAAGAGATCAACATTAATGCCAAGGCGGGCGATGACATTGAAGAGCTAGCGACTTATATCAATGGTCAAACGGATCTGGTTTCGGCTTCCGTCAATGATGAAGGGCAGCTTCAGATCTATATGTCAGGCGAAGACACGGCAGGCACGATCTCTTTCTCAGGCTCGTTAGCCAGTGAGCTTTCGATGTCGGCGGGTTATTACGAGTCAGTCGATGATATTAATGTCACTGATGTTGGTGGAGCACAGCGCGCCGTGTCTATTTTGGATACAGCGATGAAGTATGTTGATAGTCACCGTTCTGAACTCGGGGCGATGCAAAACCGCTTTGACCATGCGATTAATAACCTTGAAAATGTTCATGAGAACTTGGGGGCATCAAACAGTCGAATCAAAGATACAGACTACGCCAAAGAAACCACTCAAATGCTCAAACAACAAATACTGCAGCAAGTCAGTACCACTATTTTAGCTCAAGCTAAGCAAGCGCCGAACTTAGCTTTAACGCTGCTAGGCTAATAAATTAGGTTAATTCTTATAAAGGTATTCTCGGTTAACTAAAGTCCTTTGGTTAATTAAAACACAATATTTCCCCCGGCTGACGTTTCGACAACTTTAGCCTTTTTCTCATCTTTTTTTGATAATTTCACTGCCAGTCACGCTTTCTTATCCTTTCTCGCTATTTCTTTAATTTTGTTGCTTTTTTTCTAAAGGTTTCAGCATTCACGCCGTTATTAAAAGTAACTTAGAGATAACTACTTGGTTTTCCGAGACGTCGGAAGCCGCTATACCGGAAAATCAA